>JBAUJE010000364.1:0-23649 GCA_049683475.1 Coleofasciculaceae cyanobacterium | reverse complement strand
TGCCAATGAGCCAGGAGAAGACGACCCAACTGTTCTGAGGTTTCAACCAAATCTGCGTTTACTTAAGCGAATTACAGATGCGCGCAGAGGTGGACAACCGATTGGGAATGTCAACTTCGGTAGCTTTATCAATGATTCAGATGTAGCAGCTGACATCAACACAGCTGGACTTACCCCCACAGGTGTTATTCAAATTGAACAAAATAACCCTTTACAAAGTGGTGACGAAGTAGAGTATACTGTCTACTTCATATCTGATGGCGCTCAGCCAGTAACTAATGTCAAACTCTGCGACCCCATTCCGGAGGGGACAAACTTTGTGGCTGGAAGTATTGCCTTAAACTTACCAGCAGCCCTGGGTAACCCAACACCTAATTTTGTCTCTAATCTCAATCTCAATCCTCCCTTTAGTTCTCCTCCTTGTTCTGACCCGAATAATTCTAACGGGGCAGTGCTAGTAGAACTAGGAGATGTTCCAAGCAACAGACCAAACAACGTTGGGTTTGTACGCTTCCGGGTCAGAATCGAATAATCTTTTTTGTTACCTTTTTTGTTACTTGGAACTTATACCGAAGTTGCCCTGCCAGGTGGGGTGACTTCACTTTCAATTGTTATTTATTAGTTGTACAATTCAACTTTTTTAATGGAAAGTAAGCAAGTTTTGAACTGAGGCAAATTTAAGGGAAAAAAGTATGACTTGATATTTTTTTCTACAAAAATAAAATTGGAGTTTTGGTCGTTATGCTTACCAAGCATCAGGCCTGCAACTAGAACCTACGGGAGACTGAAGCTAGTGCATCACCACTACTACCAATTGGGAAGGCAAATAGAGAAGAGAACAACCACTGCTTTTCTTAAATTAGCTCATACTTCTGCTCATTTAATCACAGCTAAATTAAGACGCCACTGGTTCGGCTTGATTAGCAGCTTCACCTGTTTAACGACTTTCGCTTACACCCCTATTGCTTTAGCACAGAATCCTTTTGTCTGTGATAACAACATCTACGTTAGCCGTTCACTACAAGTGGATGGTGCAACCGAACTCAACATCCTTGACACTAACCAAGGTACATTTGTTCTAGAACCCATTGCCGCAATCGGCAGTGACCCAGATATAAAGTACAACGCCATTGCCTTCAATCTTCAAGATGGCTTCATCTACGGTATCAATCCTGACACTGAGGTAGTTTATCGAATTGGTCGAGATTCACCACCTGTTCCATTAGGAGTACCTGCCAATTTTCCCAACTTACTACCAGGGGCGACCTTTTTTGCCGGTGGTATTGACAGAGAGGGTAACTACTTCATTAATAGCGCACAGACAAATGAAATACTGAGGATAAGTGTTTTGGGGAATACGCCAACTGTGGTTGAGATTATTCCTCTCTCACAGCAGGTTGATGTAGCTGACTTTGCCTTCAATCCACTTGATAACCAGCTTTATGGCTTTGACGTAATCGGGGGAACTGCTGTTGCTATTGATCCTACTACTGGTCAAGTTAGAGCTTTACCTCCTCCCACAGTTGTACCTGACGGCGTTATTGGTGGAACTTTCTTTAACGGGTTCGGTGAATTTTTCGCCTACCAAACTCGGCAGGAGGGATTGCCTGTGTCTTTTTTCCAGGTTGATGTTGGTACTATTAGTGCTCCAGGAACTGGGAAATTTACTGAAGTCAACCTTACCCAACCAGCTGCCCGAAATGACGGTGCCTCATGTTCCTTTGCGCCAAGAATAGCAAAAGATGTTGAGCCAAGAATAGTTGTTGCCGGGGAGATAGTTACCTACACCTATCGCATCGCCAACAGAAGTCCATTTTCTTTTCCCAACTTGACATTTACCGATATTTTGCCTGATACACGAACTTTTGTAGCTGGAAGCCTCAGTGATAGTTTAGGTGGCACTCCTAATAACTATGCTGGAACTCAAACTTTGGAAATTACAGGTGTAACTCTTCCTGCTGACACAGAAACGATTATCAGTGTGCAGGTTCAAGTTCCAGCAAACGCGCCAGTTGGCACAGTAAATAATCAAGCCGTCGTCAGTGGAATTCCTGATGGCTTCGGTGGTCCTAACCTGTTTTCAGATTTTATTCCAATAGTGGGATTTCCTAACCCCACCCCCTTAGAAATCAGGGAAAATCCCTTGATTGGTGTTGCAAAGGATGTGACATCTCTAGAGAACTTAGAAAACGGTAATTTCCAAATCACCTATAGTATCGTAGTAGAAAACTTCGGTAATGTACCCCTCAATAATCTTCAGGTTACGGAAAACTTTGCCGAAAATTTTGGCGGTATACCTTTGACAGTCAACAGTCTAAGCAGCACTAGCGGCAACTTAACGGCTAATGGCAACTTTGATGGCATTAATGATACAAATTTGCTGAGTGGTGCCGATACCTTAGCTGTTGGTCAGGCAGAAACTATTGAGTTAGTAATCACCGTTACCCCTGGTGCAAATCTTGAGCCGTTAACCAATCAGGTTATAGGTACGGCCCAAAGTCCTTCTGGTATTCCAACTACTGACCTCTCAACCAACAGTACAAATCCTGATAATGACGGCGGCGACTCGAATAATGATAATGATGGGAACCCCAACAACAATAGTGAGCTTACTTTATTGGATTTCTCTGCACCGCCTGTCTTGGCAGGTCCGAACTTGCGCTTGGTCAAGCGCATTACCAATGTGACAAGAAACGGAATACCAATTAGCAATGTTGACTTCTCTAGCTTCGTTGATGATCCAAATGATGCCAATGACAATGCCCCTAGTTGGTCTCAACTTCCTAACGGAAGAATTACCGGCATTCCTGAGCTAGGTTCAGACTTGCTCTTGCAAAGTGGTGACGAAATTGAGTATACTGTCTATTTTGCCTCTGATGGCAAGCAACCGACAACTGGCATATTGCTCTGTGATTTAATCCCCCTGGGAACTACTTTTATTAGTGGCAGTATTTTCTTGGATCTTCCGGATCAGCTTAAAGACGTTACGCCAATTTTTATCTCAAAGCTAGATGTTAGTAATCCCTTATTCAGTGTTCCCCCCTGCTCTGACCCAAAAAATCTTAACGGAGCAGTGGTTGTGAAGCTAGGAGATATTTCTAACCAAGCCCCAAACAATCTAGGATTTGTGCGTTTCCGGGTCAGAATTGACTAGGAGCGAATTACTTCCAAAAAGTTTGATGGGAGTATGTCGTTTAAAGGTAGGGGGAAAGGGAAAATGTTTTTAATCCTGGGTTGAGAGTCATTACTCCTAAACCCTTACACAGACATCCTTACTTCCTAATTTCTACCTCCTACTCCCTGATTGGCAACTACAGAACTGCTAATCTTAAGACAAGATTAGTATTGGGAAACCAGAGGTGGCAAATACTTAATCAACTTTAAGCTGTCCAACGAAAGACTAGCAACAGTTGACTGACAGCAACAACACCTGAATCCTCGTAAAAG
Source organism: Coleofasciculaceae cyanobacterium (assembly GCA_049683475.1). Lineage (GTDB taxonomy): Bacteria > Cyanobacteriota > Cyanobacteriia > Cyanobacteriales > Coleofasciculaceae > JBAUJE01. The sequence continues at coordinate 20,202 of JBAUJE010000364.1, read as the reverse complement.
AGTGATGAAAAACCCCAATACCCTTAACTAGGTAGCATCTACTTGGCTCGAAACCATTTCATAATCAGGATTATTTGCTAATTTTGCGATTGTGCAAGCATTTTTTAGACTAAACAGCAGAGTAAATTCCCATATTGATTCAGAGTTGGGCAAAAAGTCCAAGGCTGGCTAGCTCCCTTCGAGCTTAAACTCATCTCTAAGTGAGTTAACGTCAAAAGCTGCACCTTAGGATTCGACGTGGCAGACTAGATGGCAGTCAGCTCATATACCACCTCAGTATAGAAACCTTGACAGAAATTGAGGAAGTTCTGTTATGTTAATTTGTCCCCAGTGTCAGTTTGAAAACCCCAATAACAATAAGTTTTGTCAAAGATGCGGAACTTCCCTAACCCATAAAACTTGTCATGAGTGTGGCACCCAAGTGCCAATTTATGCCGAAACTTGCCACAATTGCAGTACTTTTACCGGTACAGTTTGGTCGGCAATAATTGCTGAAGAATCAAATGCTATGTCAGTTCCCTATCAAGAAGCATCTCCAGAAGCAGAGTTAGTAGACAGTGACATAGCCAGTGAATTTTCACCACAAGAAACAGCTTTGCCTTCGTCGGTTTCCAATTGTTCTCCAGTTGATGAGTCAGCGTCTCCTGATGCTACCGCAACCCAGGTTTCAACTACGGCAAACAACGAGGGTATGGCTGATGATCCGGTTACGCAACCGTTATCAAGTCCTTTACGGTCAAATAAGCAAGACAAAGAAGAGCAAGTCAAAGTCCCTATCAGCCTTAATCAAGAGCGGGAAAATTCTTCCTCATCTAGAGAAAATGCTGTTTACCTAGATCCTCAACAACGTTACCTACTTTTAGAACCCCGGCGTCTAAAAGAGATTAGAGCGAAAAGGACTTCTAACCCTAATGGTTTAGCTAGTTCCTGGGGTGGTTCGGTCGAAGTTTTGGACTGCCAGCCTTTACAGAAGTCTCTGTTAGAAGCGCTGACAACCCAAAAGTATAGCGACTCCTCTGATCCTGATTCATCAGATATTCCATCTTCTCCAAATTCGTCAAACTCCTGGAAAGTTCTAGGTATTCCCGAGATTGCCAGACCCTATTTATCTCTCCAGGAATCTTACTACCCAACTATGCCAGAAGTTCATGATGCCTGGCAACATGAAGGAGAAGCCGTGGTGTTACTTGAAAACCGTTCTAACTGGCAGCTTCTGAGCGAACTCTGGGGAAATGAAGAGCTTTCTCCGTTACAGACTCTCTACTGGCTTGATGAAATAGCCTTACTCTGGGAAGCACTGGAGCCTTGGTATTGTCGCCAGAGTCTTTTGGAGATGGATAACCTTCGGGTAGATGAAGATCTTGTACTGGGTTTGGTGTGCCTGTATCCGGAAATAGAAACGCAACAGTTAACACTCAAGGATTTGGGTCAGATGTGGCAGGCTTTATTCAAGCAGTCCCAGCGGACACAAATTGCTCCTTTAGCAGTGGTTTTTCAGAAGTTGTGCGACAACGAACTCACAACGGTTCAGGAATTAAGAGAGCATTTAGAAGACATTGCTCGCTCTTTACAAACAACAACATCGTTCCCTGCTCCTGGTGACAAACTAGAGGAAGAAGGTTTTGGCAATTTTGAAAATCTAGAAGCTGGGCAAACCAATTTCCAAAACGAAGGTGATGATTTACCAACTGTGATTCTGCCAATGCAGTTGCTAAGCCTTGATGACTCTGGCTGTACAGATATTGGTCATCAAAGGGAACATAATGAGGATTACTTTGGCATTGAAACCCACCTCGAAAAACGAGAGACTCCCTTAGGAAGAGTTCTACAAGCTCGCGGTCTTTACATTCTCTGTGATGGTATGGGGGGACATGATGGAGGAGAAGTTGCCAGCGCCATGGCAGTTGAAACAATCAAACGCTACTTTCAGGAAAATTGGCAAGACAAACTACCTAATGAAGACAGTGTACGTGAGGCTATACATCTAGCTAACCAAACAATTTATGAGGTAAACCAAAACGATGCTCGCTCTGGTAGTCGCCGCATGGGCACAACTTTGGTAATGATCTTGATTGAAAAGACGAATGCTGTAATTGCTCATGTAGGAGATAGTCGTCTCTATCGACTGACGCGCAAACGAGGTCTAGAACTGGTGACAGTAGATCATGAAGTAGGTCAAAGAGAAATCATTCGGGGTGTAACACCCAAGGATGCTTACTCTCGCCCCGATGCTTATCAGCTAACTCAAGCCCTTGGACCGCGTAGTAACCAGTACGTCGAGCCTGATGTGCAATACATGGAACTCAACGAGGATACTTTATTTCTCCTTTGCTCCGATGGTCTTTCTGATAATGACCTCCTAGAGACTCATTGGCAAACTCACTTAGCACCCTTACTTAGTTCCCGCGCCAACCTAGATCAAGGGATGCTGGGGTTAATTGACCTTGCTAATGAACATAATGGTCACGATAATATCACCGCCATACTTGTTCGGGTGAAGGTGCGACCAAATTTTGAGCAACAGCGTCTATTTTAGAGAAAGTGCAGGGCATTTTGCCAAGATAGAAAATATAGTTTGGTGGTTTCCCTACTCAATTATGGTCAGGTTGACCCTTTTGCATCCTCAGGTATCTAACCCGCCGCCCCAGTGGAGTTTCCCCGACCAATCAACCATTCGGATTGGTCGTTCTCCTGATAATGATGTGGTTCTCGATGACCCTTTAGTGTCACGTTACCACTTAGAGCTAAGAGCAACATCTGGATCTGGTAATTCTTGGCAGCTAGTTAACCAGGGTACAAACGGTACTTTCCTCAACGGTGTCTTAACACCTCAGGGAATAATATCTAACGAAGCCCTAATTAGACTGTCGCGAGAGGGTCCAGTGCTGAAATTCCAGATTAAGTCATCTGTCAGTTCTGCTCGGGCAGCTACCTCGCCACTAGAAGAGGATTGCTTCGCTACTCTACCTCAGTCAGAAAATTGTACTCACCAAGATAATTCTCCTAATAACTTATTTTGCATTCACTGCGGTCAACTCTTAGTATCGATAGAGCAAGTAATTCGCCACTATAACATCTTGCGGACTTTAGGCAAGGGCGGAATGGGTACCACCTACCTTGCCTGGGACAAAGCCGGAAGCGTTGGTGAAAACCCTCGTTTGCTGGTACTTAAGGAAATGAACGCAGACATGGCTGGATTGTCCAAGGCCCAAGAACTGTTTGAACGAGAGGCTAACACTCTAGAGGCTCTCAATCATCCTGGAATCCCCAAGTACTATGACTTTTTCGTCGAAGACGATAAAAAATATTTGGCAATGGAATTAATCCACGGTCAAGACTTGGAGCAGTTTATTCTGACAAGAGGTACCGTTACACCAAAACAGGCCATTGAATGGATGATTCAGACCTGTCAAGTCCTAGAATATATCCACTCTTGGCAGCCACCACTGGTTCATCGGGATATTAAGCCCGCTAACTTAATGGTTTGCTACCGCGATAATCGGATCGTTGTCCTTGACTTTGGTGCTGTCAAGGAAATCAGCACAATACCAGGAACCCGCATTGGTGCTGAAGGCTACAGTGCCCCAGAACAAGACCTGGGTCAACCTTGCACTCAGTCTGACCTTTATGCCATTGGTCCGACCTTAATCTTTTTGCTCTCAGGGACTGCTCCTATTAAGTTTTATCGCCGGATTGGCTCAGAATATGGATTTGACCTGTCAAGTGTGCCAACTATAGCTCCACCTCTACAGGAGGTTATAGACAAAGCCTGTCGGCGGAAAGTGCGTGAGCGCTACCAAACTGCCCAGGAACTATCGCAAGCAATGATAGCTTGCCTAGATAAACTAACTTTCTAATCAGCAACTAGCCCTCAACAGGTTCTCAAAATAGGGAAAACTGAGGGATGAGATTTAAATTTAGCTAACTTGTTGTCGCTATTCTACGTCTTCGTCCCAAGCTTCTACTGCTAGTAACTCGCCAATTGAATCTTGCATAGTAAAGCCGAATTCCAGTAACTCCTTTTTCCAGTAAGACCATTTATCGCCATAGAGCAAAGATATTTTCCAAAGCCTATCACTGGGCTTAATAATTCTAGATTCCACTAGGGAACGCACTTGGTTTTGGAACTTCACCATCGGGTGAGCAACTTGTTGAGTCATACTCTCAAGAACTTTATAGATAACTTTTGCAAATGCTTGGACTTAAACACTTCCCAATTCTGACTTTGCGCCGACCCGTAGAGTTCTGCACGGCAGGGAAGCATATACATCTATTTTTAGCGCATTTTGGGGTAAGATTGCAAGCCCTTTTTGGTTTTATGTACGGTAATTACTACTATCAATCTCCTGATGACCTTAAAAAACTGTAATTAAGTCGTATTCAATACCAATTCCCAGCTAAAAAACACTTAACTAAAATTTGCACTGTTTACTTAGAAAAGGTGGTTGAAGACTTTCTGCTTCTGGTTAGATAATTGTTCCTTAAGCCCTCGATAAAGAATCTATCTACCGGAAGACTTTACTATTGCCTCAGCTGTATGTTGTAACAGTAGACCATACTCTATGCCCTCGACAACGGCTTGATAGGAGGCTTCGAGAATATTGGCAGAAACCCCTACGGTGGTCCACCGTTGCTCTCCATTGCTTGATTCTACCAGAACACGAGTTTTGGCAGATGTACCTGCTGCGCCATCAAGAATCCGAACCTTGTAGTCTGCCAGCTGAAACGCCGCAATCTCTGGATAAAATTTTACTAAAGCTTTGCGCAAAGCTGCATCTAGAGCTGAGACAGGCCCGTTTCCTTCAGCAACTTCTAAGATATCTTCACCCTTAACAGCTACCTTAATCGTTGCCGTAGCATTACTGTAAGGTATGTCTGTCCCTCGCAGCATATCACAATGAACCTGAAAGCCTTTCAGCTCAAAGGGCTGCTGGCGATATCCTAGAGCTTCACGCATCAGCAGGTCAAAACTCGCTTCTGCTGCTTCAAATTGATAACCTTCATTTTCCAGGTTTTTGAGGCGTTCTAGGATGTGGCGACAGGTAGGATCTTGCTTATTAAGTTCGTGTCCGAAGCTAAGAGCTTTGGCGATAACATTACTTAACCCAGACTGGTCAGAAATCAGAATTCGGCGCTGGTTACCAACCTGTTCCGGTTGAATATGTTCGTAGGTGAGAGGGTTACGTTCAACGGCTGAGACATGAATTCCTCCCTTATGAGCAAAAGCTGAACGGCCAACAAAGGGTGCGTGTTCATCGGGAGCTAGATTGACTACTTCACTAATTAAGCGACTTGCTTGAGTCAATCTCGCCATTTTCTCGTACTCAAAACAGTTATACCCTAGCTTGAGCTGCAAATTAGGAATCAGTGAACACAGGTTAGCGTTGCCACAGCGTTCACCGTAGCCGTTAATTGTACCCTGCACCATACAAACTCCGGCTCTAACAGCTGCCAAGGCATTAGCTACTGCTGTTCCAGAGTCGTTGTGAGTGTGAATACCTAACCCAGGAGAGTTAGGATCTGGGTATTCACTAGAGTGTGCTGAATCTTGATTTCCTAATCCCAGTTCTGCAACCACTTCTTGCACAATTTGACTTACCTCGTGGGGCAAGGTTCCGCCATTGGTATCGCACAAGACTAGCCATTGAGCACCAGCTTCCTTGGCTACCATCAGCGTTTTGAGGGCATACTCTCTATTGTTTTTGTAGCCATCAAACCAATGTTCAGCATCATAAATTACCCTACGCTTTTGACTGCGGAGATATTCGATTGTGTCTTGAATCATTTCCAGGTTTTCTACCAAGCTGGTGTTTAGACCTTCTGTAACCTGGAGATCCCAGGACTTGCCGAAAATGGTAACCCAGCGAGTACCAGCTGCTAAAATAGCTTGTAGCATTGGATCATCAGCAGCGGTCTTATTAGGGCGTCGTGTCGAACAAAACGCCACAATTTCTGCTTGTTTGAGGGTTTCTTCTTTAATTTGCCAAAAAAATTGCACATCTTTTGGATTTGCCCCTGGCCATCCTCCCTCAATGAAGGGAATGCCTAGTTGGTCTAGTTCTCTAGCAATTCGCAACTTGTCTTCTAAAGACAATGACAGCCCTTCTCGCTGGGAACCGTCTCGTAAGGTTGTATCGTAAATCCAGATTGGCTTTGATGATTGCGAAGTCATGTGGAAAGATAACTTGAGTTAATTATCAAGAAATGTATTCTAAAGAGAAGAACAAAATTTTGAATTTAACTGGGATAAATTGCCAATGCCTAAAGTAACAGCTCAGGGCAAGACTTTTGAGTGTAGCCCAGGCAGCAATCTGCGTAAAGTGCTATTAGAACATGGAGTTGCTCTTTATAACGGCAAAGCAGATCTAATTAACTGTAGAGGGATTGGCAGCTGCGGAACTTGTGCTGTAAAAGTCGAAGGAGAGGTTTCAGAACCTAACTGGAAAGATCAAGCCAGGCGATCGCTACCGCCCCATTCTCCCACAACTAATCTGCGTTTAGCCTGCCAAACTAAGGTTTTAGGGGATGTCCGCGTTACGAAATGTGACGGATTTTGGGGTCATAAAGCTCAAACTATTTGGACACCGGAAAGTTAAAATTGGTATTAAAAATTAGAGAGAAGGTAAAAGCCTTCTCTCTAGAGAATTATCGCTCAAATTCAAACTTTTCTAACAACAGCAACAGTTAATTTTTCTATCAAACAACTTGAGGTACACTATGCTTTTTCAGTTCCTGTTCTCGATAATGAGCATCCAACCAACAAGTAGGCAAGGACTCACCGGAGGGAAAAATTAGCTCTGACTTAGAAAACGATTCGGGGTCTTGCATTTCTTCCCCTGCCTGAATTCTACCCGTTATGGCACTGCGACAGGGGTTAGAAAGTTCATCTGATCTCAGTACTTCAATCAGGTCACCGCTAGGTTTGTGCTTTAACAACATAAAGCATCCTCCCTCATCAAACCCTAACAACTTTAAAATTAGCAAAAATAAGTAACCTGGAATGTCAAATAATATGAAGCTTACTAAAAATAAAAAAAAGTTTTTAACAGATGCAAGCAGCTCTCAATTAAATTCAACAATAGGGGAACAAGTTCAATTAGATACTGCCATATTTCCTATTTCTCCCTTAATTCGCCTTACCCTTTTGAGCTTCTACGTCTCCCTGACTGTTCCTTTGCCTTTTTTGGCTCAGGCATCTCAAACAGCTATACCACCGGGATTACTGTGGCTAGGAATTAGCTTAGGGGCAATTGCACTGTGGGGAGTTTTGAGTGAACGGGTAATTGTAGATGAAGAAAAAATTAAAATAGTCTATCCTAGTTGGTTGCCCAAGTTTTTCCGTCAAGGTTGGGAATTAGCTTGGACAGAAGTGAGAGATTTAAAAATGCGAACTACTGGTCAAGGGGGGTTGGTTTATTATTTCCTGAGCCAAGAATCAGAAAAAGCCTACTTGCTACCAATGCGAGTGGTAGGTTTTACCCGGTTAGTTAAGCTTGTAGAAGCACAAACAGGAATTGAGACAAAAGATATTCGCCCTTTAGCCCAACCCTGGATGTATCTGATTTTATTAGGATTTACCCTATTGCTGTTGTTGATGGATGGATGGACAATAGTAACAGTTCTTCAGCAGGGATTGATTAATCACTAAGTATCCCCCCCTAAGGGACTTCTAAATCAAAAAACCTCCAGTCAAGCAGTGGTAGCAGGGAAGGTAGAAGAAACAAATCTTTATGTCGTGTTTTCCTGTGAATTGGATAGTTTATTTCTTGGGATTCCCTGAGACAAAAATTTCTAGAGAAATTTATTATTCTATATAAGGCAATCGATACAATTGTCTAATACTCATCGACAACCCTCCCAACTGTGTTTAGAACAGGTAAGCTTAATCACCCCAAGACGGGGGCCTGTTGAGGGAATACCAGTTTTAACGGATATTTATTTCCAGATTTTCCCTGGCGAATTTGTCTGCTTGAGCGGACCTACAGGTGCTGGAAAAAGTTCCCTACTGCGCCTCTTGAACCGCCTGAATGAGCCCACTCAGGGCAAAATTTATTGGCAAAATCAAGATATTCAGAACATTTCGGTCTTTCAGTTGCGCCGAGAGGTAATGCTAGTTCCTCAAGAGGCGAAACTTTTGGGTATGAATGTCAGGGAAGCGATCGCTTACCCTTTAATACTACAACGTCTACCCAAACAGGTGATTACTGAACGTAGTGAAACTTATCGAGAATTGCTGAACATTCCTGATGATTGGTTAGAACGTTCAGAATTACAACTTTCTTTAGGGCAACGACAACTAGTTGCAATGGCGAGAGCCTTAGTCAGTAAGCCTAAAATGCTATTACTTGATGAACCAACTTCTGCTCTCGATATTGGCAGTGCCTCCCGTGTTCTGGAAGTTCTGACGGACTTGGCAGCTAAAGAGCAAATGACGGTTTTAATGGTAAACCATCAGCTGGAGTTGGTTGAGAAATTTTGCACAAGGTTGTTATATTTGCAGGAAACTAGACTCATTCAAGATGGCATAGCAGCTCAAATCGATTGGGTACAAGTTCAAAAAAACTTACTGCAAGCCCAGGAAAAAGCTACTCAAGATTGGTTTTAGATCACAATTTCCTATTAACCATTTGAAAATTTCCGAATCGCCAATTAGGTTGGTAATTTTTCTCTAGCTAACAATTGAGTTGTCGAGTTAGATATGCTTTTGCTTTCTAGATTAACTCTCGCTTTATTAAAGCGATAACCTACGTTACGGACAGTTTGAATTAAACTGGGTTGTCGCGGATCTATTTCGATTTTCTTACGAAGGGATAAAACATGGGTGTCAATAGTCCGGGGGTTATCAATAGCATCAGGCCATGCACGACGTAGTAATTCAGAACGACTTAGGGGTAGACCATCAGCTTGGGCCAAGACATACAGTAAGCTAAACTCCTGGGGTGTCAGGTCAACGAATTCTTCCTTCAGGCGGACGCGACGTTGCACCAAATCTATTTTCAGGTCGCCGTAGTCGAGAGATATAGGCGCAGCTGTTGTGCGAAAACGTCGAATTAGTGCCTCTACCCTTGCTAGAAACTCCTGCATGCCAAACGGCTTAGTTAAGTAATCATCTGCCCCCGCTTTCAGACCCTGGACAATGTCACTTTCTGAGTTGCGTGCAGATAAAACTAAAATCAGTGATTGTCTTTGCTGATACAGCCAACGACAAAACTCAACACCATCACCATCTGGTAGGTCAGAATCTATGATTACTAATGTTGGTTGGCGGCTACGGAAAACCTGTCTTCCCTGATGAATGTTTGCAGATTGGTGTACCCAGTAGCCTGCTTGTTGTTGCAAGTGCCAGCCTAGTAACGATCGCAAGTGAGGGTTTCCCTCAATGATTTGAATACAAATCGAACCCACAGCAGCTCACTTCCTTACTTGCAAGTGACTTCCAGGCTAACAAAGTAGGTTTGAACTTTTTGTAACAATTGCTACTTAGCTTGAGCTGCTCTTAGAGTAGAAACAGTTAGATCAACTGTTAGTCGTCTATCTTGACAGGGAAACGGGTAGAACGAACGTCCGCCAACCTTAGATGCGTCTTGGCTTGTTGCGATGCATTAAGCTGCACTACTATTTTATTTTGTTATCCTTGTAGATAAATCTATTAGTTAATAGTACGGATTTAACACCTGTCTTCGGTAAACTTAATGAACATTAACCTTGACAACATTCCATGGGTAAGGTCAACCAGATCAATATCAAATAATCAGGCACAAGATATTATCTCCTTGGCTACACCAGATATTCTTGTCTACCACCAGAACATCTAGTACTGAAGCTGTATGCTCGTCAAGACTTCCCTAGTTTGAAAGCTTTTACTCTCGGCAGTTCAGTATGTTGTACCAGGTTTTTTCAAGCACAATGGTAGGTAGATAGCCGTTTTACTTGTTAGCCTTTGATCACTATTTTGATTGACAGCTAACGTCTAAAAAGCTATAATCTTATGCTCAAAACTCCTTAGCCTATGCTTCAAGATAACAGATCCGTTCGCTATTACCAACATCTTACCGATGCATTGGTTGATATGTGGAACCGAGGCTACCGCTTCGACGACTTGCGGATGTATATCGACGGTTATTTGGCTGCTCTCAAGCAGACTAATGCCCTAGAAATATACTTGATCCACCGTCTAGAAGAGGAAGCCATCCGCTATATCCGTGATCCATCTAACTTTGAGATGGTTCCCATGCCCCTGCCAGAAACTGACTTTTACTAACTACTTGTTAGTTATGGGCATTTAGTAAAAATACAAGAGATAGGGCAGTTGGTGAAACCCAACTGCCTTTTATAACAGGGAGTAAAAATCTACTTTCACAAACCACCCGCAATTAAATCTAAGTGGCAGGACAAACTTACTCCCACCCCCACAACAAAACAATTGGTAATCCTCCTTCCTCTTTCTGGTGAGAAGCAAGACTATCGGTTTTGGCTAGCAAATAATATGACTAGCTTGCCAAAGCAACCTCGACTTTTTGTTGCAATTCGCCACTTTGATACATCTCAATCATCACATCTGAGCCACCCAAAAACTCACCGTCAAGATAGACTTGGGGAATTGTCGGCCAGCTAGAGTATTCTTTGATTCCTTGACGAATCTCATAATCTTCTAGGACATCTAAGGTTTCATAAGGTACACCTAGAGTATTCAAGATTTGGACGACATTATTAGAAAAACCACACTGGGGCATCAACTTGTTGCCCTTCATGAAAACCACTATCTTGTTCTGACTGACTAAGTTGTCAATTCGCTCTTTTAGTTCTGGGTTCATAGCTTTCCTGACATTACTAGTAAAATACTTTCTAGCCTTAGTTTAGCGACGCTAGCAGAAACACTCCCTTAAGTGTTGCTTAAACTGTCTGACCTGTAGCTTTCCAGTCATCAGGAGTGTAGGTTTTAAGGGCAAGAGCGTGAATTGCCTCCGATGCCATGGCTTCCTGTAGCGCCCCGTAAACTAACTGGTGCTGCTTGACAAGGGTCTTGCCTTCAAACTCTGAAGAAACAACAATTGCTTGGAGATGGTCACCACCGCCGGTCAAGTCCTGAACTTGCACCTGTGCATCTGGCAACTTGGCTTTAATCATTGTCTCAACTTGCTCTTGGCTAATCATTGTAGATACTCCCGTTTCTCAATAAATTCCTAAGTATAGTAGATTAACTTCCCGGAGCCGCAGAAGAGTTGGATTGGCTGTTACGGGGAATGGGATAAGGTGAATCGACAAAACCAATCTCAAAGAGCTGTTGGTAAGCTTTCTTGCCCAGTTCACGAGTAGGATTTTGAGATCTGATGATCTGGATTAACAAAGGCACAGCTAGCTCAGGCTGACTTTGTGCTCGATGCACTAGTGCTAGCTGATAGGTAGCTTGATCTCGCATTTCAGCTGTTTCAAGAGCTTTTTGCTTCTGGGCACTAAAAATCCGATTTTCAACCCCCGAAAAACTAGAAGCTAGCTGCTGATAGAAATTAGATAACTGGTTAAAAACTTGGCGAGCTTCTTGCAGCTTTTTGGCAGCCAAGACATAATTTTGCCCATCAATGGCATCACTAGCTTCAGCCATCAATCTTTGACCCCCTGGCAGGCTGAGGATACTACTATCCTGATTCAAGGGGCGTATGTTATTAGGGTCGGTTAAATCCGCTTCTGTCTCCCCAGCATCTTCTGGCGTCACATAGGGTGCCGTCAGGTCAGGCTGTGCCTCGGAGTCGTCCTCCGGAAGCACAGGCTCATTATCCTGAGCTTGTGCCGGTAGGAGCAACGCAGAAGAAATTGTTAAGGATAAAGAAGTAAGGCAAATGAAGCCAAGACGACGAAAAGTTCCAGAAGATACCATGAGGCAATTAAAGAGGCTATCTCAATACACGACGCATCGAAACTTCGGGTATATTATCATTACCAGACCGACAGTTGTTGAAAGATCCTAAGTCAGGTTAAGAAATTTTCCGAAGTCCCGCCCAGGCTAGACAGCAACTGCAAGCAAAAAGTTCCCTTCTTTGATAAATTGCTTAGTAAAGTCCGGCCTTAGATGTCGGGAAAAGAATTAGAAAAAAGCTTATGACTAGTCGCCCAAACGAACCAGAAGAATCGCTTTCCCACAGCGGCGTTTCAGAAAGTAAGATGGGCGAAATACTACAGCGAGGTGGTCAAGAACTAGCTATAGAGAAAGTAGATAATCTTTTCACCATACGACCAAAGCAGGAAGTAGAGGTAAATCAATTAGCTTCCTCCTTGCCAGCAGAACGTCAGCGCCAAATTAAAATTGCCCAGCTAGAAGAATTCATGGTTGCCCCTGAACAAAGGGATGAGGCTATGCAAGCAGCAAGGAACAATGATCAAGTTGCCTATGCTAGCCATGTTTACCGGCTTCAGGGCAACCCCGAAACATTCGTCTATCTAACGGATCAACTAACAATTCAATTTACCCCAGAGACTGAGCGGGGGGTGATTACCAAATTAGCTGTCGAATTCGGTCTGCAAGTAGTCAAACCAGTAGAAGGAATACCTAATACCTTCGTGTTTCGACTGACTAGCCAAGCCCAGGAAAACCCGATTAAAATTGCTAACAGGCTAGTTGTATTAAAAGAAGTAATATTAGCTGAACCAGAAATAGTAGTACCCCAGGAGCTTCACTATCATCCTCGCGATAACAACTATAACCAGCAGTGGTATCTTAATCACCAAGGTGGCTCACTCCTAACGTCAGGTTCTCATATTGAAGTAGAAAAAGCCTGGGATATCACTCGTGGAGATCGCTCAGTCGTAGTAGCGATCACAGATGATGCCATTGATTTGAATCACCCCGATTTTCAAGGAACTGGTAAGATTGTTGCTCCTAGGGACTTCAAAGATAAAGACTTTCTACCTCTGCCCGGTAATACTAATGAGAGTCACGGTACTGCCTGCGCTGGTGTAGCTGTAGCAGAAGAAAATGGCAGTGGTATTGTTGGCGTTGCTCCTGGCTGTGCCCTAATGCCAATCCGCACCACAGGTTTTCTGGATGACTCTTCCGTTGAGGAACTGTTTGACTGGGCTGCTAAAAATGGTGCCAGTGTTATTTCTTGTAGTTGGGGACCAGCAACCGTCTCTTTTTCCCTATCGCTACGTCAGAGTGCAGCTTTAAGCCGTGCAGCAACCCAAGGTCGTCAGGGTAAAGGCTGTGTGATTATTTTTGCTGCTGGTAATGCTAACCGCCCCGTTAGTGGAACCATTTTTGAAAGAGGCTGGCCCCAAAATCTACTCAATGGCCCCACAACCTGGCTTGGGGGTTTCACAGTTCATCCAGATGTAATTACAGTTTCAGCTTGTACTAGCCTCAAGAAAAAATCCGCCTATAGTAACTGGGGAACTAATATTTCAGTTTGTGCCCCTAGTAATAATGCCTCCCCCGGTATGTGGTTTGAAAAGACAGGTTACATCAGTACGGCACCAGCAGTCAGAACATCACTTTTGGGGAAAGGTATTTTTACCACTGACTTGCTAGGTTCCTTGGGTTATGAGTCGGGGAATTTTGTCAGGAGTTTTGGAGGAACTTCGAGCGCCTGTCCAGTGGTAGCAGGTGTTGTGGCTCTCGTACTTTCAGTAAATCCCGAACTAACGGCCCAAGAGGTTAAAAAAATACTAGAAGAAACGGCTGATAAAATCGTTGACTCTGAACCTGATCCTCAGTTAGGCATGCGCCTAGGTACTTATGATACTAACGGTCACTCTCAGTGGTTCGGTTATGGTAAAGTCAACGCATTCAAAGCAGTTCAAGCTGCCCAGCAACGTCTTAGCAGCAGCCCTCATACAAACATTGAGCGTCTCAAAGGGCGCAATGAAAATCGACTAGCTATTTCTGATAATAACCCTCAAGGAATTACTAGTGGCATTAGAGTCAATCACTCAGGGTTGTTGCTCGATATTGAGGTTTCTGTTGAGATTGAGCATGAGTTTCTTGGAGATATTGAGGTAAAAATAATTGCACCCACTGGTCAAATAGTATTGCTACAAAACCGTACCCTAGGGAGCAAAACTCAGCTACGGATGACCTACTCTTTAGAGTCCGTACCAGCACTCCGACAACTTCTCAATCAATCGGCTCTAGGTGTATGGAAACTACTTGTAGTTGATTATGCCCCCCTCGATACGGGAGAACTGAAAAGCTGGGAGTTAACTATCGGAATTGCTAGTTAACTATTGCCAATTGAAATTTGAAAACCGAAAGTTTATTTCAATTGGCAATTAGCACCAAAATCACCTAATCCTAACCCGAAAACGGACAAAACCGAAATTTTGCTCAGGAATATCTCCCAGATTAACGAAGACTGCCCCATTGTTGTTGTTGGAGTCAGGACAGGGAGGAGCAGGTTCTAGAGAATCTAAAGGTTCTAAGCGTTCAAAAAATCTGCCTTGATCTTGATCTTGTAAATTAGTTTGAGCTGTTTCGTTACCATTTTGACTCAGTAACACCCCTCTACCTTGGTTAAAACCATCAGTTATAAATTCCGTACCCTCCGGAATTGAGTCACAAAATCTGATGCCGTTAGCAGGTTCTGGCCCTTCAGAGAAGAAATAGATAGTGTACTCAACGATATCATCACTTTCAAGAGCGGACTCAGACCCTAAATTGACAATTCCTAAAGGCGAAAATCCTGACTCTTGTAAAGCATTGTCTTCTTGATCATTAGGGTCATCAACAAAGCTACCAAAGTTAGTGCCTTCTATGGGCACACCATCTTTAATAACGTTGGTAATTCTTTTAACTAAACTTAGTCTAGTTCCAACTGGAGGCGACGGTGGCGCACCAACCACTAGCCGTGTTGGTTCATCATCTCCCGTACCTGGCAAGTTACCTTGCTCAATTCCATCATCAGCAAGTTGGGGAAAATCCTCAGCACCTTGAAAAGCATCAGTCAAAGATTGTTCAACTGTACCTCCTGTTGAGGTAGCAATGGCTTGATTATTAATCTCTGCTCCTTCAGCAGCAGTTACTAGAGCCTGATACTTAATGGTAACTTGACCGCCTCCACGAGCCAGTACTCCCGGTGTATTGAGATTAAGGTCGGTTGTGCCGTTGTAATTGGGGTTTGCTGCTACAGTTGTTCCGGTACCAGCGACAGTAAAGCTGTAACTATTGTTGACAAAAGTCAAACTATTGCTGTCAAGGCTGTCAGTTGCCTGAAAGTTAGTTACATCAACCAGGGGGTCAGTGTTAATGTAAGTAACTGTGTATTCAACAGTATCACCAGTAGTCAAACTACCACTACCATCAGCATCTTGGAAGAGGCGAACTGACTTAATACCCGCAGGCTGAACTGGGTTGGGGTTAACGGTAGTATCTTCCGTGTCAGTATTATTATTAGGGTTAGCTTCCTCAACGTTCAAAGGAGGCTCAACCGTTGCCGTATTAGTAACGGTTCCTAAAGCTGTAGGAGCAACAGTTCCGTTAACAGTAATAGTAGCGATCGCGCCGACATCCAAATCTAGAGCCAAGTCAATTTCATTTCCTGTACCACTAGCCACAGAACAGGATCCTGTACCAGAGGTAATTTCGCATGCCCATTCAACGCCGCCAATCTCTGCTGGTACTGTATCTGTCACTACTGCTCCTTGGACAGGTACGTATAGCTCTGAAGCTGGAGGAAGATTATTGGTAACAGTTAAGGTATAGGTAATAGGTTGACCAGCATTAATTGGATCAGCGGTATCAGTTTTTTCAATCGATAGATCAACCTGCTGTGTGGGAATCTCGAACTCTATATCTACTTGATCTGCTAGAGAAGTCCAAGTATCAATCCCTTTTTCATCACCAAATCCCCGTTGACTACCGTTGCCAAAACCGTGGGCACCTCCTGGAGTACTCTCAATTCCTCCCAATGCCCTAATTGGATTAGGTGGACCTCCTGTAGGTGCGAGATTACTATCATCGTAAAAAACGGTACTGCTTTGAGGAGTATTGTTATCTAGACGCTCAATAATTAGACCATTACTGTTTTCTGGGTCAAGAATCGGAAGGTGAACATCACCGACAATTAAACTAACTCTAGCCCTTAGGGTAGAACCGGCAGCTATGGGATTACCCTTAGTATCGAGTAAATCCCAATCTATTCTGTTTTCTCCAGCTTGGGTTTGACCAGTTAGGACAACATCTCCAGCACTACCAAAGGTTGGATTATCGTCAAGGTCAATAGTAACTAAGTAATTAATGTCAGCAGCATTAGTATTGAAAACGAATTCCCCCTCTAAAGGAGAGTCATTTTGATTAGGCGGAGCTGCTTGAGTCTCAAAGGCTAAATCTGCTGCAAAAGGAATAGGTGGTGGTACATTACCCAGCCAGGTAGTGCCACTAGGCGACGGTTGGTCGGTTAAAGGTAGGTCAGTATTCGGTGGGTTGAAGAAGAGCTTAAAAGTAACATCATCTGCTGTATCTGGTGTAGAAGGGTTGTGAAAATTAGCTTCGTCAAGCTCAACAGAACGGAAAAGAGGATTACCACCCCCATCTCGGAATCCTTTGTTATTAGCAAAGAAGATAAAGCCAAAAGGGTCTAAACCATTGAGATTAATTCGGTAGAGAAAACCTATTTCCGTTAGGATATAGGCGACAGAATTGAGTGATCTATTGTTAGAGCCTAGGTTAAGAGCCATATAGTTGGCATAAGCACGACCCAGAACTTCTGCACCGTTAGCATTTTGTACCGTGACATCCCAGGCACTGACATAGCCAACATTGTCTAGCTGAGTCCATTCTTGGTTAACACCTCTAGAAGCTGGGTCAGCATCACTGTTAGGGTTAGGACTGACAAAATCAATTTCCCAAATGCCGGTTTGATCTACAGGAACCTGGCAAGGTGCATAACCTGCACCGGGACCTGCTTGTTCTTCAGTCAAATTAGCAATCAAACCAACTCCTGGTCCACAAGAGTCAGGAGTACCATCAGGTCTACGAAAATTGATATTACCCTGACCAAGACCTGTAGCACTAGAACCCAGGTTCAGGGTTTCGCCGGCTTCAGCATAAACTTTAATAACGGTTTGACGCTGCACACCTGAAGTATCGTCTGTGCGAAACTCCAAAAAAGGGCGATCGCCACCGTTTTCAATTAAATCTATGCTACCTTCAGCGGCAACAGGTTGGGTGGAAGCAAAATTAAGGGCGAGAGCAAGGCTACCAACTAGCCAAGTTTGGTGATGCACTCCTTGTGCAATCATCCATCGAGCCAATTTTAAGGGGGAATTCACAGCTTTTTCTCTAGATCATGCATGGGTGGTATTAGTTGTGGGTCATGGAACGTTAATAGCTAAGCATTCGCTCAAGACTAAAAACTAATAACCATGACACCTGTCTAGTAGATTTGCTGCACCCTTCTGATGATTATTGCGGTACTTTAACCGGCCACTAAGGTTCTATTTGTAGATCTGTTTCTTGTTCTTCAAAGATGATGTCTAAACCTCTGGCATCTTGGAAAATCATCTCAACACGGCGATCGCGTGCGTAGTCTACTCGATCACTACCAGTGGTGCGACGTTGACTTTCCCCTAGGGAGCGAATCGTCATCCGTTCCGGGGCAATACCTTGACTGAGTAGGTAATTTCGTACTGATAAGGCTCGACGTTTGCCTAAATCAAGGTTGTAAGCATCACTAGCGCGGGGGTCAGTATGGCCAATTAGTTCCACCGTGATGAAGGGATACTCCTTAAGGACGACACTAATTTGGTCAAGTATGGCGGCACTTTCAGGGGAAATATTCGCTTTATCAAGGGCAAAGTGAACATTTCTGGGTATCCGCAGCCTTAATGGTTCTGGTGCTGGTGTTGGTGTTGGTTCTGGGGTTTGTACTACTGGCCTACTTGTACACTGAGGAATTACTGGCTGGGGCGGAGTTTCTGAGCCAGAAATATTACCCTCTGCCGATCGCACTAAGGTATTGAGAGCTGGTTCCGAACTGCCATACTGAGGATGAGTAGCGATCGCACTAAGTTTGTCCCCGGCTTCAAGATTATTGAGGGTGAAACTAAATTTACCCTCTTCGTCTGTGGTAGCACTGCCAATTGGTTCACTCAAGGGACCATAGGGAATAGGAGTATTTTCACTCACCCGATAGATTTCAATTGTTGAACCTGGATCAGCTTGACCTTGGAGTTTGACCTGATTACCAAGAACAAAAAACTCGGAACTGAGAAACTGAGGGGCATTAATTGCCGAATTGCCAGTTTCTTTACGACGGTTGGGGGAATTGCGTTGGGGGTTATGGCCATCTCCCACCTGAAAATGAACAGGAGCAACATGCTGCTGGGAATTGAGGTCAATGCTTAGACCTTCAAGACCAGCAAAGCGATTAGTCTGTACCATGTTGCCATTACTTTTGGGGTAAGAAGTGACCACCACACCAGGCCCTGCTTGGTAACGGATTTGGTTGCCAACAACTTGGTGGTTGTTTCCCATCAGGTAAATGGCCGCCCTTCTCAAGCGTCTGCCGTTAAAGCTAATTTGGTTATCACGAATCTGCACAGAGCCTTCTGGCTTAAACAGATAGACACCACTTCCGTCGTTACCACAGATTAAGTTTCCTGTCAACATAGAGTTATCAATTACCCCTTCTAAGCGAATGGCATCCGGCATCCCAGCAATACCATTGCCAACAATAATGTTTTCTACCACGTTGGTATTTTTACCCTGAACTGAGGTGATAATGCCACTGCCTTCGTGGTTCGAGATGCGGTTGCGTCGGATCGTGGTGCCGAGACTATTAAAGACGGAGACACCAAAGGCTGACGTTTTTTCTGGCATACTCTCATCAGGGGGAATACCCAGCCAGTTATTCTCAATGACCACTTCCTGGGGTGGGAGATTTTCCTCATAAAAGGGAAAGCTATCATTGGGCGGTTGCTGCTGGCTGATATCTGGGGGTGGGTTGGGGTGGGAGATGAAAATATCTGCTGGTGGTGTTCTTAAGGTTGCGCCACGAGACTCCCTAAAACCGTAGATGCTTAAACCCCTAACTGTGACACCATCAGCAACAATGGTCAATCCTCGCAAAATCTGAGCGTTATCACTAGGAGTGATTTCCACCACAGGAATGGGGATGGCAATTTCAGCCGTTGCTGAGAGTTCGGCATCATAGCCCGGTTGAGTTGTCCCATCTACCACTAATCCAGGAGTGACCAGGGGAGGTAACATTTCCTGGAGGCGGATGGTAGTTTGACCGGGGGGTAAATTAAACTCAATCCGGGGGGAACTGCCGACTTCTGAGGTTTTAATTTGTCTTTGCTCGACCTCAGTCAAAGACTCGATACCCAGCTGACCATTGATAATGGCGATCGCTTCTCGTAGGGTGAGGGCTTCGTCTGGTTGTATCGCGTCTTGGTTACTATTAACAACTACTGTTCCCCTAATGGGTTGAGCAGTTGTTCGGGAGGGAAGTGACAGGACACTTAAAACACCTAGCAGTAGGGAACAACCTAGATAAAATGACTTAGTCGGGCTGGCTATTTCCGTATCTTTCTGGTTCATGGAAATTCTTAACGGCTTGCATTTGATTCGTAGGGGCAAAACTTGTCCCTACTCTTGGCCAGGATTGGTAATGTGAGCAGCATCAACCGCCTCAGGCGTTTCAGTTGTAGCTACTGGCTGTATTTCCGATTCTCGCTGTTGCGGCGGCACTACCCTCTGTCGTCCAAAGCCATTAAACAGTTCATTGACTTTGAAGTTAACACCAAAATAGATGCCATCTTCGGAGCGATAGCCGTTGAAATCTCGGTCATCTACACTACCAAAGCTATAGCCCAGGGCAAGTCGCAAATCTGGTGTGACGTAATATCCTAGTTCTACAGCTACACCCGTTTCACTAAAATCAGTAGCAGACTGTCCAATCCAGCGTCCTTCTACTGCCAAGTCTGTCCGGTAGCCTAAGCGGTAACTAGTCCGTAATTGGGACAAGATGGTGGTAGAAGAGTTGTTAATAATACCGGATTCTGTGTTGCTATAGCGTAGGGCTGCTTTACCGTAGAATTCCCAACGCCAACTAGGAGCATAAATGGCTTCTCCAGAAAAGACATGCTCGTCTGTGTCAATACCTCTGTCAATTTGGGAAGTGTCGGGAGTTGAGTAGGGATTCTGTCGGTACTCATAACGCATTAGAGCATTCCAACGGTCATTAAAGGGATTACGGTAGGCCATGCCCA
>JBAUJE010000363.1:0-2788 GCA_049683475.1 Coleofasciculaceae cyanobacterium | reverse complement strand
GTGCCATGTTGGAACCAGTTATGTTACGCAGTAATTGCCAGCGGGATACTTTTGCTTGGAAGCGAGGAGAAACGGCATCTAGTGCTAGTCAAATTATGGAGTTTAATGGTTTGACGGCGGAGAATTTGGCGAAGCGAGCTAAGGAGTTGGTTGGTTAGGATTGAGTTGAATTGATCATTTACCCCCATTTGGGTTCTACCTGGGTGGGGGTAATTTTGTATCTGCTAGGGAGATGAATGATACCAAATCCACTTTACTAAGGCTAAGGCTCCATTCAAAAAAATCATTTATCTTTATTCTCCAACTAATGCCAGTGCTTGGTTCATTACCCGGTCAGATAGATACATTCCTGACAGGCGCAGTTGTTCTAAAACTGGACGGGCAGCGGGAATCTCTCCCCGTTGTTTGGCACTGAGGACTAAACCCAGCGTTCCTCGGACTGGAATGCCCAAAGTAGTAGCGCAGCGACGACCCGCTAAATCATCTAGAATGACCTCTGTACCTGGATGAGTGTAGCCCCAGGTAAGGACGGCTGACTCTCCTGCACCTAAATCCCAACTCTGAATAACGGCCCGAACAGGAGGCGTGGGAGTGACAACTAACCAGTCCGTTGCAGCCAGGGTTCGGGCTGTTACGTCCATTTCTCCGTAGGCTTGAATTTCTGTGGCTACCGCTTCTGGGACAATAATTTGGGAATTAACAATCTGCAAAAGGTTGAGTAAGTTGGCTTTACTCAAGAAAATTAGGGGGGAGGTATTGATAGCCGGAGATTCAGCCACGGTCTAATTCTCGTTGAAGGTCATCAAAATCTACGGCAAAGACATCAACTTGTTCGCGGACTAAGGCGGCAAGAAAGTCTCTGCGATTTAAGCCAGCAATTTGAGCGGCTTTTTCTTGAGAAATTTCGCGTTTTTGATACCAGTAAATGGCTGCGGCAAGGCGCATATCGCGGATAAATTCTTCTGGGGGAAGGCGACGGGCTGAGAAGACTTCTTCAGGAAATTCAATGGTGATTTGTGACATGGGTTTTTAGTGGAATAGCACTTAGTTAAGACTTTGGCGAGCTCAAGGCAGAGGGCAGAGGATCTCTATGAAGGAGTTTGAAGAAGGTAAAAGAGAGAATTAGACACACAATTAATAATCGCCCAAAGGGTAAAGTTAGCTGAGAATAAGTTGTTTACTCCCTTAATATTATCCGCAAGGGACATGAATGATGCCGAAAGAAGAAGATATCGAAACAACTAGAAGTTCTATTTCCAATGCTACTTCTTATGAAGAGAAAGGTTAGCGGCTTTGATTGCACCCTTTCAAGTTTTGCAACCAAAAGTCATGCATATAAAAAAGTCTGGCATTTGCGACTAATGAATAAAGAGAATGATTTACTTGGTTTGATATGAGTTCAAGTCGTGTAGCATTTGACATCTGTCCTACCCACTGGAAGTGACAGATTTTGGCTCAAATAATAGTATGAGAACTCAATAGACTTAGCATTAAGCTGCTTTAACTAAATTCAGAGTTACCGCAATTTACGTTTTGCTATCTATTTCTTGATAGCCAGTTCTGAATCATATTCATATCTGTCTGTCTCTCTACGATAGGGAGATATGAATTTGATATGGGTATTTCAAAAACTGGGCATGACTCTTTAGATTAAGCCTCTGAGTTATCTAACTGAGACGGTTTTTCTCTTGCTGTACAAGGCTTACAGGCAGCAAGAGGCAGTCTTCTGAACCTCAAGACTATTCCATCTTGAAGTTCAGGATTCTGGTCTTTACTCATGCTAAAAACTCACAAAGATTACCTCGCCTATCTTGAGAAAATCCGCTGGGATGGAACCCCCAAGTGCCCATACTGTGAATCAACTAACTCGACAGCCATTAAGAAAGAAAATCGCCATCACTGTAATACTTGCTTTAACTCGTATAGTGTGACAGTTGGTACTGTGTTCCATAAAACTTACGTAGATTTACAGAAATGGTTCTCAGCAATTCCTCTAGTTCTAAATTTGCAAGAGGCTATCAGTGCGCGTAAGCTAGCTAAGAAAATTGGGGTAAATAAAAATACAGCTTGTTACATGATTGCCCGTATCCGTAAAGCAATAAAAGAGGAACCAGAATTGCTACAGAAAGTGATAGAAGCACAGATGTTAGAGGAGGAGTCACCTATTCCCGGCACGAAGCGGCGCAAGTATCTAGAGGAAAATATTCAGGCAGTTAATATTACATTAACTGAAGAAGAGTTAAAGCAAATTGATGACGTTGTCCCCCAAGGTATAGCAACAGGCGATCGCTATCCTGATATGAGTAGTGTTAATCGTTAAGCTAGGGAAGATGGGGGAGAATTTTCATCAATGTTCTGCCAAAATTTCCCCCTTGTCCCCCTTGTCTCCCTCGCCTCCCTCACCGACTCCCGACTATTAGTTAATGCAAAACCCACCACGCCAATGAACCTAAACCCAACCCCAACAGAGAGGTCAAACTCAAAATCCCAAATGTTTGAAGCTTGCTGAAAGATGTTAGTAATTTCTTGCCAGCCCAAGTCACAGCCCAAGCTACAGCCCCGGCTAAGATTACACCTAATGCCACAGCTACAGCCACATTCTTAGCCCCAACCACCGCCAAAATTACTGCCGCAATTACTGCCACAGCTATAGCTACAGCCTTAGCGCCAGCAGCCCCAACACCAGCCACTACCAAAGCGACAACTCCAGCTACCATCACAGAAGAAGGGAGTAAAATGCCAATCAAGGCATAACCGATAAATGCTGTCAGTAGTCGAACCCAAGGGA
>JBAUJE010000362.1:0-2527 GCA_049683475.1 Coleofasciculaceae cyanobacterium | reverse complement strand
CTAGTTATTCATCCTGGTGATATTACCTTACCCGTGAAGCAGGTACAAGGGCAGATTGAGTTAAAAAATATTACCTTTGCTTACCGCGATCGCCAGCCAGTTATTGAAAATCTTTCCCTAGAAATTCCCGCAGGCCAAACCATTGCTATTGTTGGTTCGACAGGTTCTGGCAAAAGTACCCTAGTTAAACTGCTGTTGCGACTGTATGAAGTCAATGAGGGAACCATTACCCTTGATGGTATTGAAATTCAAAAATTGCGATTAGAAGATTTGCGACGTGCGATTGGTTTAGTTAGTCAGGATGTCTTTTTATTTCATGGCACAGTGCAAGAAAATATTGCCTATGGTAGTTTTAATGCCAGTATGAAAAGGATTGTAACAGCAGCCCAGATGGCAGAGGCTCACAATTTTATTAATCAGCTGCCCCAAGGTTATGAGACGATTGTCGGAGAACGAGGTCAGAAACTCTCAGGAGGCCAACAACAACGCTTAGCGATCGCGCGAGCTATTTTGAAAAATCCCCCCATTCTCATCCTCGATGAGGCGACTTCAGCGGTAGATAATGAGACAGAAGCAGCAATTCAACGTTCTTTAGAGAAAATTACCGCGAATCGGACTACAATTGCGATCGCTCATCGTCTTTCTACTGTGCGTAACGCTGACTGCATTTACGTTATGGAGCAAGGCAAATTAGTCGAGCAAGGACGACATGAACAACTGCTTGAGCAACAGGGAATTTATGCCAGTCTTTGGCGGGTGCAGTCAGGTTTGAAGTGATATTAGTCAAGAAAAAATGCAGAAGCTAGAAGAGAACTGGCGACGCCAGCTTAATGAGTTTGTCCAAGCTCATCGCCAAGAATTAGCGGCCTTAGCTTGGGGACTTTTTTTGCAGAGAGGAAACAGTGATGATACTTTAGGAATTGCCCTCCAGCCTAAACCCCATTTTGTTTATTGTCCCAGAGATGCCATTGAACAACTCAACAATCAGGTTAAGAATTTAATTCAGGAAGTTGTCGGAATTGTCAATGCTCATCAACCGGAAAAGGAAGTTTTAATTCTAGGAATTGGCCACGGACAGCTTAAGTTAATTTCTTTTGAACCAGAACCAGCACCTCCTATTTGTTTTGAGCAAGTAGCAGAAGATGTTGATACTTTAGTAGAGCGATTAGAAATGCGTCTGAATGAAATAATTACTGATTAAACCCGGTAGAGATGTAGCATGCTACGTCTCTACCGTCGCTGTGGTGGATTTTCTAGCACATCTAACTGAAAACAATGCCGTCCCGATGGATATTTCCGCTTGCCTGAATATTCTAAATAGGGTTTCCGTTTTTCGCAGCAAGCCCTACTTATACGAATTTAAATGTCTAAAAATTAGCTGCTTTTTTAATTTCCTTGCAGATATCCACCAAGGCTTTATTTTGTTCTGGTAAAGTCAGGCTATCTATTGGCTGACTGGGGTTATGTGCTGCTTGATATTTTTCAATTTCCGTTTCTTCGTAAGAACTATAACTAAAGGGTATCCAGATAATGGTAAGTCCTTTGCTTTGAGCTACATCTAGTAAGGGTGGGAGTTCGTTATCAGCAATGAAGTCTGAGGCTAAAAAGTCTGGACTTACCATTAAGACTGCTACTTTGGCAGTGGCTAAAGCTTTTTCAATTTCTGGTCGCCACTCGGCACCGGGTTTAATTTTGGTATCATCCCAGACGTTTAAGGTTTGGTTGCGAATCATCGGTTTGAGATGTTTTTGCAGTTGGCTAAGCCATTGTTTGTCTTGATGGCTATAGCTGATGAATACTTGGTTTCTGGTGATTTCTGACATGGTTGGTTGGAGATGGGAACGCTGTAATGATTCTTCTTTTCTTCGGTTTAATTCTTGTTTTAGATAGTAAACGCGGGAGTCAAGTTCTTGTTCAATCCAGGTTTGCTGATTAATATAGTCTTTTTCTATTGACCAAGGTTGCAAACTAACATCATCTATTAAGCTGCGGACATTGACCTTTTGATAGCTATTTTCGCACTCTACCTCGTAACGACCAGCCTTCAAACGTTTATATAATGCTTCTAGGGGATAAGTATGAGGTTCTTGACTTCCTTTGCACTCTTCACAATTACAAGGAACTAGGGTTTTATACTGTAACCGTTCGTAAGAATTATGGATTTTTTCTAGTTCGTGGGTAACTACGGCGAGTAGTTCTTTCTTACGGCTTCCTGAAACTCGGATTCTAATTTTATTTTTATAGTAATGCTCAATGACTTCTGCACGGGTTTGGTCTTTTTGGAGAATTACCCCGTTGCGCCAAACCAGTTCTTGTCTTTCAATCCAAGGGTGAGTTTCGACGATGAAGCGGCTGATAATTCCCTTGGGCATGAAATCGTATTGATAGCGCAAAATTAAATTATCAGACTCATCCCAATCGTAATCAGGTTGATTAATATCGAGGAGTTGGGGGGAAATATAGCGGTTAGGATGATTAGGGAGAGGGTAGCAGAGTTTGAACCGCATCATTAGTTGTAGCAGTTCAT
>JBAUJE010000361.1:0-45412 GCA_049683475.1 Coleofasciculaceae cyanobacterium | reverse complement strand
CACTTGAAAAAATTGGCAATCGTACTCTTGATCTAGTTATTTTGGACATCATCTTGCCTCATATTAACGGTTATGAAATATGCCGTCGCCTCAAGTTAAACCAAAAAACTAAAAATATTCCTGTGCTGATCTACTCTAACAAGACTGAAGAGTGTGATGTATACTGGGCAGGCAAGCAAGGTGCAGATGCCTACCTCTCCAAACTGTGTCACCCCCAAGAACTGATTAATACTGTTGAGCATTTGTTACAGAAAAAAGCTAAGTCAGCCAAAAATTATCAGGAGTCTATTTCAGCTAATTCTATCCAGCGCTCAGTAGCTTTTTCTATGGCTTGAGTTAAATTCTCTAGTTTTTTATAGAGTTCTTGTACATCAGTAACCCTATTGGGAGGAGCATGGTAAAGTGATTTCTCTAACTCAGCTTTTTCTGTTTCCAGTTGAGGAATCTTCTCTTCTAGTTCCTCAAACTCGCGCCTTTCCCAGTTAGAAAGTCTACGTTGCTTATCATTAGAAGATGAAGTTTTCTTGACTGTCCCTGTTTGAGCTAATTCAGTCTTTTTCTCCTGAGACTTATAACTTTCCTCCTCTTGCTGCTCTTCTCTAGCTTGCTTATAGTCAATATAGACTGAGTAATTGCCAGGATATTGACGTAGGTTTCCTCCCTCTTCCAAGGCAAAGATTTTGTTGACAGTGCGATCTAAAAAATAGCGATCGTGGGAAACTGTAATGACACAGCCATTGAACTCTTCTAAATATTCTTCCAAAACAGCCAGGGTTTGTACATCCAAATCATTAGTTGGCTCATCAAGAATTAGGACATTGGGTGCACTCATTAGCACCCGCAGTAAAAAGAGACGACGCTTTTCTCCACCAGAAAGTTTATGAATGGGGGAATATTGCTGAGAACCAGGAAAAAGGAAACGTTCTAGCATCTGTGAGGCAGTAATTAGGCTACCATCATTAGTCTGTATGTATTCTGCAATTTCTTTGAGGTAGTCAATTACTCGCTGATCCTGGTTAACGGCTTCTAATAAATCTTCTGAATGCTGGTCAAAATAACCAATGAGAATAGTTCTACCAATCTCGACAGAGCCAAAGTCTGGAGCAATCCGCCCTGTGATAATATCCATGAGGGTAGATTTGCCTGCACCATTACCACCAATAATACCAACACGATCATCGGGGCTGAATTCGTAGGTAAATTCTTTAATTAAAGTGCGATCGCCATAGGATTTAGAAATATTCTCTAACTCAATAACTTTCTTACCAATGCGACGACCGGGAGTGGAAATGTCTACTTTACCTTGACTTTCTTTAAACTCAGTCGCCTGCATGCCATGGATGCGATCAATGCGAGCCTTTTGCTTGGTAGAACGAGCTTTTGGTCCACGTTTGAGCCATTCTAGTTCGCGGCGCAACACCCCTTGATGTTTGCGTATAGAACTAGCAGCTGCTTCTTCAGCTAAGGCTTTTTTCTCTAGATAGTAAGAATAGTTGCCATCGTAAGTGTAAAGATCACCTCGGTCAATTTCAATGATGCGATTAGTTACCAGATCTAGGAAGTAGCGATCGTGGGTGATCAGAAGAATTGCCCCTCGGTAACCGTTAAGATAAGTTTGTAACCACTCTACCGATTCAGCATCAAGATGGTTCGTTGGCTCATCCATCAATAGTACATCTGGTTCTGACAGAAGCGCCGCAGCTAGAGCAATCCGTTTACGATAGCCACCAGATAAGCTGCCAATACGAGCCTCAAAATCTTCAATTCCCAGCTTACTTAAAATTATTTTGGCATTTGTCTCCAAGTCCCAAGCATTTGTCGCCTCCATTTTCTGCGTCACCCTGGAAAGACGAGCAAGAAGTTGGTTATCTTCTGGGTTATGAGCCAATTTGTGGGAAAGTTCTTCATAATCACGAATTAAGCTCATTTGTTCGCCACTGTCAGCAAACACCTGTTCTAAGACAGTATTATTTTCGTCTAACTCTGGCTGCTGAGGTAAGTAAACAATCTCTGCTCCAGAATTGACGATAATTTGACCACCGTCAACAGGTTCTATGCCAGCAATCATTTTTAACAGCGTTGATTTGCCAGAACCGTTGGTGCCAATTAGACCTACTTTATCGGTACTGTCTAGACTAAAACTGGCATCTTTCAAAATTTCCTTGATGCCAAAATCCTTTTGAACCGATTGCAACGTGAAAATACTCATCCAGTTTTTTTGCCAAACACCTTTTTAAGCAGGTTAACACTCAGCTACAATTAGGATAACTATAGTACAATTGAACTACTAATTTTTAAGTCCCCGGATTATGGCTAAGAGCGGGAAAAATAAGGATTAACGTACCCAAACCAGGCAATATTACACCGATTATTCCCGCTGGCGACGATTTAGAAATAGAGATCGCTTTTTATGGTCAGCAGCTCGGTTTTACCAAGACGGTTGCCGAGAAAGGATACCTGCAACGATAGCGATTCTTGAACAGGACTCAGCTCAAGTAATTCTCCAGCAGAATAATTATAAGCAGTTGACAGAGGAACTAATTTTTGTATCCAGATTGATGGGGACGATTGAAGGCTCAGCGAATAGCGATGTATTTTAGGTATTTATCAAACCAATCATATAGGTAGAAGAAATTAAAAATGCGAAACAGTAAGATTGGGCAGTATAAATAACTAGGAGCAATTTGGTGATCAAAGCTGTTATCTTCGATGTAGATGGAACCTTAGTAGATTCAGTTGACTTACATGCTCAAGCTTGGGTAGAGGCTCTCAAAAAACACGGTTACGACTTTCCCCATGAGCAACTACGCCAGCAAATTGGCAAAGGTGGAGAGTACATTTTAGAAGAACTTCTTACTCGAGAAGATGTAGAAAAATTAGGTGATGACATCTCTAACTACCGCAAAAAGTTCTATCAAGAAAATTTGCTTTCTCAAGCTCGTCCCTTTGATAAGGTCAAAGAACTTTTTGAGCGCTTAAAAGCAGACAGCTTAAAAGTTGTCCTTGCTTCTGCAGCTAGAAAAGAAACCCTTGAACATTATGAACAACTGCTTAACATTGAAGACTTAATTGATGGTTCAACCTCAACTGACGATGTAGAAAAGTCAAAACCTGAACCTGATATTTTTGCTGCGGCTCTAGATAAAATAGCCGGAGTTGATGCTAAAGAAGTAATTGTAGTCGGAGACAGTCCCTACGATGCTCAAGCAGCTAATAAACTTTCCATACCTACAGTTGGTCTTCTCGGCGGTGGTTTTTCGGAAGATGTTCTTAAAGAAGCTGGTTGCATTGCTATTTATCAAGATCCAGCTGACTTACTAGCAAAGTACGAAAACTCACCCCTGTATCCTTCCTAGAAGCCTATAAGTTTTCCAAGTTCTGGACTGTAAATTGTGAGTAGGGTGGGCAAGAGCCATATAAGCGAAAAAGTTTATCTGTCATTAATTGATATTGCCCACCCCACAATTAATTTTACTTCAAAATCCCCCTTTCTAAAGTGGATTTAGGGTGATATAACAGACGACTAAGGGTAAATAGTTGAAAGTCAATTTGTTACTCTCAATTTCCAATCCTCAATTCTCAATTTCTAACAACCTAATCAATCCAATTCTTTGCCCTTTCTACAGCCTTCTGCCACATAACAAAACCCTCTTGGGCTTTAGCTGCACCTTCTCCAGGTTCAAACACTCTGTCAACTTTGCGGCTAGCAATCAACTTGTCATAATCATCCCAGAATCCTGAAGTAAGACCAGCACCAAAGGCAGCACCTTGAGCAGTAGCATCAAAAACAGCAGGACGTTCAACGGGAATACCCAGGACATCGGCCTGGAACTGCATTAAGAAATCGTTCTGACATGCCCCACCATCTACTTTAAGCATGGCAATTTCCGTATCACCATCTTTATTCATTGCCTCAACTACTTCCTTCGCTTGGTAGGCGATCGCTTCTAAGACAGCCCTAACCATATGCTCTCGCTTAACGCCACCCGTGATACCAAGAAAAGCCCCCCTAGCACTCATATCCCAATGAGGAGCACCTAGTCCACTCAGAGCCGGAACAAAGTAAACTCCGTTGTTGTCTACTGCTTGTAGGGCAAGGGATTCTGTCTCTGATGCTGCGGTAATTATTCTCAGACCATCCCGTAACCACTGTACACAGGCACCAGCTGTAAACATACTACCTTCAAGGGCATAGGCAGTCTTGAAGGTGCCGTCAACTTGTTTGCTCCAGGCCACAGTAGAGAGCAATTGGTTTTGCGATCGTGTCAAGGTTTCCCCTGTGTAAGCAATCAAGAAGCAACCGGTACCGTAGGTACATTTGAGCATACCAGGACGATTACAACCGTGGGCAAACAATGCCGCCTGTTGATCTCCCAAGATAGTAGTAATGGGAATACTTGCTCCCACTAAATCCGGGTCTGTTTTGCCAAATTCCCCAAAACTTGGTTTAATTTGGGGCATGATTTGGGCAGGAATCCCAAATAGTTCTAAAAGCTTAGGATCCCACTCCTTAGAGGCAAGATTTAACAGCATGGTGCGGCTGGCGTTGCTGTCATCCGTGGCATGGACTTGTTTTCCTGTCAAGTTCCAAAGCACCCAGGTATCAATCGTACCTGCTAGTATATTTTCCAACTCAACCGGCGGATCTTGTTTTTGAGCATCCTCCAACAACCAAGCCAGTTTGGTTGCCGAAAAGTAGGGATCAAGTACTAAACCTGTGCGCTCAGAAATTTCTTTGGCATGACCTTGCTCAGCCAATTGATTGCAGAGGGGCGTTGTACGGCGGTCTTGCCAGACAATAGCATTACGTAAGGGGCGACCTGTGTTTTTATCCCATAACAGACAGGTTTCTCGCTGCACTGTTAGTCCAACCGCTGCTATTTCCGTGGCAGCAATTTGCCCTTTCTGCAGAGCAGTCCGCATTGCCCAAAGAGTATCTTCCCAAATTTCCCTCGGATCATGTTCTAACCAACCGGGTTGCGGATAGTACTGAGTTAGTTCCTTGTAAGCCTGAGAGACAACGTTACCTTCCCCGTCAAACAAGATAGCTCGATTACCAGTGGTGCCAAGGTCCAGAGACAGCACATATTTAGGCTTGTTTGTCGTCATGGTTAATTAAAATTTACAACCTAATAGTCAACCCCTCTCAGGGGTTGGGTATCACTTTTAGCAGTTTAAGTACCAGAAATGCTGCAATGCTTAGTTTTTCTTAAAGCTAAGAGGAGAGATGGGGGATGGGGAGATGGGGATATGAGGTGAAAATTATCCATTTTCATCAAAATTCTGTCAAAACTCCCTCACTTCCTCACGTCCTCACTCCCTCACGTCCTCACTCCCTACTTCTTCATCAATAGCAGTGCTTGAGAATCTTTTAACTGAAAACAACGTAAATCAGCTAAGGTGTCATCATTGTCGAGTCCCGGAGATGTGATTTCTACACGCCACTCGTCTAAATCTAGTTGTAGCCAGTCTCCTAAGGTAATAGTCATGGGTTCACCCCCCATGTGGGCAACCATTGCTATTTGCTCATCGTTGTTATCAGGATTGGAGCGAGTACCGTAGAAAATAGTCTGCTTTTCGTCACTGACTTTATTAAAGCGGTCTGTACCTTGGAGGTTGCGACGTAACCAAGCATGGCTGTGGCGGAAGCGGCGTAGGGTTAAGTTATATTGGGTTTGCACCGGATCTAGTTCTGTTTCGTAATGGAAAACATTACAGGTTTCGTAGCAATCTTCCATAAACATTAGAGCAAATGCTCGCAGGCGAGGAACGTTGAGTTTTCTAAGGAAATTCACCATGTCTGGACGATTCAACTCTTTTAAGATGGGAATTTCGCATTGTTCAACGTCATCACCCCAACATGCCTGACAGGCTTTTACAACTCCGTTGAGATCGTAATCCTTTTCTGCCATGGCAATTTGCAGCGCATGTCCGAAGGTTTGTACTTGTGCAAGTTCCCGGAAACCTGCAAATTTTAGGCGAGTGAATTTACCTTCGGTAGCGTAAATCTCTGGGGTTATTTGCCAATCTAAAAACCCCACTTCCTCCGAGACTACTTTCACACCATAGCGTTCATCGGTATTGCGGAAAAACATCCAAGGGGAACGTGCCGTAGCATTGATAAAATCCATCGGCAGACCAGGGCTAAAGCAGTAGACCCAGAGAGTAACGGCTGGATTATCGTAGGCGTTTTTCAGTACTTCTGGTAGTGTATTACCCAAGTTCCAATTAATCGATCCTTTGGGATCAATTTGGTTGCCGCGCCTAACTGTATCATGGTTAGCGCAGCCTGTAATCCAATTTTCTCCCTCAAAAATGACCTCACATACTCGTCGCCACTTTTTATCCCAAAATTGTTCCAAGCTGGGGGTATTATGGGCAAAAATCAGTGGTCCCCATTGGTATGAATCAGGTTTAAGATTAACCAAGTCGCGGTAGGTAGAGATTTCCTCCCAACCTTCTTGGGGCCAAGGTCTACCATCTTCGTAGATAGTAAATAATTGCCGTTGGTAGCCACCAATTTCTTGAACAACATCACTCATGGCAAGTAGGTAGGAATCGTCTTGTTCTACTTTGCCAGAAAGGGGGTTGAAGAAGCGGAAATCCTGACCTCCATCTACACGAATACCATCAACTCCTGTGTTGCTCTTACGTCGCTGCATTTCTAAGAAAATCGCCCGTACTGTTGGCAACTGATGGTTAAGATCTTGACCATACATATTTGGTCCCTTGAGGAACTGGCGATTGAGGAGTAGTTCTGATTGATTATCAGCATGACCATAAACTAAGTCATAAATTATTTGAATCGGACCAGTTGAGAAGTTGTGTAGGGTGGAAATAAAATCTACTACTTCATCGGGTCGCAGACTACCTAAAGTTGCCGGATTAGTGGTGCTTGAACCCAGGATAGGAACGTCATAGCCCCAATCTTGGGTAGTGGATCTTTTCAGCTTAATTTGTATATAGTTCTCCTGGGCTGAGATAAAGGCAAAAAACTCGCTTTCTGGCGAGTACTCGTCACGATATTCAATAGTTGGCTCAACAGGTAACAATTGCACAGCGTCATAACCGATATAGTTTTCTTCGGCTGGCGTTAAAGGGATATTTTTCGCTAGCTTGTTAGAAATTTGGCTATAAACTCGTGTTAGCCCCTCGAAAGTACCTTCTTTAGAAGCAGTACCAACATGGAGTTGCAGAATGTTACGAGGAGCTGGGACACGGGCAATCTCCTCTGTTTCAGAGACAGCGGTGCGTTGAAAATAGTTTAAGTCAGAGCGTGACTGCTCTAAGCTATCTATGTCATAGAGTTCAGCTGGGCCAAAAACTCCATAAGGCAAAGAATAAGGAACAACGTCCCGGATTGCTTGCAGTTGACCTTGTAGATCTAGATAGCGCAGCCAGTAAAATGAGCCTACTTGGTTGCGGTTACCCGGACACATACCCCCTACTACACCCCAAAAGTATTCGCGCTGCTGCTTCAAGCGCAAACGTTGGCGGTAAAATGTCACAATCTGTTCTGGAGCGCGAAAATCGATTTTTTCTAGGGGGGTAAGAACTTCCAGGTAGACATCCATTTGGCGCATGACTTCACCCGTAAGTTCCGGCACCCAGAAACAGATTTCCGTTAATCCATCAGGACGGTAATGGGCACCTAGCCGCCTGACTAGGGTTTGAGCCTTTTCAAAATAGGTAGCGTCTGAATGCTCAATGGCTTCTGCCCAATCGAGCAATTCTTGAGTTGCGTCTTCAACTAGCAGGAGAGAACTTTTTGTATCTAGAATCACAGTGACTTATCTCGCAATAAATGCCCAAGTTGTCTAGGAACCGGTATCAAACTTTAACCATTTGTAAGATTGCCATAATTATTCGCCCCAATAGACCCCTCTTACCTAATGATCCAGTCAAGTTTAGCAAGCAGCTCATCGGGAGTCAGGAGTCAGGAAGAGGGACAAGGAGGACATGATTTTAATGAAAATTCTTTCCCTACTCCCTCTACTCATTTCTATGGAAGGACATTAAGCTGTGCATTACACATCAGTTGTCCCTGAGCCAGGGTTAGTTCAAAGATATTAACTTCTGAACCTAAATCTAGCCAGAATTCATTTAATTTAAGGATTGGAGCTTCGCTGCTGTCAGTTTTTATTTCTAAGGGGTGTAGTCGTAGTAGGTTACCTGCCACCAATTGGATGCCAGCTTCAATCATAATCGCTTCTGGAGTGAGAGAAGTGTCGGTAAAAGTACCTATCAATTTGATCTTTCCCGTATTAATTTCTATCTTTCGCCAGATGATTTTTGTTAGTGTTAAAGTCTGGTGGGTTATTTGCTCTGAGTGGAGTAATTGGTTCAGAAACTCAGTCAAAGCATTGGAAAACAGGGATGAGGCAAGGGAGGCCTGCAGGTCACATTCTGCCATTACTAGCTGACCTGTGACAGCCACAGATTCTAGTAGACGCAAGGGTTGACCTTTGAGTACTTGACCCAGATTAAAACGTATGTTGCGACCTTCAATCTGAATTTGGCTCAAATGCAGTCCTTGATAAATGGCTCGACTGGCTGCAATAGAGACATGGGGTATATTGCCGTTTAAGATTTGGCGATCGCTGCACAGGATCTGCAAATGTAAAGCGTCAACTTCCTCAACCTGCGCTTTCAGCCATAGCTGTAGTGCTGGGGACAAAACCTTGCTTATAATTTGACTTTTGGGGGACTGGGCTACTTTTGTCTTGTCAGGCACAACCATAACTTAAACAAATAAGTATAGATAAATCATCAGTAAATAAAGGCGAGTAGGCAGAACATAGGTTGGGTAATCTAAGTTATTGTGAGATTTGATTGCTTACCACTTGCATTTATCCACCTTCTTGTAATATTTGTACATAGTCTGTGTAGATTGGTATCAGGTACAGGCTTAATCTGGGAAAAACATTGCTCTAAAGGCAATCTACCCTGGAAAAAATAAGCTGAAGCCAACTTTGCCCTTTTAGCTAATGAACAAACTCACACTATAGTCGTGTCATGGAGGAAAGAGTACAAAAAATTCTTTCACAGTGGGGCATCGCCTCACGGCGTCAAGCTGAAAAAATGATTGACGCTGGACGAGTGCAGCTAAACGGCGCTGTGGTACATCTCGGACAAAAGGCTGACCCCACAACTGACTCAATTGAAGTTGATGGCTTGTCTATAAAACCAGGCAACCGTCCGCAATTGCTTTATCTTTTACTTAACAAACCTGCTGAAGTCGTATCTAGTTGTCATGATAGCTGGGGGCGTACTACCATACTTGATCTACTACCTCCTAAAATGCGAGAAGGTCAAGGCATACACCCTGTAGGACGTCTTGATGCAGAATCAACAGGGGCGTTACTGTTGACTAATGATGGTGCCTTAACTTTTCGTCTGACTCATCCCTGTTATCACGTTAGCAAAACCTATCATGTCTGGGTTCAGGGAAATCCTCCCGAATCAGTGCTAAAAGCTTGGCGTCAGGGTGTTGATCTCTCAGGAAAAAAAACTTTACCAGCTGTTGTTCGGGTACTTCAGCGTAGACAAAACAAAACGCTTTTGGAAATTATCTTAAGAGAAGGGAGAAACAGACAGATTCGCCGTGTAGCAGAACTGTTAAGTTATCGAGTGATTCATTTACACCGCATGGCAATTGGTTCAATTAAACTACAGCTTCCTGGTGAACCGATACTACAAACTGGGTGTTATCGTTACTTGAAAGATTTTGAAATTCATTCCCTCAAAACAGAGTCCAGCTCAGATCAGTAACAGTGCCAGAAGAAGTCAAGGAGTAGCGTGTATGAAGGAGAATAAACCCCATTTGCGACAGGAACAACTAGAAAAGCTGAAAGAACTGGGCTGTTATCTCCGCCAGTGCCGTAGGGAGCAGTCAATGTCTTTAGATGAGGTTGCAGCCATAACCCGAATTCAAGCAAGGCTGTTGAATGCCATTGAGGAAGGCAAGCTAGAAGAATTGCCAGAACCTGTCTATATTAAAGGTTTTATTAAACGCTTTGCTGATGCGCTTGGTCTAAATGGGGCAGAGTTTGCTAATACTTTTCCCACTGGAACTGCTCTACAGTTTATGAAACCTTCATGGCGAAACTTGCCTGCAGCTCAACTGCGACCATTTCATCTTTACTTACTCTATGTCTTACTGGTAGTCTGTGCTGTCAGCGGGTTGTCTTTGCTAGTTCGACGCTCGGCTGTTCAAGTTATCCAACTAGAAGATTATCCGCAGCCAGCAGCGAATTTGCCACAACAACCCAGTTCACTAAAGAAATTAGCCTCTGTGTCTACCCCAGTTAAGCCCCGTGATCCGAATAAACCAGTTCAGGTAGACATAACCCTCGAATCAAGATCTTGGATTAGGGTGGTAGCAGATGGCAAGACTCAATTTGAAGACGTCTTGGAAGAGGGTACTCAGCGTACTTGGGTGGCTAATCAGCAATTAACGATTAGGGCGGGTAACGCAGGAGGGGTTTTGGTGGAGTTTAACAACGAGATTGCCAAGCGAATGGGTGCTCCCGGTGAGGTTGAAGAAGTAACTTTTGCTGCCAATCCTAAATCTTGAAAGTTGCTAGCAAACAAGTTACAGGTCAAAAAGTTAACCTGTAACACCTGATCGGTTTTAAACGAATTAATTAAGCGGTCCTCTACCGTACATGTAGGTTAAATTTCTGACCTTTTCTCGTAACTCCCCGCTTAAAACCTCTGATTGGTAGCGCCACTGCCAGTTATCTTTGGAAGTACTTGGTTGATTCATTTGAGCCTCAGCACCCAGACCTAGAAGATCTTGGACAGTTAGCATGGCTAAGTCTGCTACGCTACTAAGCGCTAGTCTAATCAATTGCCAGTTGATACCTTCCTCACTCAGTCCCCCCAGGTAGCGTATAACGTTTTCTTGTTCGTATTCGGGGATATGCTTGAACCAACCCACCGTTGTATTATTGTCATGAGTACCAGCATAGATAACGCAATTGCGATCTATGTTAAAGGGCAAGTAAGGATTATCTGGTCCTCCACCAAAGGCAAAGTGCAGAATTTTCATTCCAGGGAACTCAAAGCGATCGCGTAGTTCTTCAACCGGTGGCGTAATTAGACCTAAATCTTCAGCAATAATTGGTAGTTTGCCCAATTTGGCTTTCAGCACTTCAAAAAAGTCAGCACCAGGCCCTTCAACCCAACGCCCATTCATCGCTGTGGTTTCACCTTGATCAACTTCCCAATAGGCCTCAAATCCTCGAAAATGGTCGATTCTTAGAACATCTACGTACTCAAACATCCTTTGAATACGCTGCACCCACCAATGGTAGTCATCAGCTTTTAAGCGTTCCCAATCATAAACAGGATTACCCCACAATTGACCAGTTTCGCTGAAGTAGTCGGGGGGAACACCTGCCATCAGTGACGCTTCTCCTGTTTCTTTGTCAATGGCAAAGAATTCCCGTTGCGCCCAGACATCAGCACTATTATGAGCTACATAAATGGGGATATCGCCAATAATTTTGATACGACGCTCATTAGCATATTCTTTTAACCAAGACCACTGGCGAAAGAACTCAAACTGCAAATACTTGCGAAAATAAATCTCCTCGCTCAGTTTATCTCGCCATTTGGCTACAGCTTGCGGTTCTGCTTTGGCAATATCTGGCTCCCATTCATGCCAGCTTATTTCTTCAAATTGCTTATGTAGTGCCATAAACAAAGCATAGTCTTCTAGCCAGTTGGCTTCAGCTTCACAAAATTTGTTAAACCCTTCAATGTCTTCTTGAGAAGCCTGAGCCTTAAAGTTATTGAAAGCTTTATAGAAGAGTTGATTTTTAATTCTAATAACTGAGTCATAGTCTACGAAATCAGGAGAAAAATCTGGCAGGTCAGCAAAGTCTTCTTCAGTAAGTAAACCAACATTTTTTAGTTGGTCTGGGCTAATGAGCAGGGGATTACCCGCCATAGCTGAGTAACACATGTAGGGAGAGTTGCCATAACCAGTCGGACCAAGGGGCAAGATTTGCCAGAATTGCTGACCGCTATCTACTAAAAAATCAATAAATTGAAAAGCTGTTGACCCCAAATCGCCAATACCAAAACGACCAGGGAAGCAGGTTGGGTGAATTAGAATACCACTAGATCTGGGAAAAAGCATCAGGATAATATCTAGTATGACAAAGTAAGACCTATCGACCTTAGCATGCTCCGGAGAGCTTGAGATAGGTTTAAAGACTAATGTTTTGAAGGTTGAAGGTTCTTAAAATTTGCTATGTTTAAAGTTAACCTCAGGGAACTCCAAACCAAAAAGCATTTAACTAAATGCCTTGAGGGGAGAACTGCGGGGCTAGTTTGGTTATGGTAACTAATTTTCTCTGAATCAATAGACCTATCTAGAAATTAACTTTTAGCTAAAACATAACAATGGTTCCAGGTTCCTTTTCGGAGACGTTTAATATTTAGCCTCTAGACAGATGTAGAATAAATCACGGCATCAACGCCAATATTCTAGACGCAAAGCCCATTTTATACTCGTGACCTACAGAAATCCAACTCCCACAGTCGATATCATTATCGAATTAATAGATAGACCCGACAGACCAATTATTTTAATTGAACGCCATAATGAGCCACTCGGCTGGGCAATTCCCGGTGGCTTTGTTGATTATGGGGAGTCATTAGAAACAGCAGCTGTACGGGAGGCCCAAGAAGAGGTAAGTTTGTCCGTTGAGTTAATTGAGCAATTCCATGTCTACTCAAAACCCAATCGTGATCCACGCCAGCACACTATTAGTATCGTCTTTATAGCTACAGCAACAGGAACACCCCAAGCAGCGGATGATGCTAAAAATCTAGGAATTTTTCATGGTTGGGACACACCCCTAAACCTGTGCTTTGATCATGACAAAATAATGCAGGATTACTGGCATTATCGTCACTATCGACTACGCCCCAGCTTATAGTATTCAAATGGACTGGTTCTAAGCAATTCGAGATTTGGTAATCCTCAAACTGAGAAAAATTACTGGAATTATCCCTACTAAAACAATTGCCAGTGCAGGACCTGCGGCCTCGACTAAACGCTCATCGGAAGCAAGGTTGTAGACTCTAATAGCCAAAGTATCAAAATTGAAGGGACGAATGATCATAGTAGCTGGCAGTTCTTTCATGACATCAACGAAAACTAGCATTGCCGCCGTTAGTAGACTACCTCGCATCAATGGTGTGTGAACTTTAAGTAGCGTCTTCGTTGGATTGTAGCCCAAGGAACGGGCTGCCTCATCTAAACTTGGCTTAATTTTGCCTAGACTCGACTCAACTGTGCCAAAAGAAACAGTGAGAAAACGAACTAAGTAAGCAAAAACTAATGCCGTAATTGTGCCACTGAGAAGAAGCCCTGTCGATATGCCAAAGGCGACACGCATCCAAGTGTCAATTAGGTTATCAAGTTTACCTAAAGGTACGAGAATACCAACAGCAATCACAGAACCGGGAACAGCATAACCCATCGCTGCAATACGGGCAGCAAGGCGCATGACAAAGTTAGAACGCAGTCGTAAACCATAGGCCATGATTAAAGCAATTACCACTGCTAAGACAGCGGTAACTATTGACAGGATAAAACTATGGCTGGCAAACTCCCAAAATTTTTGATTGAAGGTTGCATTGATATTTCTAATCATCATTTCTGACAAGATAACTGCTGGCAGCAGAAAACCAAGGCAGATGGGTAAGAAACAAGCTAAGCTCGCGCCTAAAGACCGTATTCCCATCAGTTGATATTTTTGCAAAGGGCGGTTAAGCCCCGAAACTTGGTAATACTTGGCCCGCCGACGTGACCAACGTTCCAGTAGTACTAACCAGAGAATGAAGAGAAGCAGAAAAGCTGCCAGTTGGGAAGCAGCGACTCTATCACCAAAACCAAACCAAGTGCGGTAGATGCCAGTAGTGAAGGTATCAACTCCAAAATACTGTACTGTCCCAAAGTCATTGAGTGTTTCCATCAGAGCTAGTGCTAGACCAGCTGAGATGGCTGGACGTGCCATAGGTAGGGCGATAGTAAAAAAGCTACGCCATGGACCGCAAC
The DNA here is from genome assembly GCA_049683475.1 of Coleofasciculaceae cyanobacterium. Taxonomy (GTDB): domain Bacteria; phylum Cyanobacteriota; class Cyanobacteriia; order Cyanobacteriales; family Coleofasciculaceae; genus JBAUJE01. Next base: position 31,335 of record JBAUJE010000361.1, on the reverse strand, counting down.
CTAGACTACGACTGGCTTCTAGAACACAAACAGATTGCTCTAAAAATGCTATCCTTGCCAGGAGATAGACGTAAGGATAGAGTACCAAGGCTAGCATCGCGATCGCACCACCTAAGGAGCGAATATCAGGAAACCAGTAGTCTCCGTAACCCCAACCGGTTAAATTTCTTAGTCCAGTTTGCACAGGCCCAGAAAATTCTAAAAAGTCTGTATATACATATGCCAGTACATAGGCAGGGGCGGCTAGGGGCAAAAGAAGCGCCCATTCTAATACACTAGAACCAAGAAAGCGGCAGGAGGTGACTAGCCAAGCCGTACTCACACCAATTAGCAAAACACTAATTCCCACTCCAATCATTAGCCACAAAGAGTTGGTGATGTAAAGCCAGAGAACTGTTTCTACCAAATGTTGCCAAATATCACTTGAGTCAACGAAGATGTTGCTCAGAACAAATAGTACTGGCATAGATAGCAGTAGGGAAATTATCACCACCACAATTGTCCAGACTTTGGAAGCTAACAGACTAAAACCTGACTTAGGCAGAAACCTTGCTGCAGTGGTAGAAAGATTCCCAGTTGATTTTTCCATCAATTCTCAGTTTTGTTAATGTGAGTTCAAGGACTTTTGTCCATTAGCAAAGTACAATTATCAAATATTTTCAACGTGTCTGCTTTTATTTATTTAGTTAAGTTGTTAAGGATAAAGTCTCAAGAGTCGATAGTTGAAGGGTTAAATATAGACTAACACTATGTCCAATCTAGAGGTGCGACCAACTAAAAATCAAGAAGAATTAGAGGGTATGTACTATCAACGATGGCTTGTCTTGAGATCTCCTCTTTCCTTACCAAGGGGGAGTGAAAGAGACAAGTATGATGATAGTTCTTTCCATCTAATTGCTCTTTGCAATAACCGAATCATTGGTTCGGCTAGATTAAGGGATTTATCTTCTGAATTGGCAAGTCTTGCTTATCTAGCAGTATTAAAAGATTTTCGTAACCAGGGGATCGGGACAAAACTAGTGAAAAATCTGATAGCAAAAGCCCAGATAAACAATTTTAAGACTCTCAGATTGATGAGTAGGCTTAATGCTCTGGGCTTTTATCAACGTCTTGGCTTTTTCGCAAAAGGTCAACCTTTCAATTATCTAGGTATTGAACACATTTTCTTGTACCTTAACTTGCCACCTTGTCCCGATAACGACGTATCTGAGTAACAGGAACTGAGTGCAGACGCAGATTTTCTACAGAATACTTGATAAAGACTGACTCCATTCTTGCGCCACAGGAACCTTTTAGTTGAGTAGTCTTACTTTCATCTTTGACTAGTTCTGCCCGATAGGTACATTTTGAACCGTTAGGCTTTTGAAAAGTTATGTCAGCTTGGATAACAATATCATCTAAATACTTGCCAACAATTGTGCCTCTAACTTTGTAGTCAAACCAGTCCCAACCGTGAACTAAAATCATTTCTCTTTCTAGGGCCTGGATTTGTGTTGGTAGGATTCCCCAACCTCGGTACACCTTCTTTAAGCAAGAAACGTCACCACTTCGCGTGATAATGGACTTAAATGATTCTTGGTCAAGAACACCATAGTATCGTCCCTCAGGGAGGTCTATCATGGTTGGGGCAAAGCGATGACCACCAAAGTGACTTGCTCTCCACATACGAACATTATTACCTAGAGATAGCTCTGAGAGAGTAATTAAAGCTTGGTTATAGAAGGGGGCTCCGTATTTGCCGCAACACAAATCGTGATTGCCGTGGGTACAAACAAGAATATCTCTAGTTTTATTACTGTCAGTTTCAAAATGCTTAGTACCTTTACTCAAGCCCTTGCTAACAACTTCAGCTACCTGGTCGATATTTTCCACTTCAAACTCTTGTTTTCCGTAACCTTTGATTAAGCCTTTTTCTTTTTTCTCGTAAATAAGAACTTTTCTACTCTTCTTTTTACGAGTTTGGTTATCGTTAATTAGCAGAAATCTTACAGAGCGCTTACTCTGTTCAACCTGGGCAATTAAGCTTTTTAGATTGTCTGGTAATCCTTCTGATTCTAAGGCATTTGCAGCCCAGGGAGTTGGGTACTCAACTAAAACATAAGTTTGGTGGTTAGTACCACTACCTACGATATCTTCTCCTAATTTTCTAGAGGCTTCAGCACAGGCGTATCTTTCCATTTTGGTTCTCCTTGACTACAAATTTTCCGGGTTATAGATGCTACTAGTTTCAACGAAAATAATTCCTTCCATGACCAAACAATTAAGAAAGGGAACTATATCTAGTTCCCAATCAAAATCAGGTAACCAACGGATTACGTCGCTACCAGTAAAAAACTCTGCTGCAAATAATTTCTCAACAAAAGAGCAATCTAAGCCCTTCATTGATACTTCCTTACCAGCAAAGATAATTCTGCATCCCTCACTACCATCTACTAGGGGATAAATCTTTACCCTCTGTAATTGAGGAATTTTGAAGCTTGTCTCTTTTCCCAGAAAAAAGATATTAAAACCTGCTTGCTGAGGCAAAGAGTAGTTAGCAACTGGCTTGCCTAAACTATCGAGATGATTTATGTAGTTTTCAGCAATATTGTGATGACACAAATACTTATCTAAATTTTCGATTAAGCTTTCTATATGTTTCTCTACAGGTTCTTTTTCAAAACGTAAGGGTAGGCTTTCTCGCCACTCTTCCTGTTCTCGCAATTGACTAACCATCCACTCTAGAAAGTCAATACCTGTTTTGCTGTGTACTCCCAATGTTAGATGTAGAGATGGCACATTGAGGGCAAGAGCGTAATGCCAGTGTCCTCGCGGAATATAGAGAACATCACCTGCCTCTAAAATGCAGCTTAAATATGGTTCTGTATCTGGTGGTGTTAGAGAGGCTGACTTTTGCTCAACTAGAGGGTGTTTTAGGGTTTCTGGAAATACCTTCCATTCTTTTTTGCCCTCTACTTGTAAAATAAAGACTTCATGAGTGTCATAGTGGGAGGAAAATCCCTGTTTTCCTGGCCAGGAACAGTAAGCATTTACTTGGGTTCCATAACCTATTTCATATTGAATTTCTGCTGCTAGAGTGGCAACTTCTGGTATGAGCTTATTAACTTTGTTGATAATAAGAGTCGCACCTTCCTTGCACAATTTGATGATGTTTTCGTTGGCACTTGCCTCTTGAACCTTGCCATCTAAAGCTAAGCGAAGCTCTGGGTATTTAAACTCATGGAAGTTGAGAAGGTAGTTGAGTTTTTGCCAAGAAAATAAGTCAGTAAATTGTTTCTTCCCTGGATTTTTGATCTCGATTGCTTTGCTTGTCCAATTCTTTTCTAAAAATTGCTCTGAATTATAGGGTTTTAATAGATTTGCCAGCGAACTCATTATTAAAAATATTTATCAATAAAACAGAAAAAATTATTGTATAGCAGTTGCTTTAGCAGGAATGATGCCGCCTTAAACCCTCATCCTGAAAAGGAATGGAGTTTTCGGGCGGCTCTAAAAAAATTAGCAGTCTTTATTTTACCTTAATTCCTTCTTCAGCTTGGGAATTTAAATTTGCCTACGTTAGCAATTACTACTTGCTAAGGTCACTACCATCAGCATCAGTGCTTAAATCGCTGCCATCCGCATCTGTCTGTAGGTGTAAAGCTTTACCCTTGACTGTTGGTTGCTCTAGTTCTTTGACCTCGATTTGAATTTTGCTAGCACGAGATTGTTGGATATTAGACATAGTTTTCTCTCCTAATGTAGAAGTTGACCCTTTAGCCTCTTTTGCTGCTCTTGTAAATAGTTTGGCAGCAGGGAATTGAGGCTTACCCTTAACTTTTACAACATAGCCTACACGAAATAGAAAAGTCAACTCTTGAGAAGAATTCCTAACTTGTTCTTTGACTACTGCTAAAGAATTACCAAGGGAAAGAAGTCTTTTATCACACTCCCAGAAGGTCTGTCAACTGCTATGGTAGCAACAGGTAAAGAGTGAGTCACAGCCTCCATCTAGGAAACTTATGGTAAGAATAGTTATTAATACAGATCAGGCACCATCACCAGTCGGTCCATATAGTCAAGCAATTGCTGCTAGTGGTCAAATGATTTTTGTTGCTGGTCAAATTCCTCTCAATCCGAGTAGCAGTGAAATTGTCGGTGCTGATGATGTGGCGAAGCAAACAGAACAGGTTATGGCAAATATAGAAGCCATCCTTACAGAAGCTGGCGCTAAGATGCAGGATGTTGTCAAAACAACTGTCTTTTTGGCAGATATGGATGACTTTGCTGTTATGAACCAGGTATACGCCCGGTATTTTGATGAAACCACTGCTCCAGCTCGTGCTTGTGTCCAGGTTTCCCGTTTGCCCAAAGATGTTTTAGTCGAAATTGAATGTATTGCAGTGTTGTCTTAAAGTCATTACTCAGACTTAATCGCGACTAATCTAATGCCCTCTTTCCTAGCTAGGGAAGGGGGTTGCTTTTAGATAGTTAACCTCAAGCAGAAAGCTATTTTAGCTGGCTGAAGAAACTTAGACCAATCTAGATAAATACCCACACTCTCTAGGTTTGATTAAATTTATTTAAACGTAAGTTAATAACAAACTTCCCACCGCTAAGATGAGGCATCCACAATTGACACTACCTACGTTGTCGTTTTCTTAATAGAACCAATCCTCTCAACTTTTCTCCTTTTAGTAAACAATCAACCAATGAAACCCAGGGTTAAACCACTATGAACAGGCAAGTTGTTGCAACAGGAATCGTACTTTTATCATTTCTATTTCCTCTTAAGGCTAAAGCTATCAACTTAGACTTCAGTCAGATGTATGTTTTTGGTGATAGCCTCTCTGATCAAGGTAATGTCTTCAACGCTACTCAAGGAAATATCCCTCCAAGTCCTTACTTTGAAGGGCGTTTTTCCAATGGTTTCAACTGGATAGATTATTTAGCCCAGGATTTAGGACTAAGTATTAATCCTTTAATTGGATCTACTTATCCGAGAGATGGGGAGAGTTGGAGTAACTTATGGAACCCCCTGCCCTTCTAGGCATGGGGTGATCTCAGTGAAGGTATCAACTTTGCCTTCGGAGGGGCGACTACGGGGGAGGAAAACACCATTTCTTCGACATTTTCCCAATTGCCAAACCTACCAGGATTACAGCAGCAGATTGGTACTTTTACCAGCTTGATACCCCCCAATCAAACAGCTGATCCAGATGCCCTCTATATTCTCTGGGCTGGGGCTAATGACTATTTACCCACAGAAGGAACTTTTGAGCCTTTTGAAAACCCGGAAATAACCCTGGGCAATTTGTCAACAGCTTTGACGACACTTACTGGAGTTGGTGCTAGGAATATCATGGTAGTTAATCTACCGCAGTTAGGGAGTATACCTGTCGCGGTAAATGAAGAACAGCAAGTTCCTGGTAGTATTAATGCTCTTAACACTTTGAGCGAGGCTCATAATGCTGGGTTGTCCCAACTTCTTAATCAACTTAGCAATAGCCCCAATTCAGATCTTAACCTCATTTCTCTTGATGTGAATTCCCTATTTAATCAGGCTACCTCCGGAGAATTGGGTTTTAGCAATGTCACTGATTCTTGTTTCAATTCCAGTACAGGGGTTGTTTGTGATAGCCCAGATGAATATTTGTTTTGGGATGCGCAACATCCAACAACTGTGGCCCATCGGCTAATTGCCAATACTGCTTTAACAGCACTCCAAACAGAGGACTCTCCTAGTGTTCCTGAACCTACTAATGTCATAGGTTTATTTGCTTTTGGGGCCTTAGGCACAAGTTTGCTTCTCAAGCGCCAGCTTCAAAAAACCAGACCCCATTAGCTGTAAACTCAATTCTATAGCTTGGAAGAGGAGAATTGCCAGTTCTAGAAGTCGGGATTATCTATAAACAGAGAGCGAATCCTAGAACTAGCTTTTCATTTCCTGTAGAACTAAGCACTACCGCACTTGGATTCCAAATAAGTTAGGCTCCTAAAAGTTGTGGTGAAGTTTAATTAGCACAATATCCTAGAGGTTTTTGATGACTCTCACACTGAAAGTTACAGAGGATACCGTTTTTAAACAAAAGCCCATAGAGAGTACTGAATTATCAGACAAAGACAAGCATAGTGTTCCACCGGGAACAGAATTGGAACTTGAGAACTGGAAAATTATTCCCAATGCCAAATTTCATATCCAGGTTATTTTGGCTAAAGATAGCTTTCAGGATAAGAGAACCTGGTATGCTTTCACTCCCCATGTTCAGGTTTGGCAAAACAATGAAAGTTTAAAACTAGATCCATTGTTGTTGAAGGACGTTACATCTTGCTCTACGGTGGTAGTCCGGGCACTAGATCGGCAGATTATTCAAGAGATGAACTCTATCCGTCCAGGTATACTCGTCTCTTTTGCAGATTTGAACGTTAATTTAGATGAGTCTGTTTGGCCTTACTTACAACCAGCAGCTAAAAGAATGCTCGAACGAGCAATTAAAATGGCTGGTCAGAGAATGACCATTAATTCTGCCTATCGCACAATTGCCCAGCAGCAAATTCTCTACAATCATTATCTTAACGGTAGAAGATGCGGGATACAACTAGCGGCTCAACCACCTAGAAGCAATCATCAAAGTGGCCTAGCAATTGATACTCCCTACCCCGGATTTTGGATGACGTATCTACAAAGAAATGACTGGAGATGGTTAGGGAGAGCAGATAGGGTACATTTCGACTATAAAGGGTTCTTTAGAACTAATCTAAGTTCTTTGGGTGTATTGGCTTTTCAACGTCTTTGGAATAGATATAATCCTAATGACAGAATTTCAGAAGATGGGGCTTGGGGTGGTCAAACCCAAACACGACTGAATAATTCTCTAGTAAGTGGTTTTCAAATTCCTTATGGTGAGTACAGAACTTTAAAATTGCTCCCTATCTACATGCAGGGCGAAGATGTACGTCAAGTTCAGAACGCCCTGTTTAACAAGGGTCTAGGACTTGAAGGTGATGGTATTTATGGTCCAGGGACAGAAGGGGTAGTTAAGCAGTTTCAAAGACAGAGTAGCTTACTTGCTGACGGGATTGTTGGGGCTGTAACCAGGGCTAAACTCGGCCTCTAGTTAAAGCAATTACTTGACCAACAAAGGAAACTGGAGAAATGAACATGGGCTACAGGAGCAGATTTTACATCGAATATTCTCCCTGACAATTTGCTCCTGTTTAATTAGGGCTATCTCATCAATTCCCAATCTTTTTAACTTGGTTAGTCCGACTTTTAAAAACTCTTTTGATAAAATTATTTCAATCCCTTCATGCTGACGATGTGAAATTACTTTTATTCCCTCTATATTCAGAAGCTCTGTCAGAACTTTCATTCCCTTTTTCGGCTTCATAACTTTTCTCGCACTCATCCAGCTATTTGTTCTGTTTATAGTCCAGAATAAATCACCATTATTTGTCAACTCTAGCCAGGGCTTAATTTACTATTTGATATATTTATTTAGGTTATTTTAGGCTTTTAGCTGTAGCGCTTTAACAACATCTGCCAGAATATTAGCTTCTCGTCCATGTCGAGGTAAGGGACTCATTAGGAGAATTTCACCGTTGCAATATTTAATACGAGGAATAGAACCATCACCCCGACTATCCCGTAAGACACAATAGTCTTGCCAAGTTCCAGGCATTCGCACTACTGTTCCTGCGGGAAGTTGAATTTTTTCAGGGGAAATTACAGCGTACATGGGTTGTTTATCTTCTAAAATGATGGGGAGATGGTAGGAGGGGAAAATCTAAAATCCAAAATCTAAAATCGAGTTGACTAACTTTCCTGGACAAGAAACTCAATTTGAGGTACTAATGGGTCTTGCACAATCCCAATACCTGTAAAACCCCAACGTTTCAGTAAACCTTTAAGCTGAGTTCCAGAAACTGACTCAACAGCAAAACGATTGCTCGTACCACCCCCATGAGTATTTAGGTAGCTCAAAGCCTCAAAATGTTCACGAAATATTAACAGGTAACTTGGCCCTTCTGAGTCAGCACTACGATTAGGCTTAGCAACAAGATAGCTACCATCAGTTTTAGAACGAATCAGGTAATAAATTTGAGATATCATATCGTGAATGGAAAATGGAAAATTGTTAATAGGAGGGAATAGGGAACAGGCAATAGGCAACAGGGAAATAAATTATTTATCTTTCTCCTCCCCACTTCCCTGTCTCCCCGTCTCCCCGTCTCCCGTCCTTTGCTCGTAACTACTTGAGACTTTTTAAACTAATTCTGGGGTCAACTGCTCTTAACAGCAAGTCCGCCAACAAATTACCCACAATTAGCATGAGGGCGCTCATTACTAAACTAGCCATGACTAGGTAGATATCTAAGGCTCTAACTGCTTGTAAAGTTAACAATCCTAGACCAGGCCAATTGAAGAAATATTCGGCAATAAATGCACCACCTAGCAAGCTGGCAAATTCAAAGCCAAGGAGTGTTACTAAAGGGTTAATAGCATTGCGTAAAGCGTGAACGTAAATTACCTTATTTTCTGGTAATCCTTTAGCACGAGCAGTCTGGATGTAGTCTTGACGCAGTACGTCTAGCAGTTCTCCTCTGGTAATCCTTTGCAAACCAGCAAAACTAGTGATGGAAAGAGCAAGGGTAGGTAAAATCATATGCCAACCAATATCTAATACCTTGCCTATAGCTGATAAATCACTATGATTAATACTGGTCATACCACCCACAGGAAACAAGGGAGTAGTGTACTGGGCAAAGAAAAGAAGTAATAGGGCAGTAATAAAGCTAGGAAAACCTTGACCAGTGTAGCTAATGACTCGTAGAAATTTGTCAATGTTACGATTTTGATTAATAGCTGCAACAATTCCTAGAGGAATAGCAATTGCCCAGGTAAGAATAATGGAAGCGATCGCCAGAAGCAATGTTGCTGGGATACGTTCTAGCAGCAAAGAGGAAACGGAGCGCGAATAAACAAAACTGTTTCCAAAATCTAGTTCGGTAACTACTTGCTTTAGCCAACGCCAATATTGCACATATCCTGGCTTGTCCAGACCAAATTGTTGCCGGAGTTCCTCAATAGTTTCTGGTGAAATTTGGGGATTCTGTCTGAGTTCAGTCAGATAATCTCCTGGTGCTAACTGAATGATAAAGAAACTCAGAGCAGATGCTAGCAACAAAGTTAAAAGTGCCTGTAACAGGCGTTTAATCACATAAAAAAATGTTTCGCTTGTGACCAAACTTTTCAGGCGATTAAGAGTGGTATCTAACTGATTATAAGTTGAAGAACTTCTGCTTGAAGTTTTCATAAAAATTAATTTATTAGTAATTAACCGTTAGGGCGTGTTTTCAAAGTCAGAAATCTGATCTAGGGGCGTTCGCGGAGCGTTCTCGTTGGGCGTAGCCCTTCTCGAAGAGCAGAGCAGCATTTGTGGGATAATTTATCGGTGAAATCCCAGATATGCAATCCAAATGCTGATGCTCCTTAAGTCGCTACCGCTAGGCTAACGCCCTCCGACAGTTTGAAAACTAATACTCGATCAGCGTCACAATTGGTAACTCAGGCAGTTTCTGACGACCCCCTAAATCTGTTAATTCGATAATAAAGCCAAAGCCTATTACTGAGCAGCCAGCCTGTTCTACTAACTTGGCTGTAGCAACAGCAGTTCCACCTGTAGCAATCAAATCATCAACAATCAAAACGCGACCTTCACGATCAAAGGCATCCTGATGAACTTCTAGCTTGTCAGTACCGTACTCCAGTTCGTACTCTATGGTATGTACCGCTGCTGGTAATTTGCCCGGTTTGCGGACAGGGATAAACCCAGCCCCCAATTGGTAAGCTAACGGTGGACCAAAAATAAAGCCACGGGACTCCATACCCACTACGTAATCAGCTTCTAGACCGGCATCTTTGCATTTTTGGGCAAAAGTATCAATTGTATAGCGCAGTCCCTCAGGATGGCGTAACAGTGTGGTGATGTCTTGAAATAAAATTCCTGGCTTAGGGAAGTCGGGAATTGAGCGTACTAGAGACTTTAAATCCATTAGTCACTTATGAATAACTTGATCAATGTAATGTGGTGAGGTAATTAGTTAGATCCCCCTCATCTCCCCTAACTCCCCACTCCCTACTCTAATAGCAGCATAGACAGCCCATGAGGTGATAACCTCAGAGAGTAAAATCTAGACGCGATTGTAGCCAAGTCAAAAGCTGTTCAGAAATGCCAAGATTAAGATGTTAGATATTTTACAGGCTTGAGAACTGTATCAATTACTTTTATAAAAACCGATTCGCCTACAATCACTAGTTGGAATGAATGTTTCTGTGAGCGTAATGCCGACCAACAGCCCTTCTGCTCAGTCAAAGCCCCTAATCTTAGATAGCTTAGCCGATCCCCAGCTTTCAGATCGGCTATGTCCGGCAAGAACAAGGCGGCAGATCGACCTGATTCTACTTGCCATTGAATCTCTAGAATTAGGAGGATCTGAAGCCATGCTGTTCACGGCAAAGGAGTTAGAACTAGACGATATTATCAAAAATCGCGTTGTTCTCTGGCGTCTGCGTTGCACCAACCCCTGGCGACGTTCTCACACGCGACGACCTTTAGATTTTGAAGAAGCTAAAGCCTTAGTGGTGATTGCCTCCCATCTAGCTCGTAGGATGACTGTTCTGATCAGACAGTTGCTCTTAGCTTACCAACAATTGACAGAGAAACAGCTGCCCCTAGAACAGCATTTTCGTCTATCCGAGTATCTCGAAAGGTTTCGCGCCCATTTTCGCAGTAGGATGAATCCGCGACGCTCAAAAGTTGCTGCCTATAACTCCGATGAGAAGTTAAACGAGTTAGCACTATCCCTATTGTCTGAGCTACTCTTTTGCACGGGAACTTCGGGAATGCAGCGATTTTGGACTAGCTTGTTTGATGGAGAAGTAGCTTGACATCCTCCCAGCCCTAAAAGCGCGGGATTCCTAAGACTCACGACTTAGGGTTTCTGCTTCTTTCCCTTTCGGGTTTTACGCAACTGCCCTCTAACCAAATTGTTATCAGGTCTTATGTCCGCTCCACAGACTGACACCGCTTGCCCTGCGGCCAATATGTTTTTCCCCGCATTGACATCTCGATCAATCCCTGTCGTACCACAGCTAGGACAATTCCAACTGCGAATGTTCAAGGGTAGTTTTTCGACGACAAAACCACAATGGTTGCATCGTTTACTGCTAGGGAAAAATCGGTCAATCTTGACCAGTTCACGCCCGTACCACTGGCACTTGTACTCAAGCTGTCTAAAGAACTCTCCCCAAGCTGCGTCTGAAATTGACCTGGCTAGCAAGCGGTTCTTCACCATGTTTCTAACTCCTAGTCCCTCAATAGCAATCAAGCTATTTTCTTGGACTAGTCGGGTAGTTAACTTGTGTAAAAAGTCGGTACGGGCATCTTTGATGGAAGCATGTACCCTGGCTACTTTAAGAGATGCCTTGTATCGGTTATTTGAGTCCTTGGTTTTCCGACTCAATGCCTTCTGCTCTCTACGCAGCTTCTTGTACAGTCGATTAAAATGTTTGGGATTGGCTATCTTCTCTCCATCACTGGTGGTGATTAAACTAGAAACACCCACATCAATACCAACCTGCTTATCAGTTGGTGGATGGGGCTTGATGGTTTGGTCGTCTACTAACAAGGAAACGAACCAGCGTCCTGATGCATCTAGTCGAACAGTGACACTAGAAGGCGTTGCTCCAAGTGGTAGAGTTCTACTCCAGCGAATTGGCAAAGGTTCAGAGCATTTAGCTATGTATAGTTCCCCATCCTTCCACTTAAAAGCGGACTTGGTAAATTCAGCCGAACCACCATTACGCTTTTTCTTGAAGCGAGGATACTTGGCTCTTTTCCCCCAGAAGTTAGTAAATGCTTTCTGCAAGTGTCTAAGGCATTGCTGCAATGGCACACAACTAACCTCATTGAGAAAGTCCAAATCTTCCTGTTTTTTCCAACCAGTTAGGAGACTAGAACTTTGTCTGTAATCAATTCGCTCCTGTCGTTCGTACCAAGCTTCGGTTCTCATACCAAGAGCTTTGTTGTAGACCAAACGCACACAACCAAGTGTCCGTCGCAAGAGATTCTCTTGTTCGGTGGTCGGGTAAAAACGATATCGGTAGGCGCGTTCTGTCACGCCTCACATTATACACAGTTCCTTGTAAAAAACTTAATTGGAGGCGGCGTTTCCTCCCGTCGCTAAAAGCGAGGGTCTCCACGCCGAAATCAGATGACAATTAGCCGTCAGTACAGTTTGCCCTACTGCACTCTCATTCTAGAGGGGTTAAATGACTCTAACCCTGGGGTTGGTCTTCAGCTAGAGTCCCGTCCGCTGATGACTATTCTCGTTAATGCCGAGTGTCACTTAGCCGGTGGTGCCCTACCCCTAAGTGGAGGAAGAGAATTTCTTGAAAGCTTAATCAAATCGGTTAGTAGCTACGCTCAGCAATTCCTGTCCAAGGTATATCATCCCCAATTGGACAAGGGCAAAGAAGCAATGGTGCAGTTAGAGCACATCAAGGACAAGAACTTACATCGTTTAACGCTGCTTGCAGGTAATGAGTCAAACAATGGCACAGATGGGGGCAAAGCCGCTTTACCCGGCAACACATCAGGTGAAACTGTGCAGATTGACTTGACAACAGTACAACTGTTTGATCTAGTGGAAGCGGTGGATCAGTTTCTGGCTGATAGCGGCACCTTACCCGACATCAAGGTGTCTTTAAAACCAATTTCCAAGCGCTATATCAAAGCTGAACAACCTGTAGCAGAAAGGGCAGTACCGGCAGCCGCAGGTCTAGCAAGTTTAGCCTTAGCAGCGATCGCCTTTTTCTTCATACCCATTCCTGAAGTACGCGAACCCTTGCCAGAACCACGTACAAAAGCGAATGAAGAAACTTTAGATAACCCACAAGACTCAGAAAACTCCGCTGGTGAGACAGTTGCGACTGAGACACCGACTTCAACTCCCTCAACCTCATCTGAAACAGGAGAAACAGGGGAAATAGGGGAAAGTAGGGAACCACTTTCTGCCGAGGAACTAGAGAAACTTCTCTCCTCAGCACCAGAGATTAATGACCCAACTGAAGTCCGCTACTTGCAAAGAAACTTACAGAAAGAGATTTATCAAACTTGGCAGAATCGGGAACCCTTGGGCGAGAACCTAGAATATCAGGTTAGTGTGGGCAGAGACGGGAAGATTATTGGTTATAGACCAGTTAATGATTCTGCTAGGGAACGCTCTCAAGAAACTCCGTTACCTGACTTGCTTTACATCAAACCTACAGATGGTGTTGCCAGTCAAGAACCAATTGCCCAGTTCCAAGTAGTATTTAGCAAAGCAGGTGCTCTCCAAATTAGTCCCTGGCATGGCTATAAAGGGCAAGCCAACCTCGGCCCAGAAATCAAGGAAACTGCCGTACTCAACAATTTGAACCAGCAGTTGCGAGAACAATTACAGAAGGATGATCGGCCCCCAACGCCAACTTACCCCGTAGAATTAATTTACCGAGTTGGCATCACTAACGATGGTGTTATTGCTGACTACGAACCAATTAATACACCTGCCTGGGATTACATCGAGGAAACACCCCTAGAAAAATTGGTGAAGCCAGATGCCGCAGGTATTGGTGTAGATGGTGCTGGATTAGTGCCCCAGGAACCTCTTGCTCAATTCCGGGTGGTGTTTAAGCCCGATGGTGTGATGGAAGTTAGTCCCTATAGAGGATTAAGATAATTGGAAATTCTCTCTTGGCTCAAGTCAGAAGGATTCCTGAATTTGCCAATAGCGACAGGGGCATAATGAGCATTAAAATCGGCATCTTAACTGTCTCGGACCGTGCTAGCGCGGGTATCTATGAAGACCTTTCCGGTAAGGCAATAATTGGCTTACTAGGAGAATACTTGACTAGTGAATGGGAGCCAGTCTACAAACTGATTCGAGACGACCAAAACAGTATTGAAGCAGCCTTACGAGAAATGATTGATCAGATAGGTTGTTGCTTGGTCGTAACTACTGGCGGTACGGGCCCTGCGCCGAGAGATGTTACACCAGAAGCAACAGAGTCGGTGTGCCAAAAAATGCTGCCAGGATTCGGCGAACTGATGCGTTCGGTTTCTTTGCAATACGTTCCTACAGCCATCCTTTCCCGGCAAACTGCAGGTATTCGAGGTAAGGGTCTGATCGTCAATTTACCAGGAAAACCCAAATCAATTAAAGAATGCTTAGAGGCTGTCTTTCCTGCTATTCCCTACTGTATTGATCTAATTGGCGGACCTTATCTAAAAAGCAACTCCGAAGTTATTCAAGTTTTCCGACCAAAAGTTAAAAAATCAGAAGCTATGGAGACTCCTAGGAAAATCTAGAAGTCTCCCAATTAATAACTAGGAATTAGTGGCACCAACCACAGCAGGTTGTAACAAGCTAACTAAATGCCCATCGGGGGTACGCATCGCTGCCACTTTGCCAAAAGAGGGTTCGCGCACTCTTCCTTCTAGTTTTGCACCCATTTCTTCTAAACTAGCAATGGTTGCATAAACATCATCAACATGAAAACTCAGTATGGGTGAATCTCCACCTTGAGGGTTTTCTGCTCCATGAAGGGCAATAGTTGTGCCATCTGCATCTAACTCTCCCCAGCCAGGACTAGAAGTTTTAACTGTTAAACCTAATCCTTCACTATAGAACTTTACCGCTGCTGGTACATTTTTAACCATCAGCATTACATGCTTAAACTTAGCCGTCACTGATTATCTCCTTCTTTATCTAGTTCGACTATTTCCAGGGTAGTCCAATACTCATTGGATAACTTGGCGCATGTAATTACTCCACAACTGAGCAGCTTGCCCACTACTTCCCCTAGTTGGCGAGTTATCGTCATTTCCCAACCAAATACCAGTTACTATTTGGCGTGATGGTACAAAACCAATGAACCAAAGGTCAACATTGCGATCCGTAGTACCCGTTTTTCCAGCTTCTTCTCCTAGTCCAATCGACGCACCGCTACCTGTGCCACTCCTCACTACACTCTGTAGTAAGCTAGTCATGGTGTTAGCTACTCCGGCTGAAACTACCTGCTGGTTTCCTTCACCATTTTCCTCAAAGCTATAAATTACTCGGCAGGTTTGGGGATCATTGTTGTCAGTGCAATCACTACTATCGAGAATCCGCTTAACAGCATGGGGACGATTCCAAACGCCACGATTAGCAATTGCCCCATAAGCCCCAGTAATTTCCAAGACATTAACTTCACTTTGACCAATGGCTAGACGTGGCACAGCCTCAAGCTCCGATTCAATGCCTAGACGTTGTGCTAGCCGCACAACATTATTTAAACCAGCATCTTGGGCAACTCGAACGGCAACAACATTTTCAGACTGAGCTAAGCCAGTGTACATATCAATGTAGCCACCAGAACGCTGACAACCTGCCAAACCTCTCATCGGAGCACAGGAGTAGGTTTTTCCCGGTGAGCTGCCCTTTTCCAAAGCCGCAGCATAGGCAAAGAGTTTAAAAGTTGACCCAGGTTGTCGCTTAGCTTGGGTAGCACGGTTAAACTGGCTTTGTTGGTAATCCTTGCCTCCTACTAAGCTGCGGATTGAACCATTGCTAGTATTGAGGCTAACTAGCGCTCCTTGGGAAAAGCCGAGACGAGAGCCATTGCTATTAACAAAATCCCGCAGCGCATCTTCTGCTTTAGCCTGCGTCTGTAGATCTAGACTCGTTTCGACAATAAAGTTACCTTCTTGAGCTAAGTCTTCTCCCAATAAATAACGCAGTTCAGTAAAAACGTAACTATAGAAATAAGGTGCCTTAGTTCTAGCCAGGGCTTCACGAGCTTTCGGGCTGACCTCAATGCGCGATCGCCTAGCACGTTTTGCTTCTTCATCGCCAATCATACCTAGAGTACGCATGCGACTAATAACGCGGTTGCGTAATTGCAATGCTGTATCGTAGTCCTGAATTGGGTTATAACTATTTGGCGCGGGCAAAGTCGCCACCAGTGTTGCTGCTTCCGAGATAGTCAAATCCTTGGCTGATTTGTCAAAGTAAAATTGGGCGGCATCTTCAAAACCATAGGCTTCAACACCCAGATAGACGCGGTTGAGATAGGTCTTGAGAATCTCATCTTTGCTGTAGAATGTCTCTAACTTGAGGGCTACCACCGCCTCCCGCAGTTTCCTAGCCGCGCTATTTTCCCTACCCACATATTCAGTAAACAAAGAACGAGAAACCTGTTGGGTGATGGTACTAGCCCCTTCACGAATTCCACCTCCCTGAATATTGCGCACCACTGCCCTCAAAATCCCGTAGGGATCCACCCCAAAATGCCAGTTAAAGCGACTGTCTTCCGAGGCAATTACGGCTTTCGGCAGATAGGGAGAAAAATCTGATAATTTTTTTAGTTCCCGGTGGGCTTCTGTACGGGGTTTACGTAAGGGAATCTGATCATCGGAGTAGACAACCACTGGACCTTGTACACCTGTAGGTAAGGGCCACACTGATGGTGCTTTGATAGATTCAATAAAAATTAATAAAACGACGAAACTAATTAGGCCACCAATAGCATAGAGACCGTAACGAATTGCTTTGATATGCCAGGGCGGTGGGTCATAATACTGGAGCCTTACCGATGCAGCTAGTTCCGGCGGTCCAATAGTCAAGACATCGCCATGGCGCAGAAGTAGGGAATTAAGTCGTCGTTTTCCCCGATAAATTCCGTTGGTAGAGTTTTCGTCTTTAATTAAAAACGATCTCTGTTTCCGTCCGTAGCGATCCAAGGACAGATGAATCTGACTGACTACAGGGTTACGCACAACAATATCGCAGGAACGGGAACTGCGTCCCAGCAAGTACCTATCCCCTAGTAGGGGATAGACATCTGCTTTACTGGCACCTGCGTCTTGAACCCAAAGCTCTGGTACCCTGGCATTAGGTTTGAGTGCCAGGGCTTGGAAGTTAACCTTCGCCTGAATTGTCTGTACTGCCTGAGTAAGCTGACCAAGCAGTGTTTTGGGCGGGGGGGACTGGGGGGAACTCATTTTTTAAGAGATGAGCTATCGGCGTGTTCGCTCTTGATTCATTCTACTTTTGACGCACTCCCCCGGTTGAGAACGCGGGGGATTCTAGGATACTGGCGTAGATTGCAGGAACACTCCCGTCTGACATCTACTCTCCTACTAGACAACGCCCTGCCTAGTTGGATTGCTCCAAACCACCAGGAGTGGTTTTCTTTCTTTAGGCCTTCTAGACTGCACAAAACCTGGATTTTACCCCTAGCGAATTGCTATATGTTTCCACTCAAACTAGAAAAGCTACATTCAAACGGTGCGTTTAAGGTTTTACCTAACCAACTTCTGGTTAGAACCTCCACTCCCTTAAGTCGGTCGAAGAACTTAGGTCTATTTTACAACACTACTCGGCTGAATAAATTCAGCTATATGCTTATATGCCCCGCTTTTTAAAGCGGGGGCTTTACGCTTCCGAAGGTAACCTATGATAAGACTTTGTCAGTATGGGAATAGGAAACAGTTAAGGGGAAAGGGCTAATAGACTAATTCTCAATAATAACTTAACCAAAACTTACGCACTGAGACACGTAGAATGTCTGTAATCCTCTGTTCCCCTTTCTCTGTCTGCTCTACGACCATACTAGGCAAGCCCTTATCCTGTCGACTAAAATTTTAATTTTTCGTTTCACTGTGTAAGCCCTAAATTAATGTCTTTGGTAATACCCTCTTTAGTTCACCAACAGTATCCTAGGTAATAGCGTGTTGGATTGGATGTCCTTAGCTAACCGGAGAAGCAGGGAGTATGGAGATAGGTGTTAGCACAGTGGAAAGGAGTCTGGAGATGAGGAGGTGAAAAGAGGGATTGAAAGTTTTCTCGAAGCTGGAAAGTGTGCCTTTACTTCAGAGGCATAACAGCTTACTAACCAACAGGCGAAGGTGACTGTGTTACCCCATATCTACTAGAGATGGCGAGGTAGCGTCGGAAACTTGTACATATTTAATTGGGTCGTTTTGCCAAGATTACTACATAGCTACTCACACTGCGTTTAAATCTTGCACTATGAAGTTTCAGCTCAACTGGTTTAGTGGCTGGGTATCTCAGCATTCTCAAAGAGAGAGCCTAGTCAATTTAAAAAGCAGAGTCAAACTTATCGGAAGGCACACTCAACTTATGCTCCTTGCTGCTCTGGCTTGGGGCATTGCCTCACCAGTTTCAGCAGCAGAACGTCTGACTCTGCGTTTAGGGCCACTTGAGCAATCTGTTGAAATTGACGACTTGGAGTATTTTGCCGAGACTGGTGAGCTAACCAAAGAACTCAAACCCTACAGAGGGGTTTTAAATTCTCAGATGCGGCTCTTGATGACCAGACGCTTGCAACTTGACCCCCAAATGACGGAAAAATTTATTAACGATTTACTAAAATCATCCGATGGTGCAAGATTACTAGCAAGAATAGGTCAGGCCTTGCCTCGAAGCTCTGTAGAGCAACTACAAGCAGCTCTGTTCTTAGCAGCAAGGGAAGCTAACGGTCTGAGTGTACTAAGTTTTCTGCGGGCATACCCAGATGAAGATGTTGTCGTCGATGCCACATCGGCACTGACAATTGCCCTTCAACTCAATACTTCTTACTTACAAAGTCAGGCTGTCGGTCCTCTGCTAGAAAAGGAATTGAAAGTCTCTGACTCTGACACCTTTCGCCCCAGCTTTGACCCCTCTAGAACCGGTTTCCAATACGTGCGAGAGCGAACTTTGAGATTGCGCGACAGAGAACGTCAGCGTACTATACTTGTAGATCTTTACTGGTCTAGTCAAACCTCTGGTCCCTTGGTGGTTCTTTCCCACGGCTTTGGCTCAGATCGTAAGTTTTTGACTTACCTGGCACGCCACCTGGCTTCTCATGGTCTTACTGTTGCCTCTTTAGAACATCCCGGCAGCAATTTTACTTGGATTAATGGTGTCTCTGTTCGTGATAACCCAGGTGATTTATTATCTGCCTCCGAGTTTATTGAGCGTCCTCAAGATGTCAGCTTTGTACTCAATCGGTTAGCTAGATTCAATCAACTCTACGGTCGTCTACGGGGTAAACTGAACACAGAGCAAGTCACTATAATTGGTCATTCCTTGGGAGGTTACACAGCTTTGGCTTTGGCGGGGGGAAAGTTAGATATAGCTGAACTGCGACGCTTTTGTAAAACCCGCTCTCCTCTGAGGCGTTCACCGGCAGATTGGTTTCATTGTGCGGCTACTGACTTGCCTCTAGGTCCTTTTGAGTTACGCGATTCGCGCATCTCACAAGTGATTGCCTTCAACAGTATTACAGGCTACTTATTTGGCAAAGACGGTTTAGCTAATGTTACTGTCCCTACCTTAATGCTAACTGGGACAGAAGATGCAATTACCCCTTCCTTAGAACATCAGCTGCGTCCCTTTGAGCAATTGGGAGGTTCTAAGTATCTTATTGCTGCCATTGGTGGCACTCATTTGAGTGTCACGGATGAGGGTAATCTCAATGAAGCGGTGGCCAAAACTACCCTAGTTAAGGAAATGATTGGTACAGAGGCCCAACCACTGCGCCAGTTAGCCAAGGGAGTGAGCTTAGCCTTTATCAAGCAGTTAACTCCAGAGGCAAAAACCTATGAACCGTTCTTAACGCCGGCTTATGCTCAGTCTCTGTCTACCACCACCCTACCTTTACGTTTCTCAAAAGAGTTAC
The DNA here is from genome assembly GCA_049683475.1 of Coleofasciculaceae cyanobacterium. Lineage (GTDB taxonomy): Bacteria > Cyanobacteriota > Cyanobacteriia > Cyanobacteriales > Coleofasciculaceae > JBAUJE01. The sequence continues at coordinate 11,585 of JBAUJE010000361.1, read as the reverse complement.
CGCCTAGCATTACCACTTGGTTTCAAGTGACGAATATTGGTGAGCAACAGGTGGCGATAACTATTCGGCCGATGAATCGGTTTTCCTTGAAATCTTTCTTTTCCCCCTCAGCTGCTGCTATGCCACGGGTTGGTTATTACGGTGGACACCTCAATCGCACTTTTACGAAATTGCTTAACAATTCTGACAAAAACCAAACTGGTCTAAGTTAGAAGGGCAGCGATCGCCAAGGAACCGCATAGCTTTATGGAAGAGTAGCTCTTCCCTGGCAAAGAGTTTGTGCTGCTGCTAAGCCTTATCAAGTTGGAAGTCCGACCTTAAACCTGGTTGAGGAAATGTTACCAAGATCTCAAGATATTGCACAAACGGTTTATTGCCAACTAATTCAAATGCTTCCTAATCACCGTAGCCGTAGAGGCGCACTAACCGATCCTGGTGTAACCCACTCATGCATCCGTGACCTCAACATGTTTCAAGCTTACCTCTGGCTATGCGTTTTAAAGGAAAGTATAAGACCAGTCAGCACGCCTGTGCTTAGGGGCAGATGCCTAAAATTCAGTTAATTCTGTTCTGTTCTCTTTCTTCCCCGCATCAACCACTTTTGTAGTTCTACGCTGGCGAAAACCAGAATACTCAAACCCAAACTAATCGCTAGATGCTGACCTGATAAAGCCGTAGTCTCAAAGAAATCTTGCAAGAAGGGTACGTACACCACCGCGAACTGTAGGGCAAAGGTTATAAGTACCACACCCAAAAGAGGTTTGTTGGAAAGCACACCAATTTTAAACAAGGAATCTCGATCAGAGCGCACGGCTAGGGCCAAAGTTATTCGGCAAAAAGCGAGGGTAGTAAACACCATTGTTTGCATCAGCCTCACATTACCTGGTTCGCTAAACCAATAGCCGGCAGCAACGCCTAAAAGGACTATACCTAGTAACAATCCAATCCAAAGGATATCTCGCCCCACTCCTCGGCTAAAAATGCTTTCATTAGGTTTATAGGGACGGCGATGCATAACGTTGCGCTCAGCTGGTTCAACACTCAAAGCTAGGGCCAGCATACCGTCAGCTATCAGGTTAATCCAAAGAATTTGTAAGGGTTCTAGGGGCAGAGGCATGCCTAAAAAGGGTGCTAGGAGGATTACCCAGAGTTCTCCTCCATTACCCGTCAAAGTGTATTTAATAAACTTGCGGATATTATCATAAATAACTCTTCCCTCTTCTACAGAGGCAACAATGGTGGCGAAATTATCATCTTGCAAAACTATATCAGAGGCTTCTTTAGCTACATCTGTGCCAGTAATGCCCATGGCTACACCAATGTCGGCTTTCTTAAGGGCGGGAGCGTCATTAACACCATCCCCAGTCATGGCAACAATATGCCCTTTATCTTGTAATGCCTGAACAATATTAAGTTTGTGTTCCGGGGAAACACGAGCATAGACATCTATCGATTCAGCTATTTCTTCCAATTCCTCAATAGACATCTTATTCAGGGTTTGGCCCTTGAGAAGATTGCCGTTTTTAGTAATACCTAACTCACTGGCAATGTGTTGGGCCGTTAGGGGATGATCTCCAGTAATCATCACGGGACGAATACCAGCCGCTTGACAAGTGTGAATCGCTGTTTTTACTTCTGGCCTAGCTGGGTCAATCATACCCACCATACCGATAAAAACGAGATTATTTTCTAGGCTCTCTTCTCCTTGCTCAGAGGGGGTACTCTCCCAGGAACGAAAAGCAACTCCCAAAACCCGCAAACCTTCCTGGGCTAGTTGGTCGTGGCTTTCTCTAATTCGTTCGCGCTTGCTTTCGTCGATAGGTTCTGTATGGTCGTTAACCCATACTCGGTCAGAAATATCTAAAATGCTGTCTATGGCACCCTTGGTAAAGCTCAGAGACTGAGGAACACCATCTTGAGAAGTTAGAGTCAAGGCTGAGGCCAGGGCTGGAGGAATTTGTTCTTGAGCAGATGGACAGTGGTGGAGGGTCGTCATGAGCTTGCGTTCTGAGTCAAAAGGCACCTCAGCCGTGCGGCAAAACAGCTGTTCTAGTTTGCCTTTAACTAAACCGACGCGAGCCGCAGCAACAACTAAGGCTGTCTCCGTTGGATCGCCGATAGCACGGAAGGTAAGCGCACCATTGTTATTAGGGTCTAGGGTAGCATCATTACAGAGAGCGCCACTGACTAATAAGAGGGCTAAGGCTGGCTGAGTAATTAGTTCTGTTGCTTGGGCTTCAACAACATTCAAATTTTCTCCCTTGTTCTCAAAACGGTTAGTTAAGTCGATCCGTTGGCCAGCAACATCAAGCATCACCACCGTCATTTGGTTTTGGGTAAGGGTGCCCGTTTTGTCAGAACAAATAATTGTCACAGAACCAAGAGTCTCAACAGCAGGCAGTTTGCGAATTAGGGCATGGCGCTTTAACATACGCTTCGCCCCCATGGCTAAGGCAATGGTAACTACTGCTGGTAAGCCCTCTGGTACTGCGGCTACTACCAAACTGACGGCAGTCAGGAACATCTCTTGAGGTTGTTCACCACGCAGCAAACCTAAAACAAAAATAACAGCGGCGATCGCCACAGCAATTGCCCCTAGAACTTTGCCCAACTGCTCTAAACGTTTCTGTAAGGGGGTTGGCTCTGATTCAACCGTCTGGATCATATCGGCAATATGACCTAGTTGGGTCTGCATGCCAGTGTCACTAATCGCCACAGTGGCGCGGCCATAGGTAACAGTTGTACCCATATAGACAACATTTAAGCGATCGCCTAGGGGCTGTTCTGTCTCAAAAACCGCCTTTGCCTTCTTTTCGACGGTTTCCGATTCTCCCGTCAGTGCCGCTTCCTGGATTTTCAGGTTGGCACTCTCAATTAAGCGACCATCGGCTGGTACAAGGTTTCCCGCCTCCAAAAGTACAATGTCACCAGGGACTAACTCACGAGCTGAGATTTCTTGAATCTGACCATCGCGACGTACTTTGACAATGGGGGTAGCCAGCTTTTTCAGGGCTGCCATTGCCTCCTCAGCCTTGTATTCCTGGCGAAATCCCAAGATGGCATTGAGTAAGACAATTGCCATAATTGCCAAAACATCTTTATAGTCACCAATAAATATAGACAGCCCCGCAGCAATAATCAGCATTACTACCAAAGGGGCTGTTAATTGCTCCCAAATAATTTTCCAGGGGCTTTTTCTACCTCGTTCGATTAGTTCGTTGGGGCCATATTTTTCCCAGCGCTGACTAACCTGTGTACCTGTTAGCCCTTGACTAACATCGGTGTCTAGCTGCTCTAATACTTGATTAATTTTTAATTGATACCAGTCGCTCATAGCCGCCTCCTTATTTTTAATGCTTTAACCGCTACTATTGTTGTCCTTAGCTTGTGTTACTCAAATTAGGAGTTACTGACTGAGGACAAATCAGAAATTAAGTTTAATAAAATTAACTTTTACGATGCTTTAATTCTGCTTCAATTGCTTCAATTACTGTCTCAATTATTTGGAGACGAGCATAATACTTATCGTTAGCCGCTACTAAAGTCCAGGGAGCAAGCATGGTGTGGGTATGTCCAATTGCCTGATTTACTGCCACTTCATACAAGTTCCATTTGTCTCGGTTACGCCAATCTTCAGTGGTCAGTTTATATTTCTTAAAAGGGTCATTTTTGCGGGCTTGGAAGCGAGAGAGTTGTTCCTCTGGGCTGATATGTAGCCAGAATTTGACTAGAACGTATCCGGCACTGATTAGTTGCATCTCAAACTCGTTGATCTCTCGATAAGAGCGCCGCCATTGGGCAGTGGTGGCAAATCCTTCAACTCTTTCTACTAAAACTCTTCCGTACCAGCTGCGGTCAAAAATACCAATCACTCCAGCTTGAGGCAACTCTCGCCAGAAGCGCCAGAGATAATGATGATTTTTTTCTTCATCTGTAGGTGCAGCAAAAGGATGTACAAAATAACTACGAGGGTCTAAGGTGGCGGTTAATCGCTTAATTGCTCCGCCTTTTCCTGCCGCGTCCCAGCCCTCGAAAATTACGAGTACTGGAACTTGATGTTTATGAATCTTTAATTGTAGTTCGCGTAGACGTACCTGTTCTTGCTGTAATCTTTTTTTATATTTTTCTTCTGTCAGGGATAGGCTCAGATCGACCTGAGAAAGATGATCTGGTTCTGTCGGCTCTAGTTTTTCTTGGGGGGCAACCGCAGGGAGTGGACATAAAGGATAGGGTTGCTTTAATGCTTCAGTTAGAGTAGCAGCCACTTGAGTGAGTACCTTAACCCTAGCCCAACGTTTACAATCACCTTCTACCAATGTCCAAGGGGCAAAACCAGTACTAGTGTTAATCAGCATTTTTTCTGCTAAGGCAGCGTATTGCTCATATTGCTGATGCTGCTGCCAGTCTTCTGTACGTACTCGCCAAGCGGTGAGAGGATCATTGGCATATTTTTTCAGACGGCGCTTTAATTCCTTTTTACTCAGATGAATCCAAAATTTAGCGATCGCCACTCCATCATCGGCTAACTGACGCTCAAAGGCATTGACTTGTCGTGTGAGGGGCAGAAGTTCCTCTGGTGGAATTCTGGCAAAGAGACGATCTTCTAGCAGATGGGTATACCAGCTATGATAAAAGAAGCAGACGTTGCCTTGGGCTGGTAGTTTTTGCCAAAATCGCCACAGAAACGGGTACTGCTGCTCTATCTCTGTAGGTGGCAAGGTAGGATGAACTTTAAACCCCCTTGGGTCCATGCAATCTGCCATTTTCTTGACGATCAATCCTTTACCGGCAGCAGCCCAACCCTCCAGCACCACCACAACAGGTAACTTTTTTTCCCAGCAGGCAGTCTGTAGAGTTCGCAGCTGTAGCATTAAATTATCGATTTCTTGTTTGTAAATTTTCGGTTCGAGGGAAAGATCTAGATCAAGGTTATCTAGCATGGATTGCTCTATAGTATTGTGCGCAGGCTCTATCTAAGTTTGTATCGCCCTAGGGGAGGAGTGATTGAGTTTTAACATTTCTCATGATTTGCTGGGTGATGGGGTGAGGAAAGAAATGAATAAATATGGAGAAATTGAGGAATCTAATCAAGGCACTGTGCTAAGTGTACGGGGTAGTGTAATTGAGGCGCATTTCCCACAACAGTTGCCGGAAATTTACCTCCCATCTTAAACACTGAGACGGTACAGGGCATTGCCTTGACTCAACCTTTCTTTTCTACTAAGCACCTACACAGAATTAATTACCTACTCCATTTCTCTGTAACCCTTGCCGTAAAATAATTTCAGCTTCGGGAAATGTGTAATTATTTTTGTGTGCCTGCTTAAACAATTTACAGGTATGGAAGGAAAGTTAGTCAAGATTGAAGAAACTCTGGAGGGATGTGAACGCATTCTTGATGATCAATTTTCTGATTACCCAGAGAGTTCCCTTTATATGATTGGCAGTATCGATGAGGTAAAAAAAGGGTGAAACTAAAAATATTGCTGCCGACAGAGGTTTTTTTAGAAGAGGAAGTTAGTAAACTAAAAGCCGAAGCGGAAAACGGCTACTTTACTCTTTTACCGCGCCATATTGATTTCGTAACCGCTTTGGTTCCAGGAATTTTCTCTTTTCAATCTAGCCAGGGCAATGAAGAATTTTTGGCCCTAGACGAAGGTATTTTGGTTAAGTGTGGTCAAGAGGTGTTGGTTTCATCCCGTAGGGCAGTACGAGTTACTGATTTAAATAGTTTGAATCAAACTGTTAAAGAACAGTTCCAAGTATTAGATGATCAGGAAAGAAAAGTTCGTTCTGCTGCGGCTAAATTAGAAGCTAACATTGTGCGTCGATTTATTGAATTAGAAAAGTAAATTGTTAATTTTTATAATCAGATATGTGCGTCAAAATCTCCATCATCCCCAGGTAGATTTTATGACGAGAAGCCCTTGACTAACTTTCTGCTTCAGAACAACTTGATCACTCAATGCCTCTAGTACGTCTCCTTGATTGGTTATCCACAGTAATTCTTATCCTTTTAGTGATAAGCATCACTTTACTTTCTTGTTGATACTCAGTCTCTTCATCTAAGATAGTGTCTAACTCAATCGAATATTGACTGCTATCAGGGTTAAATTTTTATTTCCGTGAATTTTCAATTAAGTTTTTTGGAAAATAAACATTAATAGATATTTGCATTAATGGAAGATAGAAAAATTTACAATTTTTTGAGTAAACGTGAGGCTATTTTAGACAAGTAACTGGTCTGGTAATCACAAACATTTGGTTTGGCTCTTGTGCAGTTTGGATACTGCTAAGATAAATTGGGTTGTCTACCCTAATTTAATTGGTAATCAAAAAATAAAATCTGTGACGAGAAAAAGAGATTTCAGCCAGTTTTGCCAAAGATAAATCAAATGAAAACAATTCGTTTAGTAGTGGCAGGAACTCCAGGAGCTGGTAAGTCCACTTTTGTGAGAACGATTAGTGATATCAAAGTCGTAGACACAGAAAGTAATACTACAGATAAATTATCTCAACTTAAGAAAAAAACTACTGTTGCTTTTGACTTTGGTCGCCTTGCTTTGCCTTCCTCCCTACACCTCAACATCTACGGTGCACCTGGTCAAGCTCGCTTTAATTTCATGTGGGATTTTTTAATGGAAAATGCTCAAGGGTATATTTTGTTAATAGCAGCTCATCGACCCTCTGATTTTCCTTATGCCCGTTATATTCACTGGTTTACAAAAAGGCGAGTACAAATACCGATGCTAATTGGTCTTACCCATATTGACCATCCAGAGGCTAGAAATTCAGAAGAGATTATCCGTGAATTGGGATACTTTGATGAGAAAAACCGAGTCCCATTCATAATAGTTAATCCCACTGATAGAACCTCTGTGATTAAATCTCTAATCGCTTTGATGATGCTGATAATTGCCGAAGATGATGGCCATAAACCCTTAGAGGCAGGAGAAGACAATCAACTCATTGAGCCTAATTTCAAGAGTAATTTTAACTCGCCTTGGCCGCGATCTGGATAGATCGCATCTAGCAATTGTTATCCTGGAATTCGCACTATTTTAGTTAGTCGGGTTATTTGAGAGCATTAAGTAAGGCTGTAATTGTACGGTCTTCATGGGAGTTAACATGCCGATCCATGAAGGCGATACTTACGGCAAAGGGAAGAGCGATCGCCGCCAAATCTGTGTCAATTCCTTCCATTAACTGGTCAAGGGATTGGGGAACCTTCAGTGCTGATTTGATGCCTAAAATCATACACTCATCTAACTCCATTGCCTTGAGCTGGGGATAGATGGTTTCCCAGTCTACGGCATTTTCTGGGTCGCCTACTTGAATAAGGTAGGCTAGTAGCCTTTGTAGCCGACTTTGTTGTCTCGGACTCATTTCTGGGCAAGTTGGCTTGACGGCCCGAGTTCGGCTGGGATTTTGCTCTATGTTGTTGAGGATCTTCTGCCAGTCGAGACCATCACAGGCTTCTGGCTTGCTGACAGTTAAAGAAACCTGAATTTTGTCTGAGTTGGAATTCAAATCGTTGACAACAGCATGCACCCCTAAGTAGCTAAGCCATTGGGATATGGTGGAAATCAGGGTTGAACGAGTTGCTTTAGTGTTAGCTAGTAGGCGGATTTGGGTAGCGACCAAGGGACGCACAATCTGTGAAAGCATAAAAGCACCAATTTATATATCTAAACTCGAAGAACAGGATAAGCCCTCTGTGCTACTCATTTTTGCTCATGCTAACCTTTTTGGCATAAGTCTTCAATGCTCAAAATTCTTGTGGCTAAGATAAATTTGATATCATATATATAGACTTGAGCAAAAAGGTATAAGAAATACCGAAATCATCCTTCTCGATAACTAAACAGACTAGCAGGGAAGACAGGAAATTAAGGGGTGACAATAGCCCACGTTGAGGAGCAAGCTTAGTCTATCTAATCAGAAGTTAGCGTTTTTCTCTTTAGACGGAAAACAGCATCTACCAAATGGTTTAGGTGCCGAGAAAAGCAGAGTCAATCTCCCTGGTTAAGACCGATTGTTAGCCAGTCTGAAGTAGTCTCTGCCCAGACTTATTTTTTAGCTTCTGATCAAGAAAGTCTATTTTATAAAGGGGCTATGACACCCCACACCCACCCTAGAGGGTTATGGTCATTAGGGTTTCTCTCAGTTCAAGGCATCTACTAATTCAAAAGAACTGTTAGCTCAAGCAGTGGTGTAACTATTCCTATAGCCGGTCTGAACCAAGACCGTAGCTCAGTTCATGATTCACAACGAATTTAAGTAGGAGGGACAAACTAATGGCTTCTAACTCTAAAATACATCCTTTAGAAATTGTGATCGCTGCCTTTATAGTTGGACTACTAGCAATGGAAGTAGTTGACGGTAACCTAAATCCCGACAATCAATCACCTCAATCTCAAGCAGTAGTTGGCTTATCCAGTTAACCAAAGCTTGGGTTAAGGTGTAGGGTGTGGGGAATATTGAACGGTAGCTTAGATAGACGAGGTAAAAGCCAGTGACAACTGAGTCAATCAAGCGCAAAATCAACAGCAGTCAGGACTTGCAATCAGTCGTCAAGACCATGAAAGCACTGGCTGCTGTAAGCATTCGACAATACGAAAAAGCGGTGGAGTCGCTGGTAGACTACAACCGCACCGTGGAAATGGGTCTGCAAATTATCCCTCTTCTGTCAGACTCCGAAAACATTTGTATTTTCTAAATCCTAGGGCTTTTGTCTATCTTGCGATCGCTAGCTTTTTTCTTCCTAGAAATTCCGGATTGCAGTAAAGTTGCTAAAATTCGATTATTGAGCTTTGTATCCCTCACTATAGCTCCTTTCCAGGAAGTTCAAATAATAGGAAAAACCGCAGAGTGACAGAAGAGGGATAATCAAACTACTGCTAGTTCTTCCTATTTGCCTTCTAGTCGGCAGATGTTACCCTTTGACCAAACCTGGCTGCAATCTTTACAAGCTTCAACTTGGCCAACGCGGGTTTTAGCAACTTTTACAATGGCAAGTGAGCAGTTATTTTCTGCCCTGTTACGGGAGTATTTCTTTGTTTCCCTGTTCCGGGCTTGTGCTGAGTCTTTAGCAAGTGAGAATGCTAGTCGCCTTGCTTCAATGCAAGCCGCACAGAAAAATATTGCTGAACTCTTAGATGAGTTGACGATGCAGTATCAGCAGGAACGTCAAACTTCTATTACTAATGAACTGCTCGATATTGTCTCTGGTTTTGAGGCAATTAGTGCTGAACCTTAAACTAATGTCAAAGATAGAGTTATCTCCCTTAGCTGTTCTATCCAGTGTTTTAGGTTGCCCGTATTGAGGCGGTAACTTAGGGGGTGAGCTATGAGCCTTGCTGTACTTTCAAATAAAGTATCAATCTCAACCAAGCCATTTTCTCTTAAAGTCTTACCTGTGGAAACTAAATCAACAATTGCTTCTGACATACCGGTAATCGGACCAAGTTCAACAGAACCGTAAAGAGGGATAATTTCTACCGGCAAATCCAGATTTTTAAAGTATTCCTGGGCACAATGAACTAACTTAGATGCCACCCGCCCATGAGGAGGTAGTTCCAAAGAACTGCGGTAAGGGCTAGAAGCACGCACTGCTACCGAGAGCCGACATTTGCCGAACCGTAAATCAGCTAAATGAGCAACTTCTGGGCTTTTCTCTTTCAAGACATCGTAACCGACAATCCCTAATTGGGCTTGACCGTATTCTACATAAACCGGGACATCTTGTGCCCGTACCAACAGACCTTGAGCTGTGCCAGTGGGATCGGAAATTTGGAGTTGGCGGTTGGCTGAGTCTAGAAAAGCACTAAAGTCTAAACCAACCTTCTGCAGCAGCTCAATACTATCCTTAAGCAGTTCACCTTTGGGTAATGCAACGGTAATCATTAAAAAATTAGCTCGATGGTCGCTTAAGATTATCTCACTTTTAGTAGATCACAAACTTGGGAAACAATAGACTTTTCCCCAGGGACAAGAGAACTGAGAGTTGATAATTAATTAACACTAGTTAATATTTAGTCTTTTTTATAAAGATTATATAAAGTTTACTTCTCCTTAAAGGGTCTGCTAAAGCATAAATTAAACTTATGTTTTGAACGGGTTGAGGTGATTAGTTGGTCAATCTTTATTGAAGATTTAATAAGTTAATATGAATTAAAGTTAAGAGGTATCGTCGAGCTTTTGCTTGGTTCTTCTTGCAGAGAGTCATTTGGCTTTCAGTTAAGTTATTTTAATCAGTTAATTAGTATTTACAAACATAAGTTTTTCTTGAATTTATCTATTTAAAGATTCAGTTAATTTCCTTGTCTGAAACGAAATTTGTGTTCTCTTTTACCGTATAAATTTCAATTAGCAACACACAACAGGAACTAGTAGAAAAGTCAAAAGTTAACTCCCTGTAAATGTTGCTTGTACTCTAGGCTGCAAAACGATAGGAAGTAACAAATTGATTCTTTAATTAATTAATTTTAAGCTTCAAAGCAGATGATTATGAAAATACTACCTAGGGAATTTAAACACCCCAAGGCAAAATTGGTAACGGAATCATCGACTGCTATACCAAAGGGAAGAAAAGAACCATCCCAGCAAGCTAGTTTTTCTGACTCACTAGTTTTACTAAAGTGTTTTGCCAACAGGATTACCAAAGATCTGTTTTTTGGCCCCCAGGCGATAGAAGCACAATCAAAACATTTAGCAGCAGCTATTAGCTGGCTAAAGCTGGCTCATGATATTACTCTAGACAATGGAGTAAGTTGGGGTTATTCCCTGAAAGGGCAATGGCGAACCTCTTATCGCGAGACATCAGGCTATATTGCTGTCACCTTCTTCGACTTAGCCAAACAACTCAAAGATGAGGATTCTTGGCAAAGAGCTCTGGCTATCTCTCAATGGCTGGCTAATATCCAGAATGCTGATGGGTCAATCTCCAACCCTCGCTATAGTTCTGAGGGAATTGTCTTTGATACAGGTCAAGTCCTCCCTGGCTTAGTACGAGCTTTTGAAGAGACGCAAAATCAACTTTTTCTGCGAGCAGCGCAAAGAAGTGGAGACTGGCTGGTCAAGGTTGCTGATAGTGAGGGATGTTGGACTAGAAACACCCACTTTGGCATACCCCACGTTTACAATACCCGCGTTTCTTGGTCACTCCTCAAGTTAAACTCCTTAAAACCCAATTCGGAGTGGGAGAGAGTAGGGCGAGCTAACTTGGATTGGGCTTTAAGCCAACAAAAAAATGGCTGGTTTGAGCAATGTGCGTTCATCCCAGGAGTTCCTCCCTTTACTCATACCATCGCCTATGCCATTCGAGGTTTGCTCGAATCAGGACTGCTATTAAGTGAGCAGAAATACATCGAGGCTGCGGTCAGGGGAGCGGAAGCAATGATGACTCATGTCGGCTCCGATGGCTTTATTCCCGGCCAGATTGATACCGATGGTAGAGCCCAGGGACGCTACTGTTGCTTGACTGGCAATTGTCAAATGGCGATTATCTGGCTCAAGCTTTTTCAACTAACTGGCGATCGCAGATACCACCAAGCTGCCAGCAATAGCCTTGGCTATGTTATGTC
>JBAUJE010000360.1:0-15123 GCA_049683475.1 Coleofasciculaceae cyanobacterium | reverse complement strand
AGTAGTATAGGACTTACGCACTCAGACATTAAGAATCGCTGTTCCCTGTTCCCTGTTCCCTGTTCCCTGTTCCCTATAGCCTAGAACCCTGATTTTTCCTTTTCACTGTGTAAGTCCTATATTAGTGATTAAGAATGCACACCAAAAGCTCTCAAACTCTTATCCTAGATAGAAATATTTTCCCAATAGTTGAGAAAGCTATGGTTAAGCCATTTGATCCGGAAGAGGACTGGCACTTTGAGCGTGGACAAGGGGGTGAATGCTTCTACCGTCATCATTTTGAACAGCTGACCTTAACCGGCAAATTAAGGAGGTTTCATAACTCCTTTGACAGCAGTCTTCGGGCAGTTTTGCAGGATTGCTTGTATCGTATCAACGACAAAAAAGGTGTGATTACCTTTGAGATTCTTTGCCCCAACGAGATTGTGCAGAGACGTCTTTACAGAAAGCGAGAAAAGGTTCGTCGTAGCCTGACACTAGTAGGCAAAATCGACTATTACGCTTTGTGCGTTGAACAAGACGGGTTAAGTTGTCAGGTTCTTGAGGCAAAGAGTTACCCAGGAGGTTACTAAGTTTTAAACCGAGAAGAGCAGATAAAAACCCCCAATAATTGCTCCCCCAGCAAAGATAAATGACCAGAGAGGGTGGAAACTATTGACAGTCGTGCCACTGTTTGTTTCTAACTGTCTCATATCTACCCAGGGTGCTACACCACGCCGGAACCAACCAGTCATATTAACTTCTGCCCCTAGTAAATTCTTAACCCGTTTCATGCCAAAGAAAAAGTTACCAATTGGTCCTAAGCGAGAGGCATAGTGTAGATAAATCATACCCGTTTGGTCTTGCAGCTTAAGGTCAGAGCCAAACTGATAACCAGCATCACCGCGACCAATTAACTCACCGTTGAGTTGCACTGGTTGACCGCGCAGAGGACTGGCATAGGGGTTAGACATTAGAGTCAAAATGTCCGATGTTGCGGCTTGTTGGTAGTTAGGAAACATTACCCAGGTGCGCAGAAATATACCTATGCCTAAACCCAGCAAAGGAAAGGCTTGGAGAGCATTCGGCATGATTCGATCTATTGCAATTCCTATAAGTAAACCAAGCACCAATCCAATCGGTAGGGCAGCAAAGAGCAGTAGGTCTACTACAAAGTTACCGTAGAGCTTGCGCTTGCTTAACTTAATTCTCTCTCCTACCACGCGCCCCATGTCAAACTCGGTATCTAAACCCAACTGTTCAGCATAGTTACTCAAAGCGCGAACTCGCTTACCCGTTAAAGGATGAGTAGAACTTAACTCCATCCACCAACCCCAAGGGTTAAACAGATCCCACAAAAATATTCTGCCTAGTTTGTGCGCATCAGAAGTGAGGCGGTAGGCAGTGCCTGTGCTAGCTGCTGCCTTGTGGTCATAAATGCCTAAGGCACGAGTGCCTTCAATCAGGCGACTCGGTTCTGCTGAAAGCTTACTTTCTTCTAAAATGCCATAGGCAATCTTGACCAAGGCACGGGATAAAGCATTCGGATTACCTGTGGTTTCGGCTGCGAAATGATCGGCAAAGTACTCCCTGGTGCGAGAAAGGTACAGTAGTAAGTAAGTACCAATTAGATAAAATATGTAGGCGGCAATAGCTGCACTACCAGCTGCATCTTTAAGTTTGTCGTTACCCCCTTTACGACCTAGTCTCCTAGCAGTTATGTAAATTAAATAGGTAATTTGCACTAGGGTAGAAGCTAAGGTCATGACGGCAAAGTCCCAGTGGACAATATGCCCTAGTTCATGGGCATAAACTGTGGCAATTTCCTCGTCATCTAAGTAAGTAAAAAGTCCCTGGCTAACTACTAAACGGGCATTATTAGGTAGAGAACCATAGGTAAAGGCGGTGGGGTTTTGGTCGTCGATTATTCCTAGTCGAGGCTGTTTGAGTTTTTTATCTTTACAGACTGTCTTAATTAGTTTGGCAGTTTCCGGAGACTGGGACTCAATTTCTGCTAAGGAAACCCAACGGGTTTTGTAGAGCCATTTTTGAGTTAAGTCCATCAAAAAGGGAGACAAGAAAAAAGCAGCAGTATTAAAAGTTAAGGTGAAAACTATTGCTTGGATTAGCCCTGCTATGGGGTCATTGCTAGCAATAATCAAGGTTAAGGCTAAAAACAGCACTAGCACCATACCTAATAGTAAGGAGATGGTGATGCCAGAAGCGAGGACGAGATTGCCAGTAGACTTTGCCCTAGTTAGTTTAACGCCAGCTTCCGCTGCCCGACCAGCTTTTGCTAAGGGATGAGGTTGCTGGGATAATGAGTCTTGGGGCTGCTCAATCTTTTGACCACTTAACAGTTTCTGAAGGGCTTTAATAGCCCAATTGTGTACCGAAGAATTCTTGTTATTGACTAGTTCTCGGCAAAGAGCGATCGCCTCATGGTTGTCACCAAGTCGATAGTATGATTTCACTAGTGCCATTTGAGCCTGGAGGTACTCTTGGCAACCTGGTTGAGAGTAATACTGGCAAAACTCCTTGAGCATTTGCACAGCATCTCTGTCGCGTCCTTGTTGGAAGGCCTTCATTCCAGATTCAAATAACATGGGTATTTCCTATCAGCAGGAGTCTTATTAAATATTTGGTGGGTCTATACTGATTGATACAAGGGCAGTTGCCGAGAATTCGCAAAACTACCAATTTTGAGCCGAAAATTTTAGTTGGGGAGAGTAAATAACCCCAACCGGAATACCCAACAGCGATAGCTGTTTGGGTAGATGGGGCATCACCGCTCGTAGCCTACGGCAACGCTGCGCGAATACATCGGCGAGGATCTCAAGTTAGACTTCTGAGATTCCTGAAAACTCTTTCACTAACCTTCCAATGTGATTACTTTTGTATAACACCCTGAGACAGCCTTCTATCTTTTCTTTAAGTAGGAACAAGCTGAAAACTTGTAAAGAAAAGTAACTGATATTGCATCGTAATACGGTGTAATACTCTATTGTACACCATGCTAAATCAAAAATTGGAGATAAGATTGAAGGTAAAAAAACAAATCTTCAATAAACTTCAATAACTTTAATAAAGCCTCAATTAATAACTAACACCGTAAGACAATCGCCAGAAAATACCAGGGAAATATTTCCAGACAAGCTGTTAGGATTTAACAAGAAGTCAGCATTTTGCTAAACTTCGGCTCGCGTCTTACATAATTGCTGTCAAACTCATGACGACTTATCAAGTTGCCTCTCTACCCCTCAAGGCGATCGCTCAAACTACCCGTCAAGGGGCACGCCAACTGGCTGTATTGTCAGCAGAGGCAAAAAACCAAGCGATTGAGTCCATTGCTCAAGCCCTAGAGGCTGCTGCGCCAGAAATTTTGGCAGCCAACCTAGCAGACTGTCAAGCAGCGGAGGCTGAAGGTATTGCCAAAGCCCTGTATAACAGGCTGAAATTGGATGAGACAAAACTCAATGCTGCTATTGAGGGAGTGCGCGATGTTGCGAGGTTAAGCGATCCAGTTGGCGAAGTCCAAATTGAACGAGAACTGGCGGAAGGATTAATCCTCAAGCGGCTTACTTGCCCTCTAGGAGTGTTGGGAATCATTTTTGAAGCCCGTCCCGATGCCTTAATTCAAATCACTTCCTTGGCAATTAAATCCGGTAACGGTGTCATTCTTAAAGGGGGTAAAGAAGCAACCCTTTCCTGCCAAATTCTAGTAAAGGTTATTCACCAAGCATTAACAGAAACAGCAGTTAAGCCAACGGTGGTTAGTTTACTAACTACCAGAGAGGAAATAGCAGCACTGCTAAAACTCGAAGAATATATAGATTTAATTATTCCTAGAGGTTCTAATTCTTTTGTTCGATATGTACAAGAAAATACCCGCATCCCTGTACTTGGTCATGCTGATGGTATTTGTCATCTCTATATAGATCGAGTAGCTGATTTGCAGAAAGCTGTAGATATTACAGTAGATGCTAAAACTCAATACCCAGCAGCTTGCAACGCGATTGAAACTTTGCTCGTCCACTCTGAGATTGCCCCTAGCTTTTTACCCCTAGCAGCAGCAGCTCTACAGAAGCGTCAGGTAAAATTACTAGGTGATGAAACAACTCGTAAAATACTCACAATTGAAGCAGCGACAGAAGAAGATTGGTCTACCGAGTATAGCGACTTAATTCTCTCTATCAAAGTAGTAGATTCCCTAGAAGAAGCGGTTGAGCATATTAATACTTACGGTTCTCGGCATACTGATGCCATTGTTAGTGAAAATCAAGCCACAGCTGATACTTTTCTGAATCAAGTTGATGCGGCTAATATTTTTCATAACTGTTCTACCCGTTTCTCTGATGGCTTCCGTTATGGCTTTGGAGCAGAGGTAGGAATCAGTACCCAAAAACTACCGCCCAGAGGACCAGTGGGATTAGAAGGGTTAGTAACTTATAAGTATCAAGTTAGCGGTAACGGTGACATTGTTGCCGACTATACAGGTAAAGAGGCTAAGCCCTTCACCCACCGAGATTTGTAATTCCGTATTTCTAAATACGTATGTTTTGCCCATAAATTTTCTAATGCTTTGACTAGTGAAAGACAAAATTGGTTTAGCCTTCTTTTCCAGTTTCGAGGCTCAGTAATACCAGCAATTTGGCAACGTGTTTTGTTGTGTAGTTGCTTGGCAGCATTTCTCTCTATCTTGCATGAGTTTCAAGCGCCGATATCTTGGTCAGTTCTAGGCAGTTTTATTCCTAATTTTGTTGTAAATCTTGTCTTAGGCTTATTGTTAGTTTTTCGCACAAATACAGCTTACGAAAGATTTTTAGAAGGTCGCAAATCTTGGGGTTCGATAGTTGTAAATAGTCGTAACTTAGCCCGACAAATTAGGGTGGCAATTATTGAAAGGGAAGCAATAGATGCAGAAAACAAAGCTAATACTTTGCGGTTACTGGGAGCTTTTGCGATCGCAACTATGCTGCATTTACGAAAAGAGCCAATTAACAATCAATTAGATAAACTGCTCACACCTTCACAAGTAGTTAAGCTGAAAAGCGTTAAAACTCCTCCCCTAGAATTAGCCCTCTGGATTGGTGATTACCTGCAAAAGCAGCAGCAACAAGGTTGCTTGAGCATATATCAACTGACAGCAATGAACTGTTTATTGGATGAAATGGTAAAAGCCTTAACCACCTGCGAACGGATCAGGAATACGCCAATGCCCTTAGCTTATGCTATTCATCTTAAGCAATTAATGCTGATTTACTGTTTATCTTTACCCTTCCAAGTTGTTAATGAGTTGAGTTGGTGGACCGCGCCTAGTGTGGCATTAATTAGCTTTGCCTTGTTAGGAATTGAAGAAATTGGTATTGAAATAGAAAATCCCTTTGGTCATGACCCTAATGACTTGCCCTTAGAACAAATTTGCGACACAGTGGTTGATAATGTTGAGGATTTAATTACTGCCAATATCGGTAAATCTGTTACTAATGGTACTTGGGAGTCAGCTATTCATGAATAAATGATTAATATACTCATCATCACTTAAAGGAGGGAGAAGATTGACATTCACCCGCAGACTGTAGAAATAATTTGCAGATTCCTTCCTACTCAACTTTTAATTCTAACTATCTGAGCGATCGCTCGAACTAAATGCTCTGGTTCTACAGGTTTGGCAATGTGCATCTCAAAGCTAGCTGCCAAAGCTTTTCGTTGATGGTACTCCCCCACATAGGCGGTTAGGGCAATTGCTGGCAGCTTTCCTCCCTTGGTAGGCGGTAATTTCCTAATCTCATCCATCAAGGCATAGCCGTCAACATCAGGCATTCCTATATCGCAAAGTAATAGATCTGGTAATGACTGGCTCAGAGCAATAACTGCTTCTTCTGCCGAGGCTGCTAAAGTAACTTCAGCTCCGGATAATTCTAGAATACAAGCAACTAACTCCCGGATATCTGCCTCATCATCTACTACTAAAATACGCAGACCATCAAGTTGGATAACCTCATCAAAATTGTCTTTCTGAGTTTCTTTAGCTGTTGCCACTGTCATAGGTAACCTAACAGTAAAAATTGCGCCTTGACCTTCTCCGGGGCTTTCTGCCCAAACAGATCCTCCATGCAATTCTACTAAATGACGAACAATAGCTAGTCCCAGACCTAGCCCACCAAACTTGCGAGTTGTCGTACTATTTTCTTGGCGGAAGTAGTCAAACATGTGGGGCAAAAACTTGAGACTAATGCCTCTACCTGTATCTTTGACCTGAATTTGAGCACTTGAGCCAATCTGCTCAAGGCAAACTTCTACTTCTCCACCTGTGTCAGTGAATTTAACGGCGTTGGAGAGTAAGTTCCAAATAACTTGCTGTAAGCGGTTGGCATCCCCGGAAATCAGTACAGGGTTAGTATCTAATTTTGTCTTAATTTGAATCCTTTTTGCCTCTGCTGCCAACTGTACAGTTTCTAGGGCAGCTTCAATGGTGGTTCCTAAGTTGACTTGCCGGACGTTCAAGACCATTTTTCCCCGTAGAATACGAGAGATATCTAACAAATCTTCAATTAGCTGAGTTTGCAACTGAGCGTTACGCTCAATGATTTCTAAAGCTCGCTCAGTACCTTTTTGATCGAACTTGCGGGAACGCAACAAACTAGTCCAACCCAGAATAGGATTAAGGGGCGATCGCAACTCATGGGATAGTACAGTCAGAAACTCATCTTTAATACGATTGGCAGCTTCTGCTTGAGCGCGTGCAGCTTGTTCTCTTTGCAGAAGTTGCTCTCGTTCTTGCTCAGCCTGTTTAGCTGCGGTACTTTCCCTAACTATACCGAGCATACGTATCGGTTCACCTGTTGCATCGTAGAAAACTTGACCTTTCCCTGTAATCCAGTGCAAGCTCCCATCAGGCCAAATGACACGAAACTCGGCAATGTATTTGCCATCTACTTGCAAGGCGCGAGTTACAGCTTGTTGAACCAATTGATGATCATCTGGATAAACACAAGCCAGAAAGGCTTCATAAGTACCATCAAATTCCTCTGGCTTCAGACCAAATAGACGAGCGTGATTATAAGACCAGCTTATTTTATCATTCGCCTTGTTCCAATCCCAAAGACCCAGCTGAGCTGCTTCCATAGCTAGAGTAAGCCGTTCTTGGCTCTGGCTGAGTGCGGCTTCAGCTTGTTTAAGTTGAGTAATATCGACGCAAGCACCCGTCACGTATTGGGACTGACCAAGCTTATCGAAGATTGTCTTGCCCTTATCTAAGAGCCAATGGACACTGCCATCAGACCAAATGACGCGGAATTCCATCTCAAATTCAGTACCTGAGCTTAAGCAATGCTGAGCTTGAGCAACCACTCTCTGGCGATCATCAGGGTGAATGAGTTCTAGAAAGTCCTCCGGTCTATTCACCGCAAAGTCTTCTGGTAAACCAAAGAGCCGCTTGAGGTTGTCATCCCAGTCCACGGTATTAGTGGAGAGCTGCCAGCGGTAAGTCCCTGTTTGCGAAGCTCTCAAGGCAGCAGCTAGGCGTTCTTCTTGCTCTCGCAACGCTAGCTCTACTTGCTTGAGACGGCTGATGTCCAGGTTAATGCCTGCCCAGTAGATTAGCTCACCACGATCATTTCTAACAGGAACACCTCTGGCTAAAATGTGATGCCACTCACCATCTATACCCCTAACACGATGCTCAACATCCCAGTTACTACTTGTGCGCACGCATTCTTGCCAAGAAGCGATGGTTTGCTCTGCCTCATCTGGATGCAGAACCCTACCCCAGCCAAACTCGGAACATTCTTCTTGAGTCAGTCCCGTCAGGCGTAGAAAAGATTCGCTAGCGTAGATGTTGCGTCCTTGGGAATCACATACCCAAATGCCGTAGTCTATTGCTTCCCCAATGGCATAATATAGGAGTTCGCGATCGCGTAGTGCTTCTTCTACGAATCTACAATCTTGAACCTGCTCAGACTTGTCTTTACAGAACAGAGTCTGGCTACTCATCTTCCTAGTCTGCTCACTAAAGGAAAGTAAAACACCGCTAGCTTGAGTGTTCTCATCCCAGAGGGGAGTGCAGGCAACGGTCATTAAAACCTCTTCTTCAAAGTCATTACTATGGTTTGATAAGGGAATATTTTCTAGGACTACAGCTTCGCCCGTCACCATTACCTCCCGTAACTGGCAACCAATGCTAGACCAAAGTCGAGGCAAAACTTCTGGAAGTGGTTGTCCTAGGTACTGCTCTTTGTCCAGTAAAAAAGGACAGTAGGCATCGTTATAAAAAGTGCTTAATTCTTGTCCCCAAGCAATAACCATTGGCTGGGGAGAGTTGAGTAAGATATTGACACTGGTGCGCAGGCTTGGAGACCAATTGAGCAATGAACCAAGGGAAGTATTGACCCAATCAAAGGCACGGACGGAAGCTCCCATCTCACCACCTCCGATCACCATCTTGTCAACACTAGTCTGAATCCTGGTCATTGTTATTACTCCTGGTTGGGGAAACATTTCTTGGGCGTGAATTTACCGCCAACCTTGATTTTTTTAAGCCAGCTGCTAATTTCTTCTTTAGTTAGAGCCAAGATATGGATGAGTAATTCTCCAAGCATTGACGAGCATTTGCTAGTAGACAAGGTTCGCGCTAATTAGTCAGCGAGTTTTCCTGCCTTAGTGCTTTTCCCTCGAAGTATTTCCTAACTCCGCTCCTAGGAAGCCATCATTTGTTATACTGTGCAACTTCCTAGTCTTGTAAAGAAGATTAAGTCATACTTAACCTAAAGTGATATATCGTAGGGATGATTTTTCTTAGTTACCATCAGTTATATGAGTCAATCGAACAGTTAACCACTGAGCAAAATGAGCAATGGAAACGTGTGCAAGACTTAGAAACTCGTGTTTCCAATCTAGAAGTGCAGCAATTTTCCCCTACAGCTATTTTGGAGGGGGAAGTAAATTTAGGATTCAGTGGGGTTTCTGGGAGAGATCTTAATGATTCTGTTGTGTTTCAAGAAAGTGTCGAACTTAAATTCAACGTCAGCTTTACTGGGGAAGATAGCTTAGAAATTGGTCTTGACTGTCTGACCACATTTCTGTGACACCAGGTTTAGTCTGGATTACAGCACCAAATCATGACAATAGCAATCCTGATATCCTAGTATTTACACTCAAGACAACATTCAAGTTTTAGTAGTATAGGACTTACGCACTCAGACATTAAGAATCGCTGTTCCCTGTTCCCTGTTCCCTGTTCCCTGTTCCCTATAGCCTAGAACCCTGATTTTTCCGTTTCACTGCGTAAGTCCTATAGTAGTTTGTGAAACAATAGAGAAGGTATCGAACCTCGTTGTAGCATAGCCGTCACTCCAATACAGTCAGGAGGTAAAAAGCCTTGAGAATCTTATTGGTAGAAGATGATGATCGGATTGCTCGACCCATAGCCGAAGATTTAAGGCATCAACATTATGTAGTTGAAGTTGCCTCAGATGGTATAGAGGGTTGGGAATATGCCCAAGCCGCTGAATACGATTTAATCTTGTTAGACTTAATGTTACCCCGCCTAGATGGTATCAGTCTTTGCAAGCGTTTACGATCTTCTAGATATCTGGGTTTTGTACTAATGCTAACGGCTAAAGACACGACAACGGATAAAATCATCGGACTCGATGCTGGCGCAGATGATTACTTGGTCAAACCTTTTGATCTAGAAGAACTCGCGGCCCGTATTCGTGCCTTGCTCCGCCGTCCTTGTGAGATGCGACAGCCTGTCCTGAGACAGGGTGAACTGACGCTTGATCCGGTTTGCCATACCGTCGCATATGCTGGTGAACCGTTGGATTTAACTCCCAAAGAGTACTTAATCTTAGAGTGCTTGTTGCAAAATCCGGGTCAGGTTTTTACTCGCACGATGCTGCTTGATAAACTCTGGGAATTAGATCGCGCCTCTGGTGAGAATACCATTAAAACTCACATTACCAACTTGCGCCGAAAATTGAAGGCCGTTGGGTGTAGAAATAAGCTAATTGAGACTGTCTATGGTGTGGGGTATCGCCTACGAAAAAATTAGATTTATATTCTAGTGTTTGAGAAAATCCGCTATCGGCTGCTATTGTCCTATCTCGCCGTACTGACGGTAATTTTGGGCGTGTTTGCGATCGCCGTTCGCATTACCTACACTCATAGCCTCAACCAACAACTAAAAGATAGACTGGAAACCCTTGCTAAAGCAGCTGCTCTTGAACTTGAGCTTGATGGTGGGGAAATACAAGTTGATCAAGAAGATTTGGTGAATGATAACCAAGCAATTCAATGGTTTGACCTAGATGGGAACCTCTTGGCAGAACAAGGAAACAGAGACTATATATTAAAGCAGCCCTTTAACCCAAAACAAACAACTCAGGTTCAAAGTGGTTCTGATTCGGTGATGAGTTTGAGCATTCCTGTTGCGGACAAGAATAAAGGTCTGTTTATTGGTTACACGCGAGTTAGTGAGTCCACTCAAGAACTAAATAAGACTCTACGAAGCCTAGATTGTGGACTGGGAGTTGGTGTGGTAATAGCGTTAGGGTTAACTGAGATCACCCCATGCCTAGAAGGGCAGGGGGTTCCATAAGTTACTCCAACTCTCCCCAGCTCTCGGATAAGTCGAACAAACATAATTGTACGGCTTCTCCTACAGCATCTGGGTTCTTATTGGTTTGGCTTAATGGTTCCTGGTCGATCTTCTGTGGTTTCCCATACCTGCTCAGATAGAAGACGTACCCGAACCCGGTATGATTCTATCGAATCGCCATCGATAATTCGTGCTTGCTCAGTCATTAGTAGCTTAATAGTCGTGTTCGTACTCTCAGTAAAACTCTTTCCGGCTCTAGATAAACAAAAATTACCTGAAGTATTTCTGATGGCAATTTGAATTTGGGACATTTTTTTCCTATAAGGGTGCATGTCAATTAAGGGCGCACGTCGGTGCGCCCCTACAGGATTTGATTTTCTGGCCTTAATTCCTGCCATCTTTGCTGCAATATTTTTCTGATGGAATTAATAACTTTCGGTAAATCCTCAAATTCTTCGCTCTGCACGTCTATTTCTTCGGCCAAACGCTCTAGGGA
Source organism: Coleofasciculaceae cyanobacterium (assembly GCA_049683475.1). Taxonomy (GTDB): domain Bacteria; phylum Cyanobacteriota; class Cyanobacteriia; order Cyanobacteriales; family Coleofasciculaceae; genus JBAUJE01. The sequence continues at coordinate 4,048 of JBAUJE010000360.1, read as the reverse complement.
TTGGCAGTCTTGACAGAAACTAATTATTTGTTGCCAACTGTTGAGCCAGGTTTCGGCTTTTCGTTGGCGTTCTTTTTGCGGTCTGCTTCGTTCTTCTTCTGCTTTAATTTCTGTTGCTTTTTCTGCCCAGGCTTGTCGCCAATGGTTAATAGTTTGTTGCCATTTTTCAAGGAGTTCTGGTTTTTTGTTAAACCTGTCTCTTTCTACTGAGAGAATTTCACCTAATTTTTGTAAACTCAGGCTGTTTGTGCAGTTTTTGATGGCTTTTAAGCCTAGTTCTGCCCAAATAGGTAAACTGCGGTAACTGATTAGTTTACCGCGACCTTCGGCGAATTTTATCCAAATTTGATGTAGCCAGAGTTCGAGGCGTTCGATGTTTTTTAGGGGAATCTTTAGGAGGGCGGCTACTTGGGTTTTGACTAGTTCTAGGGGTAGGTTGCGGGGATTAATCAGACCCGCAGTTAATAGATTAGAAGACATGCTCAGGCTTTCCTTTCTAGGTTGGCTTGTTAAGCCCAAAACCCGCGTTACCCGGTACTTTCAACCATCAGGATTTTGGGGCCTGGTGTAGCATGTCTAACAGGCCTCCGCACTGGTATTTGCAGTTTCGGGGGTCAGCCTCTCAGTAGCTCTTACAAAGCTTCTGGGGGCTTATGGGGAATGGGTTGATTGCTAAGGCAATGATGAATACTTTAGCAGGTTTTTTTCTTTGTGCAAGGGTTTGTTTATGTTTTGTTATGTATAGAAGGCAGAAGGCAGAGGGCAGAGGGCAGAGGGCAGAGGGCAGAAGGCGTAAGACACAATATTGGGATGGTGTGGTATTTATTCATGTTTTGTTAAATTGGGAAATGGATAATTGAAAGCGGGCTTGAGTATGGTTACTTCTGAGATGCCTCTTTTACAGGTTTCTGAAGCTACTTTCTATGATCTTTGTTCTACTAACCCGGACTTACGGCTTGAACTTACTAGTGGTGGGGAGTTGATTGTTATGCCTCCAACGGGTGGTGAGACGGGGGAACAGAATGATGAAATGAGCTATCAGTTGCGAACTTGGAATAAACGGACGGGTTTAGGTAAGTGTTTTAATGCGGCGACGGGTTTTAGATTACCTTCGGGGGCTAATCGTTCTCCCGATGGGAGTTGGGTCAGTCTCGACCGTTGGCAAAGTCTAACACCTCAACAGCGGCGGGGTTTTCCACCCCTAGCACCAGATTTTGTCTTTGAGTTACGCTCTCCTACGGATAAGTTGGAGACTCTGCAAAAGAAAATGGAGGAGTATCAGCAAAATGGTGTCCGTTTGGGTTGGTTAATTGACCCGGAAGAACAGTCTGCTACTTGGCGGGTGGAAATCTACAGGTTTGGTCAAGGGAAAGAGGTGCTTGAGTCTCCGAAGAGTTTGTCTGGTGAGGGGGTTTTACCGGGGTTTGAATTGGATTTGTCTGGGGTTTTTGGTAGGAATTGAAAGTGGGGAATTGTTAAATAGACAAGGGGTAATATTTGTGTTATTTTGGGCTAATAGAACCTTGAAAACAAAATATTTTGTGTTTCCGGTTAGTTGAGACACAGCCAACCATTGTGACAAAGTTCCAGGTTAGAGCTGTGTAAATGTCAAGGTTTCCTGATGAATAGCGGAGTTCAGCTAAAATGGCTGAAATGCCTATTCTTTCGTTGTGAACCTCGCTCCCTTATCCTGTAAAGGTTTCAGCGATTTTTTGAAGGTGTTTCCTCGGCTTAATTGCCCAAAAATTAGCGAACCATGCTCTTTCAGACCATGCTACGCAAACGCAAACCGCCTTTAGAACCCTTGCTGTGTAAGGGCTTCAAATCGAGGGGTTACAACTACCTACACCCCGTCAGGGGATGGAAACCATTCTGTTCCACTTCTGTGCCAACTGCAAATCCTTGTGTTACAACTACCTACACCCCGTCAGGGGATGGAAACTAATATGCAACGCAACATGCGATAGCCCACTGAGGAAGTTATAGCACCACGCGTTAAGGTTAGGACATTTTTACATCCTGAAACCCAATCACAGCTTACTGTTGCCTGTTGCCTGTTGCCTATTCCCTAGCGCGTAGCGCTATACAACTACCTACACCCCGTCAGGGGATGGAAACTATAAAAGCTCTTCCCTTACAGATATCGCCCAAGAACTTCAACAGTAGCCTGCCCAGTTTTTGCCCAACTAAACTGACTAGCTTGCTGAAGACCAAGTTTACTCAGGTGCGATCGCAAGTCGGCATCATTAACCACAGCCTGCATCGCTTCGGCAATTTCACTAGTGTTGTAAGGATTAACTAGCAAAGCCGCATCCCCTGCAACTTCTGGTAGGGAGGAAAGATTGGAAGTAATAACCGGAGTGCCACAACCCATAGCTTCTAAGACAGGTAAACCAAAGCCTTCCCAAAGAGTGGGGAAGACAAGAGCGATCGCTTGGTTAATAATGGTTGGTAACTGTTCGTAGGCAAGGTAATCTAAGAATTTTACCTGTTCCGTTAGATCCAATTGTGCTGCTTTGGCTTGCAGTTCAGGGGTGTAGCGTGGGTCGATGGGGCCAGCAATTAGCAGTTGGTAGTCGTGGCAATTGTTCAGGGAAGCAAAAGCCTCAATCAGTCGGTTGAGATTCTTGTAAGGATCGTGCCGTCCAATATAAAGAAAATAGGGGTTATCTTCTCCGGTTGACTGACTATCTAACTCCAGAGGTCGAAAATGGTCGTGGTCATAACCGAGGGGAATAGGAGTAATTTTTGCAGAACTCACCCCGAAAAAGTCGGTGATATCTCTAGCGGTGGCAGTAGAGTCACAGATAATATGTTCTGCGGTGGCCAGGACTTGGGGAACGTAATAACGCCAATAATTGGTGAGAGGAGATAAGCTTCTAGGAAAACGTAGGGGAATCAGGTCGTGGACGACGACAACACAACGGCAATTACTATAGAGAGGTGCTTCTGGTATGGGAGAAAACAGCAGGCGAGATTGCAGTTTTTGGTAAAGGCGTGGTAGCTGTAACTGAGTCCAGAGGAGGCGGCGGAAATGTCCCTTACTACCATGGGCCGGGGTTAAATTATCAGGAATTGGCTGATGAGTAAAGAGAGAAGCCTGGGGTAAGCTGTCAGAGACAACGGTTGCAATTAGAAGAGTGGGGTCTAGAGGTTGAAGATAGGGAAAGAGATTAGTAGCATAGACGCTAAGACCAGTAGGCTTAGAAAAAAGAATTGACAGGTTTACCAGAATTTGGTTAGACAATTTGCCAGCACTCGCAGAAGATAGTTGGATACGCCCATTAGTTTACCAAGAGCAGTTTGTGGTTTTATTACTAAGAGTAGGAAAGCAAAGATTGTGACTCGTGTTAAACGTAAGAGTAAAACTTTTTGATTGGTGTAACGTTCTAGGGTTAGTAGGTAACTATAGGTGCTGTGAACAAACTTTTTACGCGGATTTCGGTTAGTAATAGCAGAGGCTTGGTGAATTACTGCAAACTGATTAGTAATACCAATCAGATGGCCAAGACTTGCATAGCGGCGACAAAAATCGAAGTCTTCGTAATAGAGAAAATAAGCCGGATCGAATTGGGGACAAGTAGGAAAGTGGTCTAGGTTAACAAGGAGACTACAACCACTAACCCAGTCACAAGTTAGATAGCCTGTTTCTGCTGGGGGAGGAGGTGAGGTAGAAGAGATAATCTCACCTAATTTGGGGATAAATTGACCCCCAGCAAACCAGATATCACCGTCTGGAGTGTAAATATAAGTGCCAAGCAGGGAAAGTTCTGGATGAGTGGCGAAAAAGCTGGGAACTTTCTCTAATGTCTCCTTTGGTAAGTAGGTATCAGGGTTGATAATCCAGACTATAGCCTTGGGGTTTTGAGTATAAATCCAATTTAAACCTAGGTTACAGCCTTGACCGAAGCCTAGGTTAGTTTTGGCTGTCAAAATTTGGACTGATGGGGATTGGAGTTGCTGTATTGTGTGGTCGTCTGGGGAGTTGTTGACGATGATAATTTGATGGGGGATGTTTGGAGTAGCAGGGATTGAGTTGGTTAAGCGG
>JBAUJE010000359.1:0-6470 GCA_049683475.1 Coleofasciculaceae cyanobacterium | reverse complement strand
TCCTGATAGCAGCCCTAAGCGGAAAATAGCAAAAAGTCCCCGTTGCTTTATCTGCTTCTGCTTATCAGTGGTGGGAAAGAGATGTTGACTGGCATGGTTAATATAGGAATAGACTACCCTGTCATTGGTTATTTTTTGCTGGAACTCTAAAGGTATTTCTACCCCAAAAAGCTGCTGAGTTATGCCCAAACCAAACAAAAGTAGACGTTCACTACCTTTAATTTGAGCTTGTTGGCTAACTACTCCCCAATCTAAACAGTTAGTGCCAATTAGTTCAGCGATATCGCAGATTTTGATTAATCTTTCTTGTCGGTAGTGAACGTCTTTGAAAATCTGCACGCAGAGAATTAGTAGTAAATCTTCTGGAGAGAGAACATTTACTGGTTGGTTAAGGATAGATATAGTTTGGCAACGCTGCCATAATTGAGGAAAATCTACTCGATAGGGAAAGCAGGGTGGAGTTAATTGCCAGTGGAGGTCAAGATTACCACGTTTGCCCTTCATATTTTGTCCCCAGCGTGGTTGGGTTTGGGGTTTATAGCCTTGAGTAATTAACAGTTCTTTGACTTGGGGATAATCTTTTTCGTCGATGAGTAAATCTAAGTCGCAAAATTCCCGTAGTGCCAAATTATTGTAAGCAAAAGCAGCTAGCACTGGCCCTTTGAAAGGAATAACTTTAAGTTGGTGATGGTTAAATAAGTCAAGAAGCTGGCAAAGTTGTTTGCTTGTCGCCAGGTTGCGAGCCGTTCTTAAAGAGCAGTAGGCTTGCAGTTGAGGGAGAATGTTCTGGGGAATTAGTTGGGGATAGTTGAGAATGAGGTTTTGGTGGAGGAGAAGAAAGACTCGATGTTCGCAGGCTTGTTGCAATAGATAATTCCAGTCGAGGTCTTGTTGCAGTAAATTTTCTACACGTTCAGCCGTGGCGGTGTCGATGCAACTACGGGAACAGTAGAGCAAAAGTTCAATTTCTGGGGGCCATTGCTTTGGTTCTTTCTTTTTGGGGGATGTTCCCTGCGTTGTTGCAACTGGGGTTATCTGGGAAAGATTTGCTGAATTTTTAATTAGTTTGGGATCTAAATTATCAAAGGCTGTAAAATGTTGCTTTACTCCTTGGCGATCGCCTACAACACATCCTTGATATTCTACCCAAGCGTGCGCCTGAAATTCTCCTTGCTCAAATCTTGTACCAATTTGCAACTCGGCGGCTATTCCCTGACGGCGTAGTAAGTACCATAGCACTAGGGATTTTTTCAGACAGGTTGCCCAACTATAATACTTAGTGGCAATTTTGACGATTTTGACAATGGGGAGGATAGCAGCAGAGGAAGAGGGTGCATCAGAGTAAAGTTCTGGGGGTAGGAAGTTGCTTAAAATTGCCTGGGTGCGTTTGAATCCCAACAGTTTTAAGGATAAAGCTAGTAGAGGGAGTAATGTCAAGGCTTGGAGAAGCAGGTAATTTTCGTAGAGTGAAAGCTTTTTCCAAGTGTGGGTTTTTTGCACTAGTAAGGTTAATGGGTTCATGTTTTAGGGAGTCGGGAGTCGGGAGTCGGGGTAAGAAAATTAAATGTACCTCATCAAGAAAGAGAAGTGCTGTATTTAAATTGGGTACAAGTAGCGACCAAGATGGTTGCACTACAAGGATTTGGCAATTATTGACAATAGGTACTACATTATGTGCTTTCCCTATCTATTTACAGCTATAAATAAAAAAATCAGGAATTGACCTTGGGAATCGTCTTGAAGATAGAGAGATGCAAAACCAACCCTATAAGCAGCAGTTCTGAAAGGCAACCCTACTTTGCTAGTGATGTTGATGAGCAGTATATTGCCTGAAAATTGGTGATTTTTATATTTTCTTTCATAAGACTATAGCTTCATTTAAAAATCTGGCATTGCTGAATACAGGTATGATTTCGCCCCCCTTATATCATGTTCGGTTGAATACTTACACTTTGGTGGGAACAAGGCAGTTCGCGTAGCGTTCTCCGGAGGAGTAGGCAGACGGCAGATGGCAGAAGGGAAGGAAGAAGGTTGCAAGTTAGAAGGAAATGATAACTGTTTAGGCGGACATGATATTACCCCCCAACTTTGATACTGCTGGCTAAATTAATATTGCTTTACACATAGGTCAAGCCACATTAATTGTAGGGTGGGCAAGTTCAACTGGTAATGATATTGGCTTTTCGGCTTATATTCTTGCCCACCCTACCCACTCAGGACGCAAAAGCGCTTTGGGGGGAACAAGAACTTTCAATATTTCAAAGTCCCCCAGGATTGGGGGATTTAGGGGGCTATTCAAGAACTCTAATCGCAGCATTCATACTTTGATTCAGCAACGCCAAAACTCTTTCTTTCATCCTGCACCTCTACTTCAACTTGCAATCGCCAAGATTGAGCATAACTACCATTCTTGGCTAATAACTCCTGATGAGTGCCTGATTCTATAACTTTACCTTTCGCCATGACGTGAATCATGTCTGCTTGCTGGGCGGTGGTGAAACGATGAGTGATAATTATTACTGTCTTACCTTGGGCTAGTTGACGCAGACATGCGAGCCAATTACTTTCTGCCCAAGCGTCCATTGCACTGGTTGGCTCATCTAAGATTACAATTGGTGCTGAACGCAACCATGCTCTAGCTAAGGCTAAACGTTGCCATTGTCCTCCGCTTAGTTCTGTACCTCCAAATCTTTTGCCTAACAAGGTATCGTATCCTGCTGTTAGTTGCTCAATGGCTATGTTTGCACCTGTGGCTTTAGCTACGGTTTCAATTTCCCTGGCTGTGGGATTGGTATTTAAGGTACTGATGGCGATGTTATTAGCAGCAGTGTCGTGGTAGCGGGCAGGAAACTGAAACATTACGCTGAACAAGGTGCGTAATTTCACTATCGGTATATTGCAGACATCCAGACCGTTGATGGTAATTTTACCTGCTTTTGGGTCATAGAAACGACATAGCAGTTTGGTTAAGGTGCTTTTACCCGCTCCATTTTCGCCGACAATTGCCACTATTTGTCCGCCAGGGATAGTTAAGTTGAAGTTGTCTAAGGCTAAATTCTGGGTATCGGGGTAAGCAAAACTGACTCGCTCAAAACAAATTTTATTGATTTGATGTTCATGCAAGTCCTGGTTTTCTCCCTTGCAGTTTGCACCTTTAGTTGGCAATAACGGTTGCAGAGAAAGGAACTCAAATAAGTCTTGCAGTAAGAGTAGATTCCGGTAGGTTTTACCGAAGGTTTTTAGTAACTTTTGCAGCAATCCTTGGGCAAGCCATAGGGATTGTAAAAGTAGTGCTAAGTCTCCTAAACTTAGCTTGCCTTGTGCCATTTCCCGGACCATCCAACTTAAGGCAATGCCGAGTATAACTAAAGATAAAAAGCTGGCAAAAAATTGATAAAAACTGCGTTTTTTCAGTAATTGCATCCTTTCTTGACGCAACTTTTTCCGTAGATTTTGGTAACTTTTGCAGAAGCGATCTCCTAAAGCAAATAAGCGCAATTCTGTGGCAAATTCACTTTCTGTAAGTAGGGTTTCGTAGTAGTCGATGTAGCGTTGTGTCATCGTATTTTGCAATCGCCATTTGTTTTCAATTTGATTGCTTTTATACATGACGTAAAAAGGAGGAAAACCGCTTACAAGTAATCCCAAAGGCAGCCAAATTCCTAGAGGGAGTAAAACAACGGCGACAGATAGTAAGGTTAGGGTACTTGTAATTAATTCTCCCAGGTTTTCTAGAAGTAAAACAGGTTGATTTTTCCCTTCTGTACGAGCGCGATGCAGACTATTGTAGTAGTGGGGACTCTCGAAAAAGGCTAAGTCGAGGGTAATCGCTTGTCGGTGAATGGCAGAACTGACGTGGTCTTGGGTTAATTCAGCGATTAGCGATCGCACCCAGATATTGAAGTTGGCGATGGCTCCTGCAAATAGCATCAGTCCTACTAGCATAGCGAGGTAGGTAAGGGCTGAATTAAGGTTATGGGAGTTAAGGTTGTTGGTGTTAACAACAGCGACAATACTATTAATAGCTGTTTTGACTATGTAAATTTGTAGGGCGGGTAAAATGCCTTGAATAGTTAGTAAAATTGCCCAAATAATTAGCCAGTAACCTAGTCCTAGCCACACTAATTTAATGGCTTTGGTTAGGTAAGGTAGTTGGGGTAAGGTTTTAGTCAAGTCTATTTTAGATTTTAGATTTTCTATATTTAGCAAATTGTTAGGTAGGGTGGGCAAGGGTTATTTGGCGTGAAAAGCTGATACTACTATTAGTTAATTTTGCCCACCCTACAATTACTAGAAGCAAATTGGTAGGTAAGGTGGGCAAAGGTTATATGGCGTGAAAAGCTGATACTACCCTTAGTTAATCTTGCCCACCTTACAATTACTATATTTAGCCCCCCTAACACCCCAACTTTGGGGGGAACTCAATCTTCTATATTTAGCCCCCCTAGCCCCCCAACTTTGGGGGGAACAAGAACTTTCAATATTTCAAAGTCCCCCAGAATTGGGGGATTTAGGGGGCAATAAAAAACTTGTCCATACACCGTAGACTTCCCTGTCTCTATCTATCTACTGCATGAATCAAAAAAATCAGGAATTTGTCTTGGGAATCGTCTTCAAGATATAGAGACAAAAAACCGATAAGGAGAATTGGTGATGACTGAAGAGTTTAAGGGACTTAACCAGCCTCAAGAAGAAGGTCAACCTGAACCAGAAAAGGCTGAAAACCTTGATAATCGTTTGCCTTACGAAACGCCGAAGTTACGGAAGCACGGCAAAATTAATGATGCTACTAAGACGATTCTTGCTCCTGGCCCATTCGATGGTTTTGCGGGGTCAGGCTTGGCTGATTTTTCATAACTTTACGAACACCTACGTAATTTCACTGATGGCAAATTTAGGTAACGGCAATTACTATAATACTAGTTTAATTCAGGATGCAGCTCATTAACACCTTGCTCTAAAGATAGGGTGCTTCAGGGTGTGAATCAGGAGATTCAATCGAGGAAACAAAGACTCTTTGACGTTCCCCGTCCGACATAAGACACATCACTTTTTGTGTTCCCGCGTCCCCACCTTCCCGTGTCATCTTTTTGAGGGGCATCAAAGGCTCATGTCTACACCGTTGCTGTCTCCCTAGTTTCCTCTCTATCCTGATGGGTCAAAAAATTTGCTGAAAGATCAACTGTCGTAAGTTGATATGGCTGAGGGTTGCGAAGTCTGTTTTTGAGTTATGGAAGGCGCGAACGCCCCTTAAATAAAACAAATAATACAGTTCAATCGCTGACTGAACGGAGTTATCATGGGTAATCAAACGTCTGCCACCTCCGAACAGCGGGGTTGTGCTAATTTTTGGCTGCTATGGCAAGAGTATCGAGATTATTTGTACCTTTGCTGTCTCAGGTGGATGGGTGGAAACCCGACGGAAGCTGAAGATGCTTTGAGTCGGGCGATGCTTAAGGCTTGGGAGAAGGAACAGGAATATAGAGGGAAAATCTCTAATTTTAAGGCTTGGCTAACAAGACTAGCTCATAATTTGTGCGTCGATATTCACCGAGAAGGCGGTCGTAGCATCAACCGAGTTGAGAATATAGATGAAATTGGAGAAGAACAAGGACTAGTTAGTTCTCAAGATACTGCACAAAGGACTTTGGAGACAGAGGAGAAAAAGATTGTAGTTCGCCGCGCTGTTGACAATTTACCGTCTCGGTTGCGGGAAACATTTATCCTCAACTTTTATCAGGATTTGTCTTATCAAGAAATTTCCCTACAGCAGGAGATTTCTTACGATAATGTCTGCAAGCGTATGTCTAAGGCTCGGAAGATTTTGCGAAAAGAGTTAAGGGAATATTTTATCGGTTCTATTAGCTACAAGGGAATCGATTGGTGAGGGAATTGGTGGGATTTTTCTGTTTTCCTCCTAATTAATTGAAAGGGTGTGTTGATTGGGTAAAAATCATTTTTATAAAAAAACAATCAGGAATTGGTGATGGTAATCGTCTTAAAGGTATAGCGTTTTTACTACTCACTTAGGAGGAGAAATATTTTATGGCTATACAGTTTGTTAATAATTGGAATCAAGCAGATCCTTTTTACACTCAACAATACGGCTATTATCAGGGCTTTTTGGATAGCATTGATGAGCAACAAATCCGCGACGGTTTTGCCGATGCAAGAGGCCATTTCAACAATAATGTAGCGACAGCTCTCGTAGACACTGCAGTCAATCCAAACGGACTGGTAGTAGTCGAACAGGGCGTTCACCAAGCTGAAGATCTGCCACAAGGAGGCTTTACGCTTCACTTCACAGCTAGACACAATCAACAAGCATACCATTTGTATGTGGGGCAAAGGAATAATGGCTCTATCTACATACGCCGGATTACATGGAGACAAAACGGGCAAATACGGCAAGATAATTATCAGGGATAGCGATCGCTTTCTCCTTAAGCTTAAGGGGCGTTGCTTAATCA
>JBAUJE010000358.1:0-19374 GCA_049683475.1 Coleofasciculaceae cyanobacterium | reverse complement strand
TGGGGTTGGCATTGATGGTGAAGCAGACTGCTTTGTTATTTCTCTTGATACCAATACTCTGGGTTATTGCTACTAACCTACGGCATCGCTATTGGGGACGACTTGGTCAGTTCGTTACTGGTTTGTTAGTATCGGTGTTGGTATTTGGGCCGTGGTATCGTCTTAATTGGCTACTAATTTTAACTTCCGGTAAACGGGCAACAATTGACTCGGCAATTGCAGAAGGTGACCCGGCTCTTAATAGCCTAGAGGCTTGGATTTATTATGGAAAAATTCTCCCTTATTTACTGTCTTGGTCGTTACTGTTAGTGCCGATAGCTGGCTTGTTTTTCTATGCCATTAAAAAGTTTCAATTAAAAACAAAAATACAAGTCAAAGAGGATAATGTATTATCCCTTAGTTCCCTGAGATGGCTAGCAGTATTTCTACTAGGGGGTTACTTGCTTTGTTCCCTAAATATTAATAAAGATGCTCGCTACATTTTACCTCTTTTACCCGTAATATCTCTTTATTTAGCCCAAGGTTTAACTTGTTGGACTGGTCGCTGGCGCAGTATCCCTTGGATAACTATTAGTTTGGCAATAATACTAATGCTGTTCAATCTCTTTCCTTTAGGAGAAACAGTTTTAGTGCAAATTCTCAGTCCCCGTGTTCAGCATCAGCTTTATCAGGGGAAAAAATGGCCTCATTCTCAGGTAATTGCCGAAATTACTAAAAACTCTCCCTACTTACGGACTAATTTAGGAGTATTGCCATCAACACCGGAGATTAACCAACACAATTTAAATTATTATGGTGCTTTGGCAAATTTTCAGGTTTATGGCCGTCAAGTAGGAACCCAAGAAGAACAGGTAGTAAAAGATACACGCTCACTTTCTTGGTTTCTAACCAAAACTGGCAATCAAGGGTCAGTCCCAGCACCCCAAACTAAGACTGTTGAACTAGTAGAAAATGGCTCAGACTTTCAGTTAGATAAAACTTGGCAATTACCTGATACTAGTGTTCTCAAACTTTACCATCGCCTTCAACCTTTTGTGCAGGTACAGCCACTGCCAGAATTCCAAATTGAACAGGCTGGAACGAGAATTCAGTTAGAACAGCTTACAGTCCCAACCACAGCACCTCCGGGGGTACCCGTACCAGTTACTTACCAATGGACTGGTTCCTGGCAACAATTGCAATCGGGTATAGTCATCCTAACTTGGCAGTCTGCCGCAGGGACAAGTCAAGCCAAATGGTTGCACGATCATAGTATTGGTGGGTGGGAACTAGATTTCTCCCTGGCAAGTACTAATCTTCCACCTTGGCAAGGTTTCCGAGTGATTGAGAAGATGTCCATGCTTCCCCCCGCTGATACTCCTGCTGGTATCTACAACCTGACAGCTACCTACCTGAACCAACAGACAGAGGAAACTTATCCTATCTCCGTACCAGAGGTGACACTCAAAATTGAACCCCAGGCTGAGGCGATACCAGCACCGGAATTAGATTTAGTCAGTCAACTGCGGACTTTAGCTCAAAACTTACCTAAGGGGGTAAATGCTCTTGAACCAGTCTTTGCCGAAACTGGTCGTATTAATCAGTATGACCCAATTCAGGATTACTTAACTCAGGCTGAGCAAGTTTTAGAATATCGGCTTAAGTTAGAACCAGAAAATCTACAATTAACCTATGCCTTAGCCTTAGCTGAAGTTTTGCAGACCGACGTCGAAGGTGCGATCGCTGCCCTAAAAAGAGTAGTATTACTAGATTCCCAGAATCCCTACGCTCACGCCTACCTTGCCTTTGTCTATCTCTATGACTGGCGTGGAAAAGAAGCAGAAGCCGCTCTACGACCAGCTATTTACCTTAACCCCTACTTGTCAGAAGTGCAAACTCTCTCCGGTGTTGCTGCTCTGATGCGAGGTAACATTTTTAAAGCGTTACGCATTTTCTTAAATTCAAACCTCTAGCTGTTTTCCTTTAAATTAGGTACAAGATTATGGGTTCAACAGAAGGGGTTAAGGAATGAAATTGGCAGAAATTATGTACTCTAACCCAGGGATAATCGCTATAAATATATAAATAAAGGAGAAAAGGGTAATTCTGCCATGAAAATACAGTTTAAAACCAACAAGAAAAATCAGTATCGTTGCTCCTTTCCTTGGCTGAAGGGAGTACTTTTTCCCCTTTATTTCTTACTTTTTACCAGCAGTGCTAAAGCCTTGCCAGGTCAAAGTCCTGATGCAGTCGCTGCTTGGCTGAAGGGACATCCTACTTTGAGTAATGGTATTGGCACTAACCTAGCAGTGACTCTGAGCGAAAATCCTGCTCAAAAAGTTAGCTTCCAAGCTTCAGTCTTGCCTCCCGGTAGAATTATTTCTCGCCAAATACCAGGAACTATCAGCACCGAAAGGCTGGGTGTAACTGACAGAATTCGTGGTGTTACTTTTAACCGTCTTGAAGAATATTTACGAATTATTTATGGCCCTTTAATTTATCGAGACTATACTCAAGCAACAGTTGTCTACGATTATCCCACTCCGAGCCTATTATACCAAGGACAATCCCAAAATCGTCCTCTCCTAGCCGCTCAACAGGGGCAACTCCTTTCAGGAGAACGCTACGGTTACTGGCTAGAAATAACGGAAAGCGGGGAAGGAAAAGCCTTCAATGGTCAAGTAACAATTTTACGGAAAGATGATTTAGAAAAGTTAGAAGCTGAACTGCGCAATCGTTAACCCATGTGCTGCTGAGCGAAGCCAGTTTTCCCCAAAAAATCTATCCTATTTTAACCTATCCCTATGCCAAGATGGCAGCAAGGGGTAGCAAGACTAAGGGAGAGACTACGCAAAGAGGTTAAATTAAAAGGGCAATGGATATCGGTTCTAAATTTACTAAAGAACTTCAAGCAGCTCAAAAGTACTTGGATACGATTGAGCAATCTGTTCAAGATTCCCTAACTCAGTTTAGCGCAACCTTACTAGGGACAATCGATAAACTCTCACTTAGCTTAGAGCAGTTACAGTTAGCTGTTAAGGAGTTGCCAAAACTAACTGACTCTCTTCAACACCCCCCAACACTGACTATTTCACAGCGAAGAGAGCAATACTTAGATACTCTAGTCAAAGTGCAACATTGCCTTTTATCTTGCCATCATCTACAAGACGGCTACACCGATATTACCCAACTACTAGGCAAAGCTACCGAAGCTTCCCGCGTTTATATCTTTGAGAAAAGAGTTAAACCAGGTGAAGGAGATAATAACCAATTGTTGCTGGTTAAACAAGCCGAGTGGTGTTCTCCAGACATCTCAGCACAAATCGATCATCCAGTTTTAGCCAGTCTATCCTATCAAGAATATTCTCCTTTGATAACTGAAATCTTGGAAAAAGGAGAAGTTTTTTCTGCTATCGTTGCCGACTTGCCAGAGTTTGAACGTCAGTTTCTCAAAGAACAAGAAGTACAATCGATTCTAATTTTACCCCTGATGGTTAAGGGTCAATTATTTGGTTTAATCGGTTTCGATAATTGCCAGGAAAGTCAACTTTGGCAAGAGTCAGAAGTTTTTATGTTGCAAGCAGCAGCAACGGCTATTTCCTTGAAAATAGAGAACTTACAAACTTTATCTGCACTACAAGCAAGTGAAGAAGCACTGCGAGAAAGTGAGGCGAGATTTCGTGCCATTTTTGACCATGCAGCAGTCGGAATTGGTCAAGCAACACCTAGAGGAGAGTTACTCAAGGTTAACCAAAAGTACTGTGAATTATTAGGCTACACATGCGAAGAACTAAGCCAACTAACCTGGCAAGCCATTAGCCACCCTGCTGATTTAGAGACAGAACTTCCCTATGTTGAGCAACTATTGACGGGAGAAATTACAAGCTTCTTTCGAGAAAAGCGCTTTAGGCGTAAAGACGGTTCCTATCTCTGGGCTAATATTAGTGGTTCTTTGGTACACGATAGCCAGGGTTTACCAAAATACACGATTGGCATAATTCAAGACATTAGTGAACGCAAACGAGTAGAGGCGGAGAAAAAACAAGCACTTGAGCAACAATTGCACCAAAGCCAGTATCAACAGTTATGCGCTTCTTTGACCCTCAAAATCCGCCAATCTTTGCAAATCCAAGAAATTTTGCAAACCACCGTTAGCGAACTACAAAAAACCCTTGAGGCAGATAGAGTTTTATTCTTTCGTCTTTTCCCCGATGCTTCTGGCAAAGTAATTAGTGAAGCGGTAGTTTCCGGATTTACCGTTATGCTAGAACAGGCAATTATTGATGAGTGTTGTCGAGACAGATGTTTTGAGAAATACCGTGAAGGTTATGTCCACGTTTGTAACGATGTAGAAACAGCTAAACTACACCCTTGCTATCTAGAATTCCTGCAAAAATACCAAATTAGAGCTAATCTAATTGTGCCAGTCATACTGAGTATATCAGAGGAGGAAAACTTACTAGAAATTCGTCAACCTGTTCCCTATCCAATTTGGGGTTTATTATGCATTCAACAATGCAGCACCAGCAGAGATTGGAAGCAACTAGAGATTGAACTACTACAACAATTAGCTAATCAGATCAGTATCGCTCTTTATCAAGCTCATTTGCTCGAACAAGAAACTCAGCGGCATCAAGAACTAACTCGCTCTAATGCTGAGTTGGAGCAATTTGCCTATGTTGCTTCCCACGATTTGCAAGAACCTTTAAATACAGTTTCGAGCTATGCTCAACTTCTCGCCAGACGCTACCAAGGTAAACTAGATAATAAAGCTGATAGATTTATTCATCATCTAGTTGATAGTTCAGAACGCATGCAGCAACTGCTGAAAGACTTACTTGATTATTCACGAGTAGGTAGGAAGCAGAAGACGTTTGAGCAGGTAGATTGCAACTTAGCTTTAGAAGATGCGATCGCCAACCTAAAACATACCATTCGTAAAAATCAAGCCCAAGTTAACCACTCTTCTTTACCTACAGTAATAGCTGATTTCTCTCAACTAGTGCAACTGTGGCAAAATTTAATTGGCAATGCCATCAAGTATCGCCGGGAAGAATCCCCGGTAGTGCAGGTCAGTGCAACTCTAAAGGGAGATGTTTGGCTTTTTTCTGTCTGTGATAATGGTATAGGAATTGATCCCAAGCACGTTGAGCGTATTTTTCTGATTTTTCAGCGTTTGCATACCCAAGAGGAATATCCCGGTACTGGCATTGGTTTAGCCATCTGTCATCGAATTGTTGAGCGTCATGGTGGTCGTATTTGGGTAGAATCTGTGCTAGGTCAGGGATCAGCTTTCTATTTTACTCTTCCCCTTCAAAATTTCGAGTCATGAATAATTTTCAGCAATCCAGGGAAATTCTCTTAGTTGAAGACATGTCAAGTCACCGGGATTTGATTTTAGAAGCTTTAGAAGAAAAAAATACGCAGCACAAAGTACACACTGTCCAAAATGGGGAGGAGGCACTACACTTTCTTTATCAAAAAAATAAATATCTTCATGCCCCACGTCCTGACTTAATTGTGCTGGATTTGAATATGCCCAGAATTAATGGACATGAGTTATTAGCCATTATTAAAAAAGACCAGTATCTAAAGTCAATTCCAGCCGTGGTTTTTACTACTTCAGCTAGCAAAGAAGATATATTGAAAACCTATGCTCTCTCTGCCAACTGCTATGTTACTAAACCAGCTAACTTAGATAACTTCTTTCAAGTTGTCCAGACAATGATCAGTTTTTGGTGTCATAGTGCAACCCTACCACCAAAACAATACTCAGATAATTGAAAAATGGAAATGGAAGTTTCCTGCCTGAGATATGAACTTGCTCAGCACGCTTTAATCCCTGTCACCTAAGACCAACAGGCTTTCTTAAAGGCTTGAAAGTTTAGTTTAGTTCTACTTGTTCACTAACTAAACAGTAAGCTTATTTTGTAAAGTTATACTATTTTAGTTGATCTTTGTTACATTTTTAAGCTTAAAATAGTCTGTAAGCTTAACTTTTTTAATAAAGATTTAATAAAATATCTTAAGAACCTTGTACTAGTGAACAGCCAATCCCTAAAAATTCTACTGGTAGAAGATAAATCTGCCGACGCTGAGTTGATCGAAGAACTTCTGAGTGAGGTAAATGAGGCTAAGTTTGACTTAACACCAGTTAAGCGACTCAGCGAAGGCTTAGGATGTTTGTGCCAAGAAGATTTCGACATCGTTTTGTTAGATAGATTTCTGCCAGATAGTTCAGGAACTGATACTGTTGCTGAAGTCAAAGCCTTAGCACCAACAATCCCCATTGTTGTTTTGACATCTCTCGATGACGAAACCGCAGCCATTGAATCAATGCGCCAGGGAGCACAGGATTATTTAGTCAAAGGGGGATTTAAAGGGGAACTATTAGTGCGGGCCATGCGCAATGCCATTGAACGCCAGAGGTTAGAGCAAGCTCTTTGGCAACAAGCTCAACGAGAACGTCTACTGCGGCGCATGCTAGAACACATTCGCCAGTCACTCGAACTAGGAGAGATTTTACAGACTACTGTGGCAGAAGTCCGACAATTTCTCCAGGCTGACAGAGTCTTAATCTACCGCTGCAACTTGCAAGAGCAATGGCAAATAGTGGGTCAAGCAGTTGCAACTGATACTCTCACCACTCCTGATCTAGAATATTACCCGATCTTAACTGTTTCCTATTTGTTGCGAGAAGATCTTAAGTTCATCCAGGTAGTAGAAGATGTTGAGACAGCTAAACTAGAATCTCCCTACAAAAGCTTACTGAAAGATTGTCAAATTCGCTCGGTTTTAACTGTACCTATTATTGAGAGCGGACAGGCTATTGACAAGACCAAATCACCACCTACTAACCAGTTGTGGGGACTACTTATGGCCCATAGTTGTAGCAAGCCAAGACAATGGCAAGAGTGGGAAGTTGATTTTTTGAAGCACCTAGCGGCTCAGGTAGCAGTTGCCATTCAACAATCACAATTGTATCAACAGCTAGAGACAGCCAACCAAGAATTATTTAGGCTCGCTAGCAGTGATTATTTAACTGGGATAGCCAACCGCCGCCGCTTTGATCAAGTCTTAGATCATGAGTGGCGACGCCTCTCAAGGGAGCAAGCTCCCCTTTCCTTGATTCTCTGTGACCTGGACTTTTTTAAAGTATACAACGACACCTATGGTCATCCCAAAGGTGATTACTGTTTACAACAAATTGCTTTAATTATTGCCAAAGCAGCTAAGCGACATACTGATTTAGTTGCTCGTTATGGAGGTGAAGAATTTGCTGTAATTTTGCCTAATACGGATCAAAAGGGAGCTTTTATTGTTGCTCAAGAAATTCTCACTAAAGTAAGAGCAGCTAAACTAGCCCATGCCAACTCTCCCCTCAAGCCCTATGTTACTCTCAGTTTAGGAGTAGTTAGCACTATTCCTTGTCACCATCACTCTACCAAAACTTTCATCAAGGCTGTCGATCAAGCCCTTTATCAGGCGAAAGAACAGGGACGCGATCGCATTGTTCAGGGAAAATATCAGCCTGACTCACTACTAAAATTGAGCTAAGAACATTTGGTTTCTCCTTAAGTCACTTTCTGCATCTATCTGAGTAATTTTTGCTATAATTCTTAAAGTTTTAAGAAAATCTTTAAGCTTATTTAGTTAGTACCCATTCTTGGTCAACAAATGTAAGGGTAGCAGTTATTATGAGAAAAAATTATAAAATTCTTGATTTGATATGAACCCTGTTTATCAAGCAACTATTAATGATTACAAAGACTTAAAAATCCTTTTAATTGAAGATAATTACGGTGAGGCAGAACTGATTGAGGAATTGCTTTTAGAAAATAGTACAGTTGCTATTAATTTGACCCATGTAGAATATCTAGGCAAGGCAATAGACTTATTAGAAAAGGTAGAGTTTGATGTTATTTTATTAGACCTCTCACTACCCGACTATCAAGGAATAGATACTGTTGCCAAGATACAGGAATATGATATCTATCCTCCCATTGTTGTCCTCACTGCCCGCAATGATCAAGAATTAGCCCTTAAGTTACTCCAATTTGGTATACAAGATTATTTAGTTAAAGGTAATGTCTCAGGGGAACTGCTGATACGCTCTTTGCGCTATGCTGTTGAGCGCCAAGTTGCTAGAGAAGCACTGCGCCGTTCTGAGGAAAAATATCGTTTTGTTGTTAACAACGTCAGAGAAGTTATTTTCCAAACTGACATTGAGGGCTACTGGATATTTCTCAATCCTGCCTGGACAGATATTACAGGATTTTCGGTAGTAGAAAGCTTAGGAAACCTATCTTTTTGCTACATTCATCCCGATGACTACCAACGAAATATGCTGGTGTTTCGCACTCTAATTGAAGCTAAGGAAAACTACTGTCGCTATCAAATCCGCTACCTTAACTATCAAGGAAAATTTCGCTGGGTTGAGGTCAATGCACGTCTAACATTCACTCGGGATGGGCAAGTTTCTGGTACAACCGGCACCCTCAATGATATTACAGAGCAGAAGTTAGCCCAGGAAGCACTACGTCAGTCAGAAATGAGAGAGAGGGAAAAAGCCAAAGAATTAGAAGCCGCTTTGCATCAACTTCAGCACACCCATGCCAAGCTAGTCCAAGATGAAAAAATGGTCAGTCTTGGTCAATTAGTAGCCGGTGTCGCTCACGAAATTAATAATCCCGTTGGTTTTATCTACAGTAATATCGCTCCTGCTAGAGAATATACGACCGATCTACTCGGCTTAATCAAACTCTATCAACAAGAATATCCTCAACAAACAAAGGCAATTAAAAGGAAAATCGAAGCCATTGATCTCAATTTTTTAAACGAAGACTTTCTCCGTTTACTCAATTCAATGGAAGACGGGGCAAACCGTATCAAGGAAATTATTTTATCCTTGCGCAATTTTTCCCATCTTGACAGGTCAAAAATGACCAAAGCCGACCTGCACAAAGGAATTGATAGTACCCTAAACATCATACAACACCGCCTGCGAGAGCAATCTCATAGACAGGAAATTCAGGTAATTAAAAAGTACGATAAGCTACCTTATATAGAGTGTTATCCAGGTCAGCTCAATCAGGTATTTATGAATATTTTAAGTAATGCCATTGATGCCATCGAGAAAAAGATACACGATGGTCATTCCTTCATTCCCACCCTGGAAATTATTACTAAGTTTAACGAAACTTCCCAGACAATTGAAATTGACATTGCCGATAATGGCTCTGGCATGACAGCAGATGTAAAACAGCGGCTATTTGACCCCTTTTTCACCACCAAAGCGGTAGGCACTGGTACTGGTTTAGGTTTATCGATTAGCTACTCAATCATAGTAGAACAGCATCAAGGTAATTTAGAATGTAAGTCTCAGATAGACAAAGGAAGCGAGTTTATGATTGAGCTGCCTATATTACCCGGCAAGCGACTTTAAGGTTAGAGAATTGAAAATTGAAAATTGTTTATCTTCTCCATCTCCCTTGCTTTTAGACGTTGCATGCAACGTCTCTAAATGCACCCCAGCTCCTCATCTCCTGACTATCCCTTGAGAAGTTGATGAAAATTATGCTATAAATGAGTTCGTTTGAGACTTTATCTGGTGGAGTAAATCGGACATAATGAAAGAAGTGGGAACTCATCTGGTCGTTGACGCCTGGGAAGCACCGCAACACCTTCTCAACGACCCGGAGGGAATTCGCCGCGCCCTGATCGATGCGATCACCGCAGGAGAAGCGACTCTGATAGATTTGTGTGTACACCAGTTTAGTCCCCATGGAGTTACAGCAACAGCAACTCTGGCAGAGTCTCATATTGCCATACACACTTGGCCAGAACATGGATACTTTGCCGCTGATCTGTTCTTTTGTGGTAGTGGCAAGCCGGATCAAGCAATGGAGGTTTTAATAATGGCACTGCAAGCCAAGAAGATGAAATCAAGGGAAATTACCCGAGGCTTTGAGCCAAACTCCGAAAATAACAACCAAGCAGAAGAGCTAGCATATCAAAGCATTTGCTGAAAATTCCCTTTAGCTATCTAGATTAGGCACGACATAAAGGGCAGGGTAACTCAAAACCTTGCCCTTTAGGATTATAAATGCCTAAATTGGAGATTAAAGGCTCGATCAATTAAAGCTTGCACCCCTCACCTAGAGGAAAATAATATGTTAGAGACAATCCTAGTTTTTGTCTTGGGTTTGACACCACCAGTACTTTCTCTCTGGCTGATGCAAAAAGCCAAGCAACGAACCCAAGCAAGGATTCGCTCAGCTGCACAAACCTCAGTAGTTAGGGTGTTGCCCAGGCATCAACTACCTCCCGACAGATATTACTTAGAAGGTGTGGGTTATTTAGTCGGTGATATTACCTGCAAATTCAATGCTCGCTCAGCTTACATGCGCTGCGCTGTTAATCCCTCCGGACCCTGCGAGAATTGCCCCCACTATGAACCTAAGAATTCACAGGTAGAAGGTATAGGGGGAGGCGAGGGAGTGAGGGGGTGACACGGAGACACGGAGAGGGTTTGACGGCTTGTTTCTTAACCGAACAACATGAAATTTAAATGCACAACGCTTAAAAGCTATCCCTCAAATGCTATGCTCCTACAATTTCAACTTACGACTATTTGGCGTTAATTCCTGCCATCTTTGCTGCAATATCTGCCGCATTCTTGACATAATTGGCGGTAAATCATTTCCTAGGCAAGGATTTTGGATTGCCGATAGCGATAAACTACGTAGAAGCTATCCAGTTTTGTCCTCAAAATAACCTAAAATTTGCTCATAAGCATCCGGATTACTTTTTGGGTTGATAGTAATCTGAGTTTGAGCATCAGGCAACCAAAATGTTAACCAGCCGTTTTCAGCGCGAACAAAACTACTGATACGGCTTAAATTAACCACATAACTATTCCGCTCGTAGACGAATTTGATCCACATTTTTTAGAGACAAGGGGACAGGGGAGATAAATAATTAACAACTTTCCATTTTCAAATAACTTCGGAATTTAACATCTGTAATTTGTACAAACTTCCGTAAAGTCCATTTAGCTCTAATAATTCCTCATGGGAACCAGACTCAACTAATTGCCCCTGCTGAAGGACTAAAATTCTATCTACGTCGCGGATAGTTGAAAGGCGGTGAGCGATAATAATGGCTGTGCGTTCTATTAGTAGACTCTCAAGAGCTTCTTGAATCAGGGCTTCTGTACCAACATCTAAATTAGCTGTTGCTTCATCCATTACTAAAATAGAAGGGTTGCGAATGGCTGCACGGGCAAATGCTAGTAATTGCCTTTGACCCCCAGAAAGATTAGTACCTCGCTCTCGCAGTTGGGTATTATAACCTTGGGGAAGTTGTTCAATTAAATTATCTACATTTGTTGCTTGGGCCGCCGCTTGAATTTCTTCAAAGGAGTACTCTTCTCCTAAAGTAATGTTACTCTTGACATCGCCAGAAAAAAGAAAGCCATCTTGCAGAATAATACCCATGTAACGCCGTAGTTCTGCCTGGGGTAAATCACGAATATCAATGCCGTCAATTAAAATTCTTCCTTGGCTAGGTTCGTAGAGGCGACAGAGTAAACGAATAATTGAACTTTTACCAGCACCAGTCGGGCCAACTAAGGCAACTTTTTCACCGGGATGAATGGTAAAGTGCAGGTCTTTGAGAATGTAATCATCTTCTTTGTAAGCAAACCAAACATGTTCAAAGCTAATTTCTCCTGTCGGGGATGAGGAAGTTAAATGATTAGGGAGGAATTTTCTTTCCATCTTATCCCCTGCCATTTTCCCTGTTTCCCTGAAATCTAAATTAACTTCTGGGTCAACAATTTCAATTGGCTCATCGAGGATATCACTGATGCGCTCAATGGCAGTAAAACCAGCTTGGAACATGGTAAATTTCTCAGCAAATTGGCGCAAGGGGTTAAATAAACGCTGAGCATAGAGGATAAACGCAGAGAGCACACCAAAGCTTAGAGCGTCTTTGAGAATAAATAGACCACCGAACCAGAGTACAACTGCGATCGCTGCTAGGGCAACCCATTCTAAGGTTGCTGAAATAATCGAATCGTGAAAAATAGTTTTATCTACCTCAGCCATGTAGCGCAGATTAACTGAGCGAAACATCTCGCTATTGAATTGTTCGCGACGGAATAACTGCACTACATTAATGCCAGAGATGTTTTCTTGCAGCATTGAATTTAGCCCAGACAGTTCTTCCCTAGCTTTGTAATTAGCTTTACGAAACTGTCTCTGGAAGTAGGTAATGATAGCGGTAATGGGAAACAGCATCATTACTAGTATTAGAGCTAATTGCCATTGCAAGGAAAACATAAAAGTAGCAATTACCACCATTGAGAACAAGTCATTAATAATGCCAATGGCACCGGAGGAGAAGACAAGTCCCAAAGCTTCTACATCGCTGGTGAGTCTGGTAATTAATTTACCTACAGGTGTACGGTCAAAAAATCGCACGGCCAAGGAGGTGACATGCTCAAAAAGATCCGTGCGGATATCAGCAGTAATTTGCTGTCCTAGATTCTCCTCCATGAATTTTTGAGCAATACCAAAGACTAGCCGCACACCGATAGTTAGTAGCAAGAAAATGCTGAGGAGGTTGATTCCCTCTGAGAGAGAGGTATCTTGAAGAAAAGACCAAGTTGGTTCTTGGCGAATTAAAGAAACTGCTTGTCCAATCAGCAAAGGTTGAACAGCACCCGCTACCGACAAAGGCAACAATAAAATCAGGGAGAAAAGTAGCAAGCGTCCACTGCGACGAGCATAAGGTACTAACTTGAGGAAAAGTCGCCAATCATTTTCGCGCTTGGGTAAAGTCGCGTTTGAGGAGTTTTGCTTGCTTCTATTTGCCTTGGGGGGCGGTGATAGGCTGGTCATTGAGAACCCTGGTGATAATTTTAACTTACTGCAAAAAAAGTTCACACTTCCAATGTAGCGTAGGAGCATAAATCTTCGTAATGCTTGAGATAGAGACAGTAAGTTAAGGTCTGCTCGTCTTTATTGAGGTTCTCGATTCTCTGCAATGACCTTGAGGTAGTTATTCCCACTACAATTTGAAGTGCAGGAGGTTGGTCACACCAGTTATCAAACTTCTCGAACAAATAGAATAGGGGAAAGGGAAATTCACCATTCCCCCGTTTGCCTTTAATCCTTCTCCACAAGTAAAAGAGACTTTTGCAGGAAGTCTAATGATGGTTTGCTTGCTGTTTTTGTCTATTCTCTGCATGAGCTGAACGCAGCAATTCAAGAGACTCTTGCTTAACATTACCATCCATAACCGCCCATTGTAAGTTCATAAAAGCATTGAAATCTTCTACCTCATACTTAGTATGTAAAAGTTGCTTGAGTAATTGCTCTGTTTCCAGGTTCAAATAACCTGTTTCTAAAACCTGTTTAACGACTTGGCGAATCAGAGTCATATTCCACCTGAGAGTAATAAGGTTGATAATCTGAGGTGAGATGCTTCTACGTCACTACTCCTAGCAATTCTCTAAGTGAGAGGAGATTTATTTACTCCTCATTTCAATAACCGGCACCCTTTTCTGGCAAGAATTGCTATTATTGGCTGTTTTTAGAGGCGTTAGTGCGCTGGCGTTAGATGGTGTCAAACAAACCGCGCTTACCCTGATTTTGATCGGCTGACTTTATATCAGCTCAGTTTTAAGCCTTCAATAATGTATTCAAGAAGATCTGGCGATTTTTGTGAAAAATCTCCTGTACTGTTATATAACTTTACAATTCAGGGCTATTTAGATCAGGATGGGTATCTGGGGGAGACAAATTTTTGTAAAAACTTTCCAGTTTTGCATATTATGTCACCTTTGCCGGAGAGAACTATCTATAGCTTGCCGATGTGCATGGTGACAGTTTGAACTCACTGATGTACAAACTAGATAATTATGAAGGAACTAGACCAACAGTTAAAACGACTTGCTTTAGAAGCACAACGGCATCCTAAAAAGAGTCTAAAACGACAACGAGCTTTAGCCAGACTATTGAGTGCAATTGACAAGTCTGGTAAGTTAACTCGTCCTTATCGGGGTCAATTTCAGGGGTTTTATCAGGATATTTATGCTGAAGCACAGCAAAGACTGTTTTTCTATATTTGTGAAAGGATTGATGACTATGATCCCCAACGAGAAGTGCTACAATGGGCAAATTTTTTACTAAAGAAGCGCTTTTTTGTTGAAGCATCTCGTGAGATTATGCCCACAGTTCCTAAGGGTTTAGACCCCAAAAAAATTACCAGGTTAACTATAGATGAATTAGCTAGAAACAATCCACAGGAGGTAGACTCTAATTTATCTCCTTGTATTTCTCAACAAGTGATTCAATTAATTGAAATAGACCCAGAAGGGATATTTAAAAACACTCATGTATCTAAGAATACTGCTGCTAATTTTCAGTTTTTAGCTCTCAAAATTTTACACGGATATTCTTGGAAAGAAATTT
This sequence comes from Coleofasciculaceae cyanobacterium, assembly GCA_049683475.1. GTDB lineage: Bacteria > Cyanobacteriota > Cyanobacteriia > Cyanobacteriales > Coleofasciculaceae > JBAUJE01. The sequence continues at coordinate 4,915 of JBAUJE010000358.1, read as the reverse complement.
CTGCTGAATTGGGAATAAAAGTTCCTACTTTGAGTTGTTTTTACCAACGTAGTCTAGCCAAGTTTGCTCCCAAGATTAAACAGTATTTATCAAATTAACTTTTATTGAGAGGTTAAAAAGGACGATGACAACAAAAGACAACTTAACTTTTACTGTTCCCCTAAATTTAGCTGCTCACCGGGCAGCACAAAAGTTTCACCAAGAACATTCTAATCAGCATAAAGCTAAACAGGTTTACCTTAATACCTTAGCTGTTTATGCGGTGAATTTTTATTTAGGATGTCTGGGTATTGAAACCAGCCTAGAAGAGAGTGATAGTTGGAATCCCATTATACAAACATTAGCTAACACTGCCGACTTATTAGTCAAAGATGTGGGTAAGCTAGAGTGTCTTCCGGTATTGCCAGGAGAGCAAGTTTGTCGGATACTTAATGAAGTCCATTCAGAGCGAATTGGCTATGTCGCAGTTGGGCTAAATCAATCTTTGACAGATGCCCAGTTACTAGGATTTACACCTCAAGTAAACGCCGCAGAATTAGCTCTTAGTCAATTGATTTCCCTAGAAAACTTGTTGAATAGAATTAATCACCAAAAGCCTGGAGTCAATTTAAGTTTATGGCTAGAAAATATTTTTGAGGAAGGTTGGCAAACAATATCGGCATTATTAGAAACCCCCACTGAACTCGCCTGGAGATTTCGTTCAGGGCAAGTTCAGCAAAGTTCAGCAGAGGAAAATTTATCTACTAGTGTCACAAGAGGTAAACTACTCAGATTAAACCAAGAAAGTGGTACAGTTGCTCTTCTAGTGAAACTAACACCAACCCTCTCAGAGGAAATGGATATAAATGTGGGGATTTATCCGACGAAAGGGACTATCTACCTGCCCTCAGAGTTAAAATTGATGGTACTTGATCAGCCAGGAGAAGTGATAATGTCAGCAGTTGCACGTAACACTAAAAATATTCAGTTGGAGTTTAGTGGGGAACCAGGAGAAAGTTTTAGCATCAAAGTAGCTTTAGGTGAAGCTAGCTTGACTGAAGAATTTTTAATTTGAGGAAAATATTATTAGGGAGTAGGAAAAAGGTACGATGCCAATTGGCAAGTCTCTTATTTCAAGAAGAGGAAAATTCCTTCATCTAAAATCTAAAATCGAGATAACCAATTAATCCTCTTTTTGGATGAAAGCTTCTACCTTTTCCTCTAAACAGTTACCAAACTTCTCTAGCCATCAATACCAAAGCGATCGCCCTTTTCGTACCCTACTCTATTTATACCAGCAAGACTTGGGTAAGCTAGGTCTTTCCATGCTGTTTTATACCATCAAGCATTCCCCAGAGTGGATTAAACCTTTGGTGGTTGCCAATATCATTGATATTATCTCTAATCCTGGTACGCGATCGCCATCTGAGTTATGGCTAAATGGTATATTTCTCGCCGCAGCCGTTGTACAGAATATCCCCACCCATTACCTGCACATCCGCTACCTGAGTGTTGCTAGCCGCAAAATGGAGTCAAAATTGCGCTCACTCCTAACTTGGCGGCTACAACACCTAGAAATGGGTTTTTACCAACAAAATACAACAGGAGCATTACAAAATAAACTGTTGCGTGATGTTGAACAAATTCAACTTTTAACTACTCACATCTTTCAGTTTATGCCTTCTGCTCTACTCAATATTGTAGTAGCAGTGACCGTAACTGCCCTGCGTGCCCCTGGGTTTGTAATTTTCTTTCTGGCTACTGTACCAATTGCCGTTACTTTAGTGCGTAGCTTAAAAGAACCAATTCGCCTGAGAAATCATGCTTTTCGGCAACAGTTAGAAGAAATGTCGGCACGTTTGTTGGAGATGATTAAATTAGTCCCCATCACGCGAGCTCATGGGATCGAAACTACCGAAATCGAACAAGTCCAACAGCGATTAACTACCGTTGAAAGCTCAGCAGTACGATTAGATTGTATTAATGCGATCGCAAATTCTTCTTCTTGGGTAACCTTGCGCCTCTTCTATTGTCTCTGCTTGGTTACTTCCGGTTGGTTAGCTTATACAGGAAAATGGGGAATTAGTTTGGGAGATGTGGTCTTACTCACAGGCTATTTTGACACCCTAACTAACTCAGTAGTACAAATTCTGGCAGTACTACCGCAAATTGGCAAAGGTTTTGAATCAATTCGCAGTGTCGGAGAAGTTCTCGAATGTCCAGATATTGAGCAAAATTTTGGCAAACAGCCAGTTCAACAGGTGCAGGGTAAATTTAGCTTTGAGTCCGTTAGCTTTGTTTATCCTGGTAGCAAGCAGTTGGCTATAGAGGATTTTTCCTTAGAAGTTCAACCAGGTGAAACAGTAGCAATTGTTGGCCCTTCCGGTGCTGGTAAGTCAACGTTGTTAAATCTAGTTATTGGTTTTCTACGTCCCACTGAGGGGATAATTAAACTAGATAGCCAAGACATGAATAGCCTTGATTTACGTACCTACCGTCAATTCCTCTCGGTAGTTTCTCAGGAAACTGTTTTATTTGAAGGTACGGTGAGGGAAAATATTCTCTATGGTTCAGAACAGGTAAAAGAGGAGCTTGTACAGCAAGCAATTGAATATGCTAATGCCCTAGATTTTATTAGCCAACTACCAAAAGGACTTAATACTACCATTGGTGAGAATGGCACCCAACTATCTGGTGGACAAAGACAAAGAATTGCCATTGCTCGCGCTTTAATACGTAATCCCCGTGTTTTGATTTTAGATGAAGCAACAGCAGCCCTAGATACAGCCAACGAAGTATTAATTCAGGAAGCGTTGGAACGTTTGAGACAAAACCGCACTACTTTTGTAGTAGCACACCGCCTCTCGACAATCCGCAATGCTAATAGAATTGTTGTATTAGAAGGGGGACGTATCGTTGAGTTGGGTAATCATCAGCAACTATTAGCTAGTAAGAGAATCTATGCTCAATTACACACCTTGCAAATGTGAGATACGGGAGTGGTGGTGATGGGGAGCAGGGGGAGAATTTTTTATTAACATAATGTCATTCTGTTTCCTGACTCCCTACTCATTACTCATTACTCATTACTCATTACTCATTACTCATTACTCATTACTCATTACTCATTACTCATTACTCATTGCTCATTGCTCCCGACTGCCGACTTATGCACAAGATTCACCGTCTTTGTCACTTTCTGATTGGTATACCGAGTTCCGGTAAGTCAACTTTGGCAAAAAAACTGCTTCAAATTGATACAAATGCTGTAGTTGTTTCTACTGATGCAATTCGTGCTTTACTCTTTGGTGATGAGAGTATTCAGGGGGATTGGTTATTAATTGAGTCAGAAGTTTTTAAACAAATTGAGCTGGCTGTATCTTTGGGTAAATCAGTTATTTATGATGCCACTAATGCTAAGCAAGAGTGGCGGCTATCTATGTTGGAAAAATTAGGTAGATATAAAAATTTGCAGTGGATAGGGTGGCATGTAAAAACTCCTCTTTCTACTTGTCTAGCTTGGAATCGACAACGTAATCGTCAAGTACCGGAGGAAATAATTGAGAAGATGGATATGTTTTTGCGTGAGAATCCCCCGACTCTTGCGGAAGGTTTTGCTGCTGTTTATCGTCTCAATTTGGCAGAGGATAATTGGGATGCTGAGTTAATGGAGTTTTGGCAAAAATTAAGCTTATAGATGGTTTGGGAAATCGGCAAGTGATGTTGTTACTTCAGCCGCTACACTAAAGACTAAAATGCAGAAGTATCTAGATTTTCCTACCCAGTTTGTTGTCAAAAAAATCTTCTATGGAAACTGCTATGTCTCCTAGTCAGGTCGATTTTTAAACTTTATATGAAGCAGATTACCTGCGATTCTCGTCCTGTTCCTCTATGTGTTTTACCTGTAACATACCACTGACAGATTTGCCCAAAAGCGTAAATGTCCATTGTAGGATGTGGACAGACAACGCCATCAAATTGTTCTGGAGCTGAAAATAAGTAATTCGCTAATCTTTCATTTTTCTTTGTTTCTGCTTTGAATAAAAAGTTTTGCGGGTTGTAGTAAGCTATACCGAAGTCTGTCAAAACTAGATTATTATCACACATCAAAATGTTTTCTGGCTTTAAATCTCTATGAATGATTCCATTGTTATGAATGAATTCTAATGAACTCATTAAAAATTCAAAAAGCTTATCTAACTCTTCTTTTCTGGGAGTGTTCTTGGCTTTCTTGACCACTTCTTTTAGTGAGCCATCATACTTTTTCATGATGATAGAAGGAAATTTATGTTCACCTACAGTAATCTCATCATAAGCAATTAGTTTAACAATAAAGTCTTTGTCACTAATTAATGCAATATTGATATACTCGGACTTAAAGCGTTCCCTTTTAGTCTTACTATTAGACTCATTTACTAAGAACTTTACAGCAACTTGATTTTTAAGTAGTTCACCCTGATAAACAATTCCATTTCCACCTTCCCCTATACTCTTTAAATTAGATAAAGTTCCCAGCTTAAGTTCTAGTTGATTCCCGCTTGATTTAATGTGAGTTCTCAAAATATTTTTCATTCAACTGATCTAACCGAGTATCTGATTCCTCCTGTAGAAGAATTGCTGGGTATGCTGGTGTGGTTGGCGCAAGAAGTATAGTAACGCTAATCCAACTTCTCTACAAAACTCCCATGTTCTGCTGAAGCCAAACCTTCCTGCAATACCGACAACACCCTAGTCATATTTCCCGCCAACAAATCCTCAGCAGCTAACCACAAACCAGGAAATACTCGACTCTTGATTACATTCCCTTCAGCCACCGGAAATCGGGGTTCGGAAGGGGGAGTCGGGGAGCCTCTGGCTTTAAGACATGAGGGGGAACGACTCCCCCTTGCATAGACAACCGAGCCTAACAGCGAGTCATTTGACTCATTCATGCTAA
>JBAUJE010000357.1:0-6628 GCA_049683475.1 Coleofasciculaceae cyanobacterium | reverse complement strand
GGGAGATGGGGGAGATGGGGGAGATGGGGGAGATGGGGAAGATGACGGAGATGGGGGAGATAAACAATTAACAGTTAAATATTCACAATTTTCCGTTTTTCGCTTACTTTAACATCGGTTTTTCGTTTCACTACGTAAGTCCTATAGTGAATAAGCAAAGATTATTACCCATACATTTAAAGATAGTACGTCTGCTAGCTATTGCTGGGTTGACAGTACTATTACTGATTATTGGCGGACTGCAATTTAAGATTATAGGTCAGGATGAGCTTCAAGTATTTGTGCCTCAGCTTTTGCCGTTTGATAGTAAGCAGAGTTTATCTGAGTATCGCTGGAAACCAGAAGATATAAAACCTCAGATGCCTAACAATTGGTCAGATTTTCGTTTCTTAGTTTTAGAAGTGAAAGCCTCTTCACCCCAGCGCTTTCAAGTACAATTGCACACTCCCCAGGGAGTTAGCCCTCTTGATATTTATCCTTTTCAAAATGCTTGGATTCGTGCTGTTTTACCCTTAGAGCTTTTTCGCCAATCTACACCCAGATATAGTTCTAATCAGCCTTCTTACCTAAATTCTTTGCAAGCTGGACATATTATGGTGCATCGTGGTCCTCATTTAGCGATTAATGAGGTGGGAGAAATTGCGATCGCCATGCCGGAACCAATTAAAAATCCCACTTTAGAAATTAGATCTATTCAATTAACTAAGGAATTTCCGGGTAACGCAGTCTTAGAGAAAGAGCCACTCGTTGATGAAATGGGGCAATGGATTAGAGATTCTTGGCCAGAAAAGGTAGACTCATTGGCACAATTAGAGGAGGCTTGGCGACAAGAGGAACAAGAATTAAAACCAGGTAACTTTGATTACTGTCGCTATGGTGGATATTGCTCGACTCGAACTGAAGCTATAGGCTTCTTTCGCGTAGAGTTAATTGATGGTAAATGGTGGTTTGTCGATCCAGATGGTCATCTATTTTACTCAGTTGGCATTAATATTTTACAACCTCGACAAACTACGCCTATTGAGGGACGCAGATTTATTTACAAAGAACTGCCACCAGCTTCTCTATTATCTAGCAGACCAGACGTTGCTGATTCTAGAGCATTCTATTATCTCTGGAATATATCACGCAGATTTGGCGAAGATTGGGGTCAAGGTTGGGTTGATTTTGTAACTCGTCGTTTGCAAGCCTGGGGATTAAATACTGCTGGTAACTTCTCCGCACCGGAAATTAATGATTCTGGTCAGATACCTTATATGTTTCGTTTGTTAGAAAGGCGTTGGGAAACTAAAGTAACTTACCAAGAGTTTCCCGATGTCTATTCTCAGGAGTTTGTCGAAAATAGTGAGGCTGCGGCACAACAGCAGTGTAGTCCTCGCAAGGATGACCCTTTTCTGATTGGCTATTTTATTGGTAACGAACCACCTTGGCCAGGTAATGAAGAAAAAATTGTTGAGATGATTTTGTCCGGGCCAAAGACATCAACTCGTCAGAAGTTAGAGAAGTATTTAGAAGCAGGGGATACGCCGGAACGTCGCAGGTCATTCTTCTACCGTGCTTACGAGAGATACTTACAAGTTATTGATGCAGCAATTCGTAAGTATGATCCCAACCATTTAATTCTCGGTATCCGCTACGCTGGGGATGCTCCGGATCAAATGGTACAAGCTTCGCGGGTTTTCGATGTTTTTAGTGTCAATGACTATGAATACGTCCCGGATAGAGAAAAGCTGGAGAGGTTTCAGCGTTTAAGTGGAAGACCAATACTAATTGGTGAATTTCACTTTGGTGTACCAGGTCAAGGTATGTCAGCTGGATTGAAACCTGTTCGTGATGAGAAGGAAGAAGGCATTGCTTATCGCTACTACGTTGAAAATTTGGCTGCGATGCCAGGTGTAGTAGGAAGCCACTGGTTTCAATGGGTGGATCAACCCAATACTGGACGTTCTCCCGATGGTGAAAACTATAATATTGGTTTGGTTGATATTACGGATCGTCCCCATTTAGAGTTAATTAAAGGGATGAAAGTTAGTCATCGTCGTTTGTACAGAATTCATGCAGGTAAGCAAGCACCTGTTAGAGAAAAACCTGTGGTGCATTAATCCAGTTTTTTCTCTGGTAATTAATAGTTTTGCTGACAATAACTCAAGAATTTGTCTTGCCTCCAAGCAAGTGAGATCAATTAACAGTGTGAGTGATTGAAGTCACCGCTTAACTAAACAAATTAACTATTGCAGTTTTAGGGCTTCTGCAATCTAAATTTTCCTAGTAAAAAAGAAGCTAAGACTTTTGAGGCAAGCTTAATGCTTTGCTTAAGCTTTACAAAATTCGTTTGTCTCTAACTCATATTTTTTTTCTGAAAATTAGGCACGACAAGGGTTGTATCGATTCTTGGTACTGAGTTAGCTGATATTTGTTTTTGTTGATTTAGTAAAGAAACAAAGAATATACACTCACGTACACTTCAAACAGCTAAATTTGTAGAGAAAGATAAAGGACAAGTGAATTTAACTACTGTTAAAGACTAGGCAACTAACATCAACAAGTTAGATTAATTACTCGCTCAATGCCAAAAAGCTAGAAAAAATTACTTCTAGAGAAAACTTTAAGGAAGACAGAACTATGAATTTTTTTAAGCAAACCCTTACCTCTCTCGCTGTGGCAACTATTGCCGCAATCAGTGCTTTTGATGCACCTGCCAGTGCTTTTACTCTCACCCAAAATGGTTCAAATCCTCTTAAACTTATGGCTTTGGGTGACTCAAATACTCGCGGTAAAGGCTCAGATGCAGCAGGATACCGGGATGACCTCTGGGGATTATTTCAAGACCAGAGTTACGATGTAGATTTTGTTGGTAGTGCTAAGAAAACGGGTTCTAAAACATTTGATAGGAATCACCAAGGTCATGGTGGCTGGTCAATTGACGGTAACAATCAAAGTTGGGCCGGTAATTTAATTGACGAAGTTGATAATTGGCTAGATGCTGCCATGCCAAATGTGGTGATGTTGATGGCAGGAACCAATGACATTATCTTTCAGAATGAAAGCGCGGCAGATACCAAGAATGACTTGGCCAGATTAGTAGATAAAATTCTTGCTTGGTCTGAGGATGTTTACGTCTTAGTTTCTACTATTGCGCCAATGAATCCTAATGCCAAGGAGACGGATCAGGTTAAGGCTCAGAAAGTAGTAGATTACAATAATTTCATTGCCAATCTACTAGCGGGAGATACTTATCAAGATAAGAATGTCAGTTTTGTTGACCACCGTCACATTGGTGCTGAATATCTACTCTCCGATGGTATTCATTACACTCCAGAAGGTTATACGCAACTAGCTCATTCTTGGTTTGATGCAGTTGTTGATGCAGAAGGAAGCCAGGAAAAGGTAGCCTCAACTCCTGAACCTGGTTCTACGCTGAGTGTTTTAGTAGTTGGTGCGGCTGGTGTTAGTTCTCTGCTACTGAAGCGCAAACAGTAAAAGCAAGTTAGTTAAGTTTCCTTAGTGGGTTAGAAGTTAAAGGTTAAGGGAAGGGGATTGTTCCTTTCCCTTTTTTTCTGCAAAATTACTAAGGTCGCATTTATGGTAACGGGTAATGCAAGACGATGAATGATGATTATACTCTCATCAGATTTAAAAAAGAGGATCTGTATAATCCTTTCTCAGAAAGCTTAATCTGTTTTTTTGCTATCACTATTTATTGATACAATCTTCAAAAAAACTTCATTGAAAACTTAAAAAACAACAGGTAATTCAATATATGCTTGTACATAGTTGATTATCAGTTCTTGGCAAGAAATAGCTTAACTTGCCATTAATTTGTGCTAAACAAAGACAATTTAAAGTTTGGGAGAGCTTCTACTAATTGAGTTGAAAAGCGCTACGTAACTGTCAGAAGCCAACTAAAAAACATAGAAAAATCATGAAAACTAAGCTAGAAAGTACAAAAAGCTTATTTTTGTTAATTGCACCTCTAGTCGCTGGTTCTCTATTGGGAGCATCACCTGCTTTAGCTGCGACTTTGGCATCTTCTAAAGCAGAGGTAAATCTTAATAACTTTAGCCAAGCACCTAACGCAGTTGAAACTTTCACTGACACAGTAGTTGTTGCAATTGCCGGTAATAATAGTCAAGTTGGGACAGATGCTGACGCGCAGGCAACTTTTGAATTTCCTTCACCTGAGACAACACAGGCTGAAAACATTTCTTCGAGTGAAGCCGAAGGAGAAGGCACTAATTACTTAGGAATAGCACAAAGTATAGCTGGAGTAATTGGTTACGATTTCTTGATAGAAGAGGGCGAAACGTTTAATTTTGATTTCGATGCTTTACTTGTTCTAGAAACATCAGTTGATAATACTCAATTTGAAAATGCTAGTGCTTCCGGATTAGTCGATCTGAAATTATATGACACAACGGATTATGCTAATTGGATAGCAATAGATTCATTTATTCTGGCTGGAAATTTAACAACTCCAGGAAAAGGTGACTTTATCACCCCCGAATTTAGCGAAAGTATCACTGTTGATACAGAAATTAAGACTAGTTTTGTGGAAAATCAAGAATACGCTGAAGCTCAAGTTAGCGGTTCTTATTCTCGTTATTTCGATAGTTTAACCTACCTAACCTTAGTAGAATCTAAAGTAAATCAAGCAGTTGTTAAAACCCCTGAAGCTTCCAATCTCATAGGTTTACTTTGGTTTTGCTTAATCGTTGTTAGATATGGCTTAAGGAATAAAATTTAGGAAGTTAAATCAAAAGTTCATGCTAGACAGCTTGGCTATGAAGCAGGTAATTTAACTCAGAAGCTAGCCACTGTTGGAACATATCATCAAGTATTTCTTGATATCTTTTGGGGGTTAATTCTGCTGGAATGAACTTTTCAACCATCAAGAGATGATAACCTTGTTCGGTTTTGATGGGGCCAACTACCTCTCCTAATTGTCCACTAAAAATGGCAGCTGCTATATCTGGTTTGAGTTTACTACGCTCAATAAAGCCTGCACAACCACAGTTTTGCCTGCGATTTTCGTCAATGTCATAAAACTTAGCAGCTTCGTAAAAACTGATTTCCTTTTCCTCAATTTGGTAAAGTAGTTCTTGGGCGACTTTACCATCCTCTAAAATAATTTGATAAAGTAAGACCTGCTCAAAATAAATCTTGTTTTGAGCAAAAAACTTTTCTACTTCCTTATTAAAGAGAGACTCAGCTAACTTTTTAGATAATAGGCGATCGCGAATTCCTTCTTCCCATTGATCTGGTGTTATCATTTGCTCGGCTAACCACGCCAATGTATCGGAAGCTTTCTCTAGACGCTGTTCGAGGCGCAGCTTATCAGCCTCAGCCTGAATTTCTTCCGGTGTAACTGTTATGCCTCTTTCTGTAGTCGCTTGATTGATTACTTGCTGATACAGAATCTTCTGGTACACTTCCCTCAATTGAAGGTTTTTCTTCAGGAAGCTAACCATCTCTTCGGGTTGGATGGATATTTTTGCAAGATCAGCCATGGAAAATATAGAGTGTCTTTAATTTAGTAAGAAAAAATCGCTGCAAGCTTTTTATATATTTAGCTTACAACGGTTTGATTAATTGAGTTTCTATGTTGAATCCTAAAAACTAATACTAGTATCAACATGAACGTCTACAAATGCTGAAGCACTTCCGTTGACGGAAGCAGCAGCAGCACCTGCAGCAGCACCTGCACCTGCACCCGCAAAGGCGAATGTGGCACCTCTTGCTGGACTTCCGTCTATTCTCAAACCTGCACTTAGAGAGGCATCTAAGTCAGCATCTAGGGCAGCGTCTAAACCACCAAAGATCTGATTTTCTTGCCCAAGGACTTCCAGATAGCTTAAGTCAGAAATATTCATAACTTCCTAAAAATTTTGGTATTGACAATATCAAAAGCTAGTAATGAAAACAAGTATGAAGTCATCACTGCTAGCCGAGAATAATTAACCACCGATAGCAACAGCACTAGAGTTAGAAGTGGAGGCAGAACCAACACCAGCAATAGATTCTGTAGTAGTCTCAGCATTGGTGGCGGTAAATTGACCGAGAGCTACTGATTGAGCACTAGCATCAGCAATTGCTACAGGTGGGAAGAAAGGATGAGAAAGTAGTAGAGAACCACCTTGAACGTTAGCGAGAGTTGCAGTTTTTTGAGAGAGAACTTCGAGATGGTTTAAGTCAAAAATACGCATGATTTTTCTTTAGTGTGTTTCTAATTTCCTTGTTTTATTCGTTGCTTACAATCTATCTAAAAAGAGAAAAATTTGGCTGCCAATCTGGCAAGTATTTCTCAAAGATATAAATTTATTTAGCAAAAAATAATGCCCAGCTTACTTAAGGCAAACTGGGAACAAATATTCTGTCACTTATTTATTTGTAAAAGCTTACATTAAAGCTTGATGCTGGTATGACTGCTAGCAACTAAGAATTAAGCACCGACAGCGATAGCACTAGAGCTAGAAGTCGAAGCAGAACCAACACCAGCGATCGCTTCTGTAGTAGTCTGAGCATCAGTGAAAGTAAATTGACCTAAAGCTACGGATTGAGCATCAGCGTCAGCAGCTGCAGTTGGTGGGAAGAAAGGATTAGGAAGTAGTAGAGAACCACCTTGAACATT
>JBAUJE010000356.1:0-9981 GCA_049683475.1 Coleofasciculaceae cyanobacterium | reverse complement strand
TGAGGTTAATTCTACTCCCAAAATCAAGATCAAAGACAATCGTATCAGAACCACTTGTACTATTTGCCTGGTCAATTGCCCACCTTAAAGAGCCGTCTCCACTATCAGCAGTGGTGTTAACAACAATTGGCATGGATTTCTCCTTACTTAAAACTTAAGGTTGCCGTGAGATTAGTTTTTGCTTGCTTCGAGTTATGACGCGCAGCAATTTAGCGAATTTCTCGCTAAGCGAGAATTCACGTTTTAACTCTTTCGAGTCTTTCCCTCATATCGCCCCATCTCAACAACATTTATGGGATGTATAAGGTAATGAATGCAGAGTTTTTTGGCAAAATTACCCTATCCCACCAGCCCTTCTTTCTAGTTGAAAGTCTTCTAGAATTAGGAATGAAGAGTTGGAAAAAGTATTAAAAGTTATGGGACTATTTCCCAACTTTTGGGACAGCTGTAATGGGGAAAGAAAACTATGTGTTTAAAGTTCAAGAGTGAACAAAACACCTTTTAGAAGCATTACTGGCTCGTCTTAAAGATTTAAAAATTCTCAAGGACAATCGTCCGAGAAATAGAGGCGGATATGATTGGTATTTAACGTTGACCCTTTGGTACTTAAGGCGCAATAGTTGGACTGTTATCTGACTAATCAGTTCATTTACTTGCATGTAAATGCCTCCTGCAAATCTTGTCTTCTATCTATAACTCCACTCAAAAAAACAGCATTTTATGCAAAATTCCAAATATTAATTAATGTATCCAGCTTTCTCTATCTCCCTCACCTACCCCATCTCCCCATCTTCCCTAAGAGATAAGCATAAAAACCTAAAAGAGCTAATGCTGCCCGTCTTAAGATAGATGAATAGAGGTAAAGTTTTCTAATTACATTAAGAGGCTAACTTAATATTGCTTAAAACTGTATGGTTACTTTACCTGGGAAACCTGCTTCATTTTGGATAGACTCAACCTCTGAGACTAACTTCTCAACTTTTGTTGATAATGTATTGGTAGACGTGGTAGTCGTCGGTGCTGGTATAGCGGGTTTGACTGCGGCTACCCTCCTCAAAAAATCTGGCAAAACTGTTGCTGTAATTGAGTCTAGGCATGTAGCTATAGGGGTGAGTGGTCATACAACGGCTAAGGTAACATCACTGCATCAGTTAAAATATGCCGACCTAATTAAGGAATTCGGGGAAGGAAAGGCTAAGTTATATGCTGATTCCAACCAAGCGGCAATTGAGCAAGTTGCTAAGTTGGTTGCAGATGAGCAGATTGATTGTGACTTTAGCCGCCAAAGTGCTTATACTTTCTCTGAAAAGCCTGAGAATGTAGAAAAAATTGAAGCGGAAGTGGCAGCAGCCCTTAAACTGGGACTCCCCGCCTCATTTGTTAAAGAGACTTCCCTACCTTTTCCGATCACAGGGGCTGTCCGTTTTGACAACCAAGCTCAGTTTCACCCCCGTAAATATCTCCTCCATCTAGCCAAAAATATTCCTGGTAATGGTAGTTATTTATTTGATGCGACCAAAGTAGAGAGTGTTGATGAAGGTACTCCTTGCCAAGTTAAAACAACTAGGGGTGTAGTCAAGGCACAAGACGTAATTGTCACTACTAACCTGCCTATCTTAGACCAAGGACTGTTCTTTGCTAAAGCCTTCCCTAAGCGCTCTTACATCGTAGGCGCACCCATTGAGCCATCTCAAGCGCCAGAGGGAATGTTTATTGGTTGTGATGAGAAGTACCGTTCAATTCGTACTACCCCTTACCAAGGTGGTTTACTCTTACTCGTTGGCGGTGAAGGCCATAAAACAGGGAGTGTTTCCGATACAGAAGAAAGATATCTGCGTTTAGAAGAGTATGCTCGTTCTCGTTTTGGTGTGAACGTCGAGTACCGTTGGTCAAGTCAGGATATGGTTTCCTTTGATAAGCTGCCCTACATCGGCAAACTGACACCTTTAAGTAATCATACTTATGTAGCCACTGGCTTTAGTCTCTGGGGTATGAGCAACGGGACGATGTCTGGCATGCTCTTAGCAGAAATGATTTTGGGAATTAAGAATCCTTGGCTAGAAGTTTACGACTCTACTCGGGCCACACCTTTTATCTCGGAAACTTCCCTCAAAGAAAACTTGGATGTTGGCAGGCATTGGGTAGGCGATCGCTTAAAGGGTTTAACCTCCTCCCTATCCGGGGTAGCTAATGGTGAAGGACAACTAGTTACAGTTGATGGCAAAAAAGTCGCTGCTTATCGAGATGAGCAAGGTACAGTTCACGCCGTCTCGGCAGTATGTTCTCATCTAGGATGTATTGTGGACTGGAACAAAGCGGAAAAAAGTTGGGATTGCCCCTGTCACGGTGCTCGCTTTACCTACGATGGAGAGGTAATTCACGGGCCAGCGATCGCAGATTTAGATAAAGTGTCTGAATAGCTTCTGCTTTCGGTAGAAAAAACCCCAGCTTATGGCTGGGGTGAGTTCAGTGATTCAGAGTGCTTTTACTTTTTCTTTATTCGCCGTAGCTTTTACTCTGTCCGGAAAAAATTCGCTTACTTTTGATTGACCTAAGTTTGAGGTATCAAGGCTTGGGGAATAGGGAGTGGGTAAGCGAAGGGAGCAGACAGTGCAGAGAATAGCTCATCATTCTAGCACTGGTTGACAAAGCGCAACAAGAAGATAATAGATAGTTAAGATTATATTTGATGGTTTGTAATCTCTATCTCTATTTTCTGACGGCATTTTGGCTGCAGCTTATGATTACCCTTCCCGGATACCAGGTTCTTAGCCAAATCTACGAAAGTGCTAATTCTTTAGTCTATCGAGCTATTCGAGAAGAGGATAATCAGGCAGTTATCCTCAAGGTGCTCAAAGAAGACTATCCCACCCCTTCAGAACTGACTCGATACAAACAGGAATATGAAATTACCCGCAACTTGAATCTAGAGGGTGTGGTGAAGGCTTATGGGTTAGAACCTTATCAGAGAACTTTAGTCATCATCCTAGAGGATTTTGGTGCGTCATCCTTAAAACTATTGATGAATGGGGAGATGGGGGCGCACGTCATGGGGGCGCACGTCATGGGGGCGCACGTCGGTGCGCCCCTACGGGAATTTCTCAACATTGCTATCAAAACGACGGAAGTTTTGGGCTGTATTCACTCTGCCAATATTATTCACAAAGATATTAATCCATCTAATATTGTCTTTAACCCAGAAACCGGGCAAGTTAAAATCATCGACTTTGGCATTTCTAGCCAATTAAGCCGCGAAAATCCGACGCTGAAAAATCCCAATGTTTTAGAAGGTACATTAGCCTATATGTCGCCAGAGCAAACAGGACGGATGAACCGGGCTTTAGATTATCGTACAGATTTTTACTCCCTCGGTGTTACCTTCTACGAAATGTTGACGGGACAGCTACCATTTGAAACTAATGATGCTCTGGAGTTGGTGCATTGTCATATTGCTAAAGTACCGATATCACCCCATCAACTCGTAGGGGCGCACCGACGTGCGCCCAACCAACCTGGGCCCAACCAACCTGCGCCCCTTCCCCAAGCGGTTTCAGATATTGTTATGAAACTGATGGCAAAAACAGCGGAGGAACGCTATCAAAGTGCTTTTGGCATTAAAGCCGATTTAAAAGAATGTCTCCATCAATTACAGACAAAAGGAGAAATTTCATCTTTTTCTTTGGGAACTCAAGATATTTCTGACAAGTTTCAAATTCCTCAAAAACTTTATGGACGTGAGGCAGAAGTTGAAACGTTACTAGCGGCATTTGTTCGCGTAGCAGGGGTAGAAGACACGAAGACTCACAGAAACAGGGACGCACAGATTGAGAAATCCAAAATCTGCAATCCAAAATCTAAAATCGAAATGATGCTCGTTGCGGGTTATTCCGGCATCGGTAAATCGGCATTAGTGCAAGAGGTTCATAAACCTATTACGGAAAAACGGGACTATTTTATCTCTGGTAAATTTGACCAGTTTCAGAGAAATATACCCTATTCAGCAATTGTCAGTGCCTTTAAGGGATTGATGCGGCAACTGTTAACGGAAAGTGAAGCACAATTAACCCAATGGACAGAAAAACTGTTAGCCGCAGTTGGGAATAATGGGCAGGTAATTATTGATGTCATTCCCGAAGTAGAACTGATTGTCGGCAAGCAGCCACCTGTGCCTGAGTTAGGGCCAACTGAGTCACAAAATCGCTTTAATCTCGTCTTTGGTAACTTTATTCGGGCATTTTGTAGAAAAGAGCATCCCTTAGTCATCTTTCTGGACGATTTGCAGTGGGCAGACTCGGCAACACTCAAGTTAATCGAACTGATGATGATGGATAACGAAACACAATATTTGTTCCTAATTGGGGCGTATCGGGATAACGAAGTCAACTCAACCCATCCTTTGATGATGACCCTTAATGGGTTACGTAATCTTGGAGCAACGATTAATCGAATTACCTTAGTACCTTTAGGACTAGAACCAATTAGCCAACTGATTGCCAATACCTTACACAGCGATACTGATTCGGTAAAACCTTTAGCAGAACTGGTAGTGCGAAAAACCGGGGGCAATCCTTTCTTTGTTAATGAATTTCTCAAAACTCTGTACGCTGAAGATTTAATTAGATTTGATTTATCTGAAAATCCAAAATCGGCAATCCAAAATCCAAAATGGACTTGGGATATTAGCCAAATTGAAGCCCAGGGTATCACTGATAATGTCGTTGAGTTGATGATTGGCAAAGTTAAGAAACTGCCAGAATCTACTCAGCAGGTTTTACAGTTAGCAGCTTGTATAGGTGCTGACTTTGACTTAAACACCCTTTTTATTATCAGTGAAACATCCAGATCGGAAATTTTCCAAGCTTTAACTCCAACAGTTCAGTCAGGATTAGTTTTGCCTACATCTGAGTTAGATGAAGAATTATTAATTCAAGATTATAAATTCCTGCATGACCGGGTACAACAGGCTGCTTATACCTTAATTAATGAAGATAAAAAACAATCGATTCACTTACAAATAGCTCGTCTACTGTTGCAGAATACGGCACCGGATGCATTAGTAGAGGAGATATTTACTATCGTCGATCACTTCAAGCTTAGTGTTGAACTGGTAAGCCAACAAAAAGAACGAGAGGAAATTGTCAAACTGAATTTGATCGCAGGTAAGAAAGCAAAAGAAGCAACGGCGTATGCAGCAGCCGTTGACTATTTGAATGTGGGACTAAAACTGCTAAGTACAGATACTTGGCAGAGTCAGTATGACCTAACTTTAAATCTGTATTTAGAAGCAGTAGAAGCAGCATATCTTAACGGCAACTTTGACGAGATGGAAAAGTTAGCTCTTGTGGTACAAAATAACGCCAAAACTGTACTCGAAACAGTAAAAGTCTATGATGTAAAAATTCAAGCGGCTGGAGCACAGGGCAACTTCAAAGAAGCGATTAAGATTGGACTACAAGTGTTGAAGTTGTTAGGAGTGATATTACCAGAAGAGCCAAGCTCATTGGATATTCAAAAAGGATTCCAAGAAAACACTTCACTTTATGATGGGCGAGAAATCCAAGAGCTAATTAACCTGAAGGACATGACCGAACCTGAACCCCAGGCTGCTATCTATATCCTATCTAGTATCAGTGCTGCCGCTTATATAGCTAATCCTGAACTTATGCTATTGATTGTTTTATCAATGGTTAATTTATCTATCAAATATGGTCATTCTAGCTGGTCTGCATTTAGTTATGCCTGTCAGGGATTAATTTTGTGTGGAGTTGTTCAAGACATTGAGTTGGGTTATAAATTTGGCAAATTGGGTTTAACTTTAATAGAACAGTTTAATCCGAAGAGAGGAAAAGCTAGGGCATTAGAAGTATTAGGTGCTCACGTAATGCACTGGAAAGAACATTTCCGGGAAACCCTACCGATTCTAAGAGAAGGCTATCGAAGTGGAATAGAAACCGGAGAATTTGAATTTGCTGGTTATTGTGCATTTTTTGTTTGTGATCATTCATATTTTATCGGTTATGAGCTTACAGAGCTAGAACAGAAGATGGTGACCTACGGTAACGCTATCAGTCAAATTAGACGAGAAAATCCTTTTAATTGGGTTGCCATGTTTCGGCAGGCTGTTCTTAACTTACTGAGTCAATCTAAAAATACCAGCCGTTTAATCGGTGATGCCTTTAACGAGGAACAGTGGTTACCCCTTGCGATTCAAGCCAATGACCGATTAGGAATTCACTTACTTTATTTAAATAAACTTATCTTATGTTATCTGTTTGGTGAGGAGCATCAAGCTAGAGAAAATGCTATTAAAGCAGAACAATATTTAGATGGGGTAACAGCTATGGTCGTTGTCCCTGTCTTTCATTTTTATGATTCTTTGACACATTTAGATGTGTTTACTAATGCTGCAAATTCCGAAAAAGAGGTTATACTCCATCAGATTAAGACTAATCAAGAAAAAATACAAAAATGGGCTAATCATGCCTCAATGAATCACCTACATAAGTTTTATCTAGTTGAGGCAGAAAAAGCACGAGTATTAGGGCAAGTCCTTGAAGCTGAGGAGTTTTATGAACAAGCTATTGCCGGAGCGCAAGAAAACGAATATATCCAAGAAGAGGCATTAGCTTATGAGTTAGCCGCCAAGTTTTATCTAGGGCGAGGTAGAAAGATAATTGCCCAAACCTATATGAAAGAGGCACATTACGCCTATACACGCTGGGGTGCAAAGGCAAAAGTTGAGGATTTAGAAGCAAAATACCCCCAGTTACTGCCTAAATCCTCTGCTACCAAAAGCATAATCTCCACCCAAAGGACAACGACCAATTCTACAACTGGCAGTAACTCAGCATCATCATTAGATTTAGCCACTTTGATGAAAGCCTCCCAAACTATTTCCGGCGAAATTGTGTTGGATAAATTATTGGCTTCCTTGATGGAAATTCTTATCGAAAATGCTGGGGCGCAATCGGGTTTTCTGATTTTGCCCTCCCAGTCAGAAAATGGTCACGAAAACTGGGTTATTCAAGCATCAGGTTCAGTAGATAAAGAGCAGGAGACTATACTGCAATCGATTGGCATAGACTCTGTAGAAGTATCTACCCAAATACCTCTTTTATCGGCTGCGATTGTTCACTATGTGATCCGAACTAAAGAAAATCTCGTCTTAAACGATGCTGTTCATGCTGGACAATTTACCCAGGATGCTTACATTCTTAGGAAAAAACCCAAATCAATTCTCTGCATCCCACTACTTGATCGGATGAAACTTAGCGGTATCCTATATCTAGAAAATAATCTCATCACCGATGCATTCACAAAAGACCGCGTCGAACTATTGAAGCTCTTATCAGCTCAAGTTGCCATCTCCATTGAAAATGCCCAACTCTATACCAACTTACGGCATTTTAACGAGAATCTAGAGCAATTAGTCGAGCAGCGCACCGCAGAACTTTCCCAAGCTCTAAACGACTTGAAAGCTACTCAAGAGCAACTGGTAGAATCTGAAAAAATGGCATCACTTGGTGGTTTGGTAGCTGGTGTTGCCCATGAAATCAATACCCCAGTCGGCATTGGCATCACCGCTGCTTCTTTTTTAGCTGACAAAACCGCAGATTTTTACCAAGCTTATAAAAGCGGAAAGATGAAACGCTCTCAACTTGAAAAGTTTCTCGATACCGCCATGCAGAGTAGTAGTATGGTTTTGAGTAATCTTAACCGTGCCGCTGATTTAATTCAAAGTTTTAAACAAGTAGCCGTCGATCAATCCAGCGAACAACAACGCACCGTCAACCTCAAACAGTATCTATCTGAGATATTAATTTCTCTCCAACCCAAGCTGAGAACCACTCATCATCAGGTGCAAGTTCAAGGAGATGAAGCGCTGACACTCCACACTTACCCAGGTGCGTTATCTCAAATAATTACCAATCTGGTAATGAACTCTCTCACCCATGCTTACTTCCCCGAAGATGCCGGACACTTGATGTTTGAGTTTAAACAAGAGGTATCGCAGATTATCCTAGAATATTCTGATGATGGTAAAGGCATTATCCAAGAGAATTTAAGCAAAATCTTTAACCCCTTCTTTACCACAAAACGAGGGCAGGGGGGTAGTGGGTTGGGACTACATATTGTCTACAATTTGGTTACTCAAAAACTTAAAGGTACGATTGAATGTGAGAGTCAATTTGGTGCAGGTACAAAGTTTACTATTAAGCTGCCTCTTGAGGTGCAATAGAGAGTAGGAATATCCCCATTTACCATTCTTCCTTATTAAGATATTGCGCAGGTAAGTGATGATAATACCAAAAATACTCACAAAACAACCAACATTAAATAGCCAGTAAAATAAAAAAATGTCAGAAGAGACTACAAATCCAAAAAGCTATGAAGATGATGATGAATTAATATTTGCCGATGAAGATGACGACGAGTTAATTTCTAGACAACCTGAAGATAAAAAATTACTTTTTCCCCACACCAATGAGTTACCCCTCTCAAGAGGAGACAGTTGGAAAATTCTTATAGTAGACGATGAATCAGAAATCCATAATATCACTAACCTAGTACTGAATGACTTTAGCTTTGAAGGAAAATCCTTAACCTTCATTAGCGCTTACTCTGGACAAGAAGCCAAAGAGTTGCTCAAAAAACATCCAGATACTGCCCTGATTTTACTCGATGTAGTTATGGAAACCGATGATGCCGGTTTGGAGGTGGTGAAATATATCCGGGATGTCCTCGATAATTTATTAGTAAGGATTATTTTACGCACGGGGCAGCCAGGACAAGCACCGGAAGATGTGGTGATTATTAATTATGATATTAATGACTATAAAGCCAAAACTGAACTCACTACTCGCAAACTTTTCACAGCAATTGTGACAGCATTAAGAGCATTTCGCGCTCTCACCAAGCTCGAAGAAAGCAGAAGAGAGCTGGCACAAATTGCGATCGCCTCAGCCCGATTTGTACCTCGTCAATTTTTACACTTTCTGCAAAAGGACAGTATCGTTGAGGTCAAATTAGGGGACTCGGTGCAAGCCACTATGTCCATTCTGTTCGCCGACATTCGCTCCTTTACCAGCTTGTCGGAAACAATGTCTCCCCGAGAAAATTTTGATTTTATTAATTCCTACCTACACCAAGTAAGTCCAATTATCCGCCAGCACAACGGCTTTATTGATAAGTATATTGGTGATGCCATCATGGCTCTGTTTCCTGAAACTGCTGATGATGCCCTTACTGCGGCAATTGGGATGCAAAAACAGGTGGCAATTTATAATGAGTATCGCCAAAATAGAGGTTGCCAACCTCTGGCCATCGGCATTGGTATTCACACTGGTAACATGATGCTCGGTATTATTGGCGAAGAAGAGCGGCTATCAAGTACAGTAATTGCCGATGCAGTGAATCTGGCATCTCGCTTGGAACAGTTAACCAAACTCTACGGAGCAGGTATTATTGTTAGTGGGCAAGCCCTATCTCAGTTTGATGACCCTCAAAAGTACGCTTGCCGATTTCTTGACCGAGTTCAGGTGAGAGGGAAACAGTCTTTTGTGGCTATCTTTGAAATTTACAATAGCGACTCTCAGTTTATTCAAGAACTCAAAACCAAAACCAAAAGCGATTTTGAACAAGGTGTTTGGCTCTATTTTCAAGAGAAATTTGCTACAGCACAGCAATACTTTGAGCGAGTTTTGCAAGTAAATGAACGAGATGTAGCTGCCCATCTTTATCTAGAACGCACTCAAATCTCCCAACAAGCTCGATTAGCTCTAAAGTGGGAAGAAGTGGACGTTTTCCGTAAGAAAAGATGAATTACAGCAAATTTCAAGTCAGTTACAAATAAATTGGCGATCGCAAGCCATCGATTTTCGCGAGGTTAGGATAGCTGGGCTGTTTTGCCTTAGTCGAATTCAGTGTCTGAAAAGCTGATCAATTGCTTTTAAAACTCTGGTTCTATTCCCAGGGAACGCA
>JBAUJE010000355.1:0-10163 GCA_049683475.1 Coleofasciculaceae cyanobacterium | reverse complement strand
TCCAGGAAACTGATAAAGTGGTTGTCGATGAAGGAGTCCATAAATAGGACTTCTAGACCTTGATTTTTGTGTAAGTCTACGTAAGTCGCTTGTGCCACTTCGTCGGTGCAGTAGAATACCCGGTTTTCTTGGCTTTCCTTGTTACGCTCTAAGTAATCCTTGAGAGTAGTGTAAGGATTTGTAGGTGTAGCAGATTCTGACTGCTGGGTATCACCCTCAGCAGAACTGACATCTTCCCAAGCATCTCCTTCTTGGGATTGCACTTCTACTTTAGGAGTTTCCGACTCACTACTTGCTTCTTCTATTACCTGAGAACCTTGGTTGGTAGTACGGAAGATGATAATATCTTCAACTTGTTTTTGAAATTTATCGTTGTTGAGGGAGCCAAACTTAACGAAAGTACCCACATCTTGCCAGCATCTAATGTACTCGGCACGGTTTTCTTTGTAAAGCTCATTGAGGCGATCGCCTACTTTCTTGGCGATAAAGTCAGCAATGCGGCGCACCGTGCGATCATTAGTGAGGGCACTACGGGAAACGTTGAGGGGAATATCAGGACTATCAATTACCCCCCGTAAAGGCATCAAGAAGTTAGGAATAACCTCTTCGCAGTTATCACTAACGAATACCTGATTGCAGAACAGCTTAATCTGTCCTTTGGTGACATCTACATCAGGTTTGAGTTTGGGGAAGTAGAGAATACCATCGAGTAGGAAGGGGTAATCAGTTTTCAGATGTACCCACAACAGGGGTTCTTCCTGGAAGGGATGGAGGTAACGGTAAAACTCTAAATAATCTTCCTTAGTTAAATCCCGTGGTGATTTCTTCCAGATTGCCTCGTGCTTATTAACTACCTCCCCATCTAACTTAATGGGTACGGGCATGAAATCACAGTAGGTTTTAATCAGCTGACGAACTCGTGCCTGTTCTACGTATTCTTTTTCTTCTTCTTGTAAAGTAAGAGTAATAGTAGTACCCCGCTCAGAACGCTCTGAATCGGTAAGTTCAAAAGCTGGAGAACCGTCACAAGACCAGTGAACTGCCTGAGAACCTGCTCTATAGGACATAGTATCAATTTCTACCTGCTTCGCCACCATGAAGGAAGAGTAGAAACCCAAACCGAAGTGACCGATAATTTGTTGGTCAGCATCTTTTTGGTATTTCTGGATAAATTCTTCGGCGCTAGAGAATGCTACCTGGTTAATATATTTCTTCACCTCATCGGCTGTCATACCGATACCGTTATCGGAGACGGAGAGGGTGTTTTTATCTTTATCTATGGTTATGCTAATTTCAGGTTCGCCGACTTCGCCATCGACTTCTCCAGCGTAGGAAACCATTTTTAGCTTGTTGATGGCATCTACCGCATTGGATACCAATTCCCGCAAGAAGATTTCATGGTCAGTGTAGAGAGACTTCTTGATAATGGGAAAGATATTCTCTGTATGTATAGTGATGTTGCCCTGCTCTAGTACAGTCATAGCTCTAATTTTAGTGATTTTGAGGATGTTTAAGATGATTTTGGGCTATTGTCCCTCGTTTTGCCTCTCGGATTGCCCCCCTCTAGGGATTCGGATTTCCCTACCAGCTAAGCTTGTTTAGCCTTAAAAATTTGACATATTAGCTGTAGTGAAGCGTTCTGTTGCCGTTACAAACAACTAGCTAAGGCATCCATGGTCTTGTTTTTTTCCTTCTCCTTCTCTCTAAAACTGCTAGCGGGAATTGCTTCTTCAATTTTGCTTTGAGCTCTTGACGTTTTACCTTGTCTTTATTTCGTCTAATACACTTTTCTAAAGCACTAACCCAAGAATCAGTAATATCTGCCGCCTTAGCAGCATCTAAAACCCTCTCCATCTCTGTAAGAGGCCCTTCTGTCACCTCAATATTTTCAATTTCTTGGTCGCTGATATCTTCTGTGAAACAAGCTGGCAAACTCATACCGGCAATTCGACCAATTAAAATTGTCCGCACGCACTTTTCACAACGTCCACAGTTTTTATCTGCTTCTTCCCCTTGCCAACAAACTCGCAAATTTTCTAAGCATTCTGGCCATGCTTTTAATTGGCGCATTTTCTCGATACGATTAAATTCAGCGCCATCATGAACTATTTGGAAACTCTTAGAAGAAAGTAATCTATCCGTAACGGGGTTAGAACCATAGGGAAAAGATAAAGCTTGATAGGGAAAAGAGCTAGCAATCAGACCAACTGAGTAGCGCTTTTGTAATAACATTAAACATGAAGCTGCGGCCGTACCAAAAGCATCCTCCCAATTTAAAGGTAGCTCCCGAAAATTAGTCACCATCGGGATTAACTTAACCCCTAAACTATTAAGCATAGTTTGGGCTTTTGTTGTTGCTCGCTCAAATACTTCTTGCTTTGCTAGAGGAATATCAAAGCCATGTACCATCAATCCTGCTTTGATGTTAAGCTCTCTTCTACCACAATGACCAGTTTGATGCCGCCAAACTGTTAAACTGCTATCTACACCACCAGAGAAAGCCGTAATTGCTTGCTTAGAGGTAACTCTTCTTAGTTCTTCTTGCTCTACATCTGCCCTAATCTCAATAGGTTGATACACACCAGGACGCCAAGAAGACCAAGCTGCTTGAAACTCTTCTAAATTCCGTAATAGTGAAGGTGAAACGGTGCCATGAACGACCAGATCAAACGACCGAGTCATGGCAAAGAGGACAGTAGCGATGACAAAGGGATCGCAGCTTTCAGTAATTAGGGAATTATATTCAGAGGGTATTTTGTACCACAGGGGAATACGTACCCGATTAGAACGCTCAGTAATTATGCTAACGGTTGTCCAGCCATCGGCCTCAACTGCTTCTTCTCGCCAAAGATTGATTTTTTGCATCAAAGATGCTCTCCCGACCAAAGTAGAAAACCTAGTAAAGCCTTGATACCAGATGCTTCTATTATGGCATCTTCAAGGTGGGTAATGGGTTGATCTGGTGGAGGTAAAAGTTCATCTAGTACCTCTCGACAGAAAAGGTGCTGCACTTTCTCTCGGTAAGGTTCTGCCTGATGCCGTACAGCCTGCCAGCCGGAGTTATTGATATCAAAAGTACGGTAATAATAGCGCCTTTCATATCCCTGTCTCTGCTGCCAACGCCTCCATTTTTGCTGTAGTCGAAACAGTCGAGCCAACTTTTGACGTTGCCCACTAGGGACTAAGGGCTCTACATTAAAATTATTACGATCTAAGGGTAGCTCAGCTAATTGAGGGAAGCGATCGCAAACTAATGTTTCTTGAGCTAATCGTTTATCCA
The DNA here is from genome assembly GCA_049683475.1 of Coleofasciculaceae cyanobacterium. Classification (GTDB taxonomy): domain Bacteria; phylum Cyanobacteriota; class Cyanobacteriia; order Cyanobacteriales; family Coleofasciculaceae; genus JBAUJE01. The sequence goes on along the minus strand of JBAUJE010000355.1, from coordinate 6,883 downwards.
AAGTTTGAGAGGGTAAAGCAGCTGCGGTAGCTAGTAACTGCTGATCGAGAACTGGTAGAACTGGCCAAGCCCCAAAAGAAAGTTGCCAAGCCGCAGAACCAACGTGAAAACGCTGTCGATGACGCAGTTCAAACCACCAGGTTCGCTTAATTTCTTCTTCTGAGTAATTATGGTAAACTTGGCTAGTCTGGGTAACTATGTCTGAAACTAAATCAGCAAATGTATCGGGCTTAAGTAGTTTGTCCAAGATTTGAGGTCTTAGACCCCAAGGATTCAGGCATTGGTCAAAAAAGGTCTGGAACGAAAGAGATTCTAGATTTAAAGAGTAAGTAGATTTACCGCCAATTACTCGGTCTAATAAAAAACCTGCCACTACATGGGAAGGCAACTCAGATAAGTTAGAGGGAATACCCCAACCCATAATACAATTACCACCGTTAGCCAACTGCTCCCATTTAACTAGTAAATTGGCATAGTTAGGGTATTCTTGCAGGGGAATATTAACTTTATGGTGGGGTAAGCCAAGGGTATGAGCCACAGGAATAGCACAACTCATTTCTAAATCCGTGCGCTTCCCCAGGGTTAAAGCCACCGTATCAACCCCTTGTCTCTGCAAAAACCCTGCTATCAGGCGAGAATCTAAACCACCAGAAAGCAAGATAGTATGAGTTCGAGCTTCTTGAGCATGACGAATCATAGATTGTTCTAAAGCTTGCTCTAAAACTTCTAACTGTTCCGAAAAAGAGAGGGAATAATATATATTGTCTTTAACAATACTACAGTTTTGCGGCTGGGGTAACTCTTGAGCTAACTTTTCTGGTTGCCAAAGCAGGGAGTGTCCAACATCAAGACGTTTAACACCTTGCCACAGTGTTTGACCATTAACCATTCCATTGGTGAGGAGAATTCCTACTAAACCAACTGGATTAAATCTGGCAGAAAAGAGGGGATGGTAGCGAAACAATTCGGGACTAGAAGCAACTAGAGCAACTTCTCCTTGGGTGTAATAGTAAAGGGGAAATATGCCGAGAATATCTACTGCGACAGTTAAGCCAAAATGAGGATGATAAGCAACAGCAGCATAGTAACCATCGTAAGCAGGTAAACCTGAATGAGGAGATTCTTGCCAGATTTGTTGTAGAGTCTTAGCGTCAATTCTCGTTGATTCTCCTGGTTTAATTGCCTCTCCCCAGACAACTGCTGCACCAACAGATGAAGCCACACTACTAATAGGTGCTCCTGGATAAGTAGCCCAACTAGCCTGAAATGCTCCTGTAGTACAGGAATTGGTAACTAAGCCTTTTATGGGTGGTAGTAATGGCTCTATAGTTTTAGTAAAATGCGATCGCCTCTCCGGGTCAGGATCAACTACAATTATAAAATTAGCCATATTAATTCTTTTTTACATCCACTGGCTTACAAGTCAGAATAATAAGGGATACCAAAGGGTTGAACAAACTGCCGTACTTGCTCTATTTGTTGAGGGGTAAGTTGACTTTTCCATTTGTCAGGTTCTTGGGATGAAACCCTTTGAGGTTGATATGGCTTACCGCTATGCTGTCGAGTTGATTGACTGAGTACTTGATCAGTTTTTGTTGTCCAAGTTAGATTCAATTGAGCAAATAACTTTTTAGACTCTTGGACTGGTTCAAAGCAAAAATCTTCATGCTTTACCAAAATCCAGTCTGGATATCTTAGTTGCTGTTGCAGCATAACATAGTAAGATGCCCCCCAATATGCTCCCATTTTCTGCCAGAAAGTTTGGGCATTGTTGAGAACATGTTCAAATGGCTGTAGGTAGTCACTGAACAATCGAGGTTGAGCAAGTAATTGTCCGATTGCTTTTTCATTTTTACCACCAATGCGAAACCAACTTGCAGCAACAGCACAGGGGTGGCGCATAATAATAACTATTGTCGGTGAAATGTTCCTAGCAATCCACTCTAAAGCCAGAAATGAATGGACATCCTTGACCATTACTCGACCAGGAAACCAACCAAATCTTTTGTATGTTGAGGATAAACTAAATGTTACGAAGGGATGGGTGAGGTGATTGGCAAAGGCATTACGACAATGTCGCTCAAATTCAGTATCTTGATCCTCCGCTAGCAGATATTGCATAAAATGGGGTTCAGTCTCTGGTATATTTTGATAGTTAAATGGTTCATTAACATATTTAATGCCATCAGCAGTATTTAAAATAGAAGCAATCCAAGTGGTTCCCGTGCGAGGCAAACCAACTAAGAAAATTTTAGGTTGACTGGCTGAAGTAAGACCGACTAGCAAATCATGGATTAGCTGGGATTCCTCTTTTAGTTTACTTAATAGATACATGTCTATAGTCTTACTCTTTGCGAGATTATACTAGCCACATAAAGTATAAAATATCTGAATAATTTATCCCAATAAATTTATCTAAACTATTGGCCTTTGCTCCTCCAATTTTTTATGATCTTTAGGCAGGTTTGAGAGAGAAGATTAGGCAAGGCAATTGTTACCATAATTTTCACAATAACCACTAGCATTAAACGCCATCGCTTTCTTAGTATAGACGGATCGTTTTTCACGGCTTGCCAAAAATAGTGAGCAGCTTTAAAGCCTATTTGACGTTCCGGTACAGCTTGCAGACACTTGAAAGTTAAGTAAGTATAAAGGTGACTGAAACTTTGCTTTTTTAAATACTGTAAATGTGAAGGTGCTTGCTGAAATGCTCTTTCAATTACTCTTAGGCAGTCTAGCTCATGCTCGTCAATTTTAGAAGAAGCTGAAGTTCGAGAAACTCGATATAAAACTTGGGGAGATGGCACTAGTACAAACTGATACTTAGCCGCTAGACGAATTAATATATCCCAATCTTCGCCTCCTTGTAAGGATTCATCAAAACCTGATTTTAGTTCCGTTAAAGCCTGCTTGCGAATTAGAGCATTAGAACCATTTTCCAAAAAATCACTTACCAAGATTTGGCTATAGACATCTCCTCTGAAATTAACTCGCTTACCAGGATACAAAAAATTGCCCTGTTCATCTATATAATCTGTCCAACTGTAGGCTACAGCAGCATGAGGGTTATCTTGCAAAGCTTTGAGTTGTGCCTCTAGTTTATCAGTTTTCCAGAGATCGTCAGCATCAAGAAAAGTAATGTAATCACCTGTTGCTAGTTTAATACCTCGATTACGACTAGCAGAAGCTCCTAACTGAAGATAAGAGAAAAGTCTTAAGCGATGGTCTTGAAAAGTGGAGATAACTTCTATAGTAGCATCTTCTGAACCATCATTAATTACAATCAACTCAAAATCTCTAAAAGTTTGCTGTAAAACTGATTCAATTGTCTTCTCTATAGTTTTTTCTCCATTATAAACTGGAATAATCACAGAAATAACAGCCATGTAATCTTTCTAAGTTGTGCTTATAAATCGGGAGTCAGAGAAGGGAAAACATCTTTGTTCTGTTGTAATTGATTATTTGTAAAGTTCTCTTGAGTTAAAGCCGTATCAAGTTGCAAATAACCAAGTAGAGTTGTTGTATCTGATATTTTGGAAGTTTTCTTGAAAACTACTTGAGCTGGGGATGAGGGAAGTAAAGTCATGACAGCAATTTTAAACAACACTTTCCAAATAGTTCGTGTTTGAAGCAAAGTCAGATCATATCTTATAGCCTGCCAAATAAATCTGATTGCAAGTAAGCCTCGCCCTCTTTCTGGTAAACCTGAAAGCGTCCTGAAGGTTAAACATTTATAGAGATTAGCAAGGCTAGGCTGTTTTAGTCGCTGTAAAGATTGAGGAGACTGTCTAAAAGCTTTTTCAATTACTTGTAAATTTCCTGCGGCTTGTCTGATTATATTAGCAGACATAGACTTATGAGAAACTCGATAAAAAATTTGTGGTTCTGTAACGCAGACGAAATGATAGTGCTTTGCTAATCGCAACCACATATCATGGTCTTCACCCGCAGATAGCGATTCGTCAAAACCACCAACCTTAACTAAAGAATCTCTAGAAACTAAAGGATTAGAACCACTTTCGATAAAATCAATTAACAAAAGCTGAGCATAAACATCACCATTAGCTTTTAAGTAACTACCTCGCCGCAAAAACTCACCTAACTCGTTAATACAATCAGTCCAGCTATAAGCAACAGCAGCTTGAGGATTTAATTGTAATGCTTCTAATTGCGACTTTAGCTTATCTGAACTCCAAAGGTCATCAGCGTCAAGAAAAGAAATATAATTACCTGTTGCTAGTTCAATACCTCGATTACGGGTTGCTGACAAGCCTGCATTTGGATAATTAAATAGTTTTACGCGAGAGTCTTTGATACTAGAGACAATAGATTGAGTTAAATCTGTAGAACCATCATTAATAACAATTAGCTCCCAATCGCAAAAACTTTGTTTTAGAACTGAATTAATGGTTTCATGGATGGTCTTTTCTCCATTATAGACTGGTATTACGACAGAAATTGCTGGTGGCATTTTTAAAGTATTCTTATTGTGTCTGACAAATAAAACAATCAGATGATTAAGAGGGTTTTACCGTTTTTAGCAAGATTTAGCTAACATGTCTTGTAAATTATCTTGAATTTGTTGAGCATCTTGAACAAACTTACAATTAGGCAGTTGATAACTCCAAGTATTATAAAATGATTGATTTTTATGATAAGCATTAGGCAAGAAAATGTGGGGTATTCCCAAGATGCTACAGAGAATATGTCCATGTAAGCGATTGGTAATTACTAAATCATGTTGGAGAAGTTGAAAAATTCCTGCATGAATCATATTCCAAGAAAAACGCTGCATTGATGGGTTGTAAATAGTTTCTAGATGCTCAGCGTAGGGATGGTTTCTTTCCCATTTTTGCCTAGATATCCACTCTGGAGGATTAGCTAAACCTCTTTGCCAACCTTCTCTAGCTAGTTTAACCGTGCCAGGAATACGCCAATACCAATTCTTCAACTCGCCGAATTTACCCACACCTCTATAAATCCAATTAAAAGCAACCCAGTCTTGAATAAGTAAATTAGGAATGCCTATAAAATTTGGTGAAAGTTCTTGCTTCAATTCACTATCTTCCCGACAAAGATATAAAATAGAACCTTTTGCTTTAATTTTGAAGTCAGGAAGAGGCATATCAACTAGGTGAAATACCATATCTGGTGCTTTAATAATCTGGCAGTTGGTAAAATATTTTCTCGCTATAGCATCACTGTAATTATCGCGGGTAAATATAGTTAAGCTAGGATGGTGATTAAAAATATCTGCTGCTTTTTTTAAATTTTCTGACTCAGTAAAATGAATACACTGTGGCATGATAATAATGGGGCGATCGCGATATTTAGCAATAATGTATTCTCTAAATTCCTGATGACTAGACCATAAGTCACCTAAATTGCCACCACCTTGGAGAATAATGGGCGCTTTACCTACCTGTTTCTCCATCGATTCTTCAGAAAAATCATTTAGACTGGCTGTATAATTAATCTTAGTTTTAAGAACATCAGATAGATAGAAAACAGTTGCCAACCAAATAAAATGGTCGCCAATATTCGGGTATTGGGGATAATCTAGTAAGGCACATTCCTCAAAGCTGCCTAGTTTTCCTAAAGAAGAGTGGAGAACATCTCGAATTTGTGCAGGAGTGGAAAGATGCTGCTGATTTGGTAGCATAATGTAATCTAATATAACAGCCATTGAGTTACATATTTAATATTCCCTGTTTACTGTTGCCTCGTATCATTCGCCACTAAAATTATGCAACATCTTATTTATTTCTTAGCAAAAAGATGAAAAGGGCTAAGTAAGCTACCTCGAAAAAATTCCAACTCAAAAGCAGCAATCAGATTAGTTTTAAGTTGCCCTCGATACTTGAGCCAATGTAAAATAATTCGGCGCAGATTACCTAATACTGTTCTGGTAAAAATCAGGGGTTTTTCTTGACTTTTGGCATTAATCAGCCGCAGTTGGTAAGTTGCCAAACCGCAGCCACGGGAAAGGGAAAGTAAGTAATCTCTTTCTAAGCGCCAGTGGGGTATTTGGTGATAAGTTTGCATGGCTGGGTTATACCAAATTTGCCAACCAGCTTTGTGCATGTATAGTAATGGCTCATAATCATCCCCCTGTATCATTTGCCCAGGTAACTTACCTGTAAGAGTGGGACGAGGCGGAACACTCTCAAGCCAGGCTTTTTTTCGCACAACAAGGGCAGCACCGGGCGGTAATCTTAAGTTATCTGGGTCAAATAATTGAGCTTTTGAACCATGCTCTCTAATTGCCAAAAAGTGCTGTATTTTCTCAAAGTTTGCTGGCGGTTTTACCTCAAAATCACCGTAGATAATACCACTAACAGCGCCAGCTTGAGGATTAGCTTGACAAAAAGAGTAGGCAGCAACTATCCAGTCAGATGCTGGTAAGACATCATCATCGAGAAAACCCACTAACTCTCCACAAGAAACCCGAATTGCTCTTTGTCTAGCAAAAGCTGCACCTTGTTCTGGTTCAAAGCAGTATCTGAGGGGAACTGAAAAAAGCCAATTAGATTGATATTCCTCAACCAGCTGGGCTGTGTTATCACTACTGTTATTGTCAATCACAAGTATTTCCCAAGCAAGAGGCAATGAGAGGGAAACTTGCCTTAGTTTTTCTAGTAGTTTGGGTAGACGATTTGCCCCATTGTAAGTGGGGATAGCAATAGTAAAGTCCATAAGACTTTGACACAGTTTGTGGGTAGATTCGGGCAAACTGCTTTAGTATGGCACACCTAGCTAAGAAGTCAGGAGTAATGAGTAATGAGTAATGAGTAATGAGTAATGAGTAATGAGTAATGAGTAATGAGTAATGAGTAATGAGTAATGAGTAATGAGTAATGAGTAATGAGTAATGAGTAATGAG
>JBAUJE010000354.1:0-25969 GCA_049683475.1 Coleofasciculaceae cyanobacterium | reverse complement strand
TTGGGGCATCTGAATTTTTTCTCTTAAGCATCAACTATCCTGGTAATTATAGGTCTAAAACCTCGAAGAGCAGGAAATTTGATGCAGGCAAATTGGCGAATTGGCTCCCTCTTAGGAATCCCACTATATTTAGACCCCTCCTGGTTTTTAATCTTAATATTTGTAACATTTATTAATGCGGGGCAGCTAGATCCAACTTTCCACTCTCCAAAAGCGTGGCTAATTGGCTTAGTAATGGCTCTGTTACTATTTGGCTCAGTAATACTACACGAGTTGGGTCATAGCTTGGTGGCGCAAACCCAGGGTATTAAAGTTAACTCAATTACTCTGTTTCTCTTCGGTGGTATTGCCTCTATTGACCGAGAGTCTAAAACTCCCGGTGAAGCATTTCAAGTGGCAATTGCCGGGCCGTTAGTCAGCTTTATGCTTTTTGGCTTGTTTTACCTACTGCAAAGTTCTCTGCTCACCTCTGGTATGGGCCACGTTTTAGCTACAGACATAGCCAGAATTAACTTAGTCCTAGCCCTATTTAACTTAATTCCCGGCTTACCCCTAGACGGGGGGCAAGTTTTGAAAGCAGCAGTCTGGAAGCTCACCGGCAATCGTTTTAAGGGGGTTCGAGTTGCGGCCCAAGGAGGTAAGTTTTTGGGTGGGTTGGCAATAGCACTAGGGTTAATACTAGTTCTACAAACAGGTGAGTTGGGAGCAATCTGGATTGTCCTAATCGGTGGATTCGTCTTTCGTAATGCCAGTGCCTATAACCAACTAACAACCTTACAAGAAACCTTACTACGGTTAACAGCAGCTGATGCTATGACCCGTGATTTTCGAGTGGTAGATGCTAACCTCACCCTGCGTTCATTTGCCGACGAATACATTCTGACCGATATACAGACACCGATGCCCTATTACGCTGCTGCTAACGGACGCTATCGTGGTCTAATTGCCCTAGATGACCTACATTTTATCGAACGCAGTCGCTGGGAAACACAGAGTCTCGAAAGTATTGTACGTCCCCTATCAGAAATTGCCACAGTTGAAGAAAAAACTTCCCTAGTAGAAGTAATTAATAAACTAGAGTTTCGCCAACTCAAGCGTTTGACCGTTCTGTCCCCAGCAGGAACCCTAGCCGGTGTGATTGATCGAGGCGATATTGTCCGTGCTGTAGCCAAGAAGCTCAATCTGTCGATCTCCGAAGCAGAGATTAAGCGCATTAAATCTGAAGATAGCTATCCCCCAGGGTTACAGCTACAAACTATTGCTCAGGCAACTGTTGATAGTTGAGATGAGGGAGCAGGGGAGATGTGGAAGATGAGGGAGATGAGGGAGGAATTTTCATCAATACTACTGACTCGCTGACTCGTGATTAGGAAGCTCAATAATTAACCTGTTCCCTATTCCCTGTTCCCTATTCCCTATTGCCTATCGCCTCCCCACAGTCCTCTTACTAACTTATCGGCTAATTCTGAACCAAATGTCCGCACAACCACCTGATTACCTGGATCACGTTCAGCGCTGATGCGACGCATACGCAAGTCTCGTTCAGCTAAAGCAGTGCGGGACTCTTCTGGTACTGGTTCAGCTTCTGCAACCCAGTTTAGCCAGCGGTCTAGCATTTCCTGGGCAACACTTTCAATTAGGGAGAAGGATTCTTCTGTGGGAGGACAGGTGTAGCAGAGGTGAATTGGTGATTGAAACTGCCTAACGTATAAACTCTTGCTTACAAACTGGGTCAAATTGGCATTTTCTCGCAGTGCTAAGTAAGTTGGGTCAATTGGCTCATAATAGCGTTCGACATATGGCAAGTCACTCCACAAATCGACCCTAGGGACGTAATCAATATAGAAAAAAACATTGGGAAATGCCCCTAATTCAAAAGCTAAGTGAGGAACTTGAATCTGGGAACCTAGCCAAGTGGTCAAACGCATCGTGCTGAAGTTTCTTTGGGGGTTGCGAACCCAGGAAGATACAAGCCAGTCAACTTCCGGGCCAGAAAAAGTTGAGAGGGAACCAGTGACTTGACCATCGGGACTGCTAAAAGTTTGCAACTCCTGACTAGCGGGATTGGGATGTAGAGTAAACTTTGCCTCCAGCTTCTGGTGCAGTTGTGCCAAAATAGCCTGGAGTTTGTAAAATGTGGTGAGTTTATCGGTATTTGATTGCGAATTAACCATGGTCAAAGAAATTCTTAAAGCTTTTTAATGATCTAGCAAAAATAGAGTCACTTTCCCCAAACGACTTACTCTTTTCTAAGTTTCCTATTTGAACATTCGGGAGTTGGCAGTTGACCACCACCTAGCATGACCAAATCTGCTTCGGCTTGAGAAGCAAGTTGTGTCCGTGAACAAAGGTTTGTACTTAGTTGGTTTTCTTCACCATAGGCGTAGACGAGATACTCTTCTCCTATCTCAAAGTAGACACCACACATGGCACTATTTAGGGGAGTGGCAACTACCAAAGTTGAACTCGCTTCACCCTTCCAGGCTTGAGAAACTTGGAAAGTAACTTCTAAGTTAAACGGTTCTGTCTGGTTAATACTAGTCACCTTACCAGCAAAAACGGCAGTTGCCTGCTCTAAGGCAGTCAGAGGTGGCGGAGGTTGGATACAAGAACAAGCCTCTGCCCTTTTGGTATTGACAAAAAGCAAGCTAGGAACCAATAGCAGGGTAATGCCTGTTTGCTTAAGTATCTGCTGAACCGATTTCTTGATATTTCCCTTCATTTTCACCGGAATAGAAATTGCTCTTTTTCACATAGGACAGAGGTTAAAAACTCTGTCTTAGAAAGTCCGATACACCAGCGTTTAGTTTTGCTCTATTAACTGGTAAACCAATCTCTAGATTTGGTTGTGCCAGAATTTCTTGCCACTCCTCTTCAGCCAAGGGTTGCTCTAACAAACAAATGCCGAAACAGTCAGCCGCAGCCTGAGTTAGAGTCTCAATTACCGTTTTAATCAGATCATCACCCTGTATAGCTATCGGCAGCTTAGGTAAAGATGGCGCTTGACCAAATACCTGAGTAAACAACTCGACATCTGGCTTTAAGGACATCGAGCCATGTTGCAAAATTGCTTCCCCACGTCGCAGTTGAGCACTACCAATTAGTTTACAACCATCAGCTGAGACTAAATCAGCTGCCGTAGCAGAGGCAAAACAGTTAGGGTTATCCATGTCACCCCGTTTGACTGAACCATAGTGCAATTCGATGCCGAGTGATCGCCAAGCCTCAATCAAAAATTGGCAAATTTCTTGATAAGCATCCTGACGTTTCCTACTTATTTGTGAGGTAACCACCATATAGGTTAAATCACCCTGGTGGAGAACGGCGCGCCCTCCAGTAGAACGCCTTACTAGCTGTAATGGTTTTCCTTGCCAGGTTAGATGCTGCCAGGATGCAGGCCAGCGCTGTTGATGGTAGCCTAGAGAAATTGTTGGTGATGCCCAGGTGTAAAAACGTAAAATAGAGGACTGCTTTCCTGCTTGGTGCTGCTTCAGAAGCCACTGGTCAATTGCCATCTGAAGCTGTCCTGACACTTCTAAGCAAGGAATTAATCGCCAAACTTTCACGTAGCACCAAACTCCGCTCTTAATGCATCATCGTTATCATCGGCAATGGTTGCCACAATGGTAACTGCCCGTGCTATTTCCCCAGATGATAGCTCAGCCACAGTACGTGAGGATAACACTACTACTTGGTTGTCAATAATGGCAAAACGAGACTCGTAGGTATCCGACCAGTTCATTTCTAGCAGCTTGCGCATTAAGGGGGTTTCATCCTTAGCAGGTAGTCTCAGAACCGAAGACCAGACTGTAAAGGTATCATCATCAGTAGTGCCAGTAAGTTCTACAAAAACCTCGACACTACCATATTTGAACTTCCACAGATAGCCCTCTTCGCTATGGCTGACCATGGCACTGTCATCTTCTTCTAGGCTAGAGATGACAGTTTCAATTTTCTCGACGTAGTTGACAGTAGAGACATCTTCCATGAACTCTGTCGAGAGTATCTCTTCTGCTGACAAGCCTTCGCTAGGGAAAGTTTCAGGATTTGGCTGTTGGGTTGTCATAGCAGTATTTCCTAACTCCTGTATGAGTTTGCCTAAAACCCAGTATCGCCTTTTGCTGTACCTCTTTGCATCTTAATTAATTAAAGGGAATAGGGAATAGGGAACAGGGAATAGGGAATAGGGAATAGGGAATAGGGAATAGGGAACAGGGAATAGGGAATAGGGAATAGGGAATAGGGAACAGGGAATAGGGAATAGGGAATAGGGAATAGGAAAAAACGAAGTCCCTGTTCTTTCTGAAGGCTTCAGCCTAGTTGTCAGGAGTCTTACCATAACTAGGGTTTACAAGCAATCCAGTATTTACTGACAAAGTGGTTTTGAGTCTTAATATTGTCAAAACCTGCTTTCTCTAAGCGTTCCACCAAATCGTCATTGATATAACTTCTGTAGTAAGGTTCGTGGAAGATAATCGGGAAATTTTCCATCATCGGCATTAGTTCTGGGGTATCAATCCCTTGGATTGAGTCACAAATAACAAAGACTCCCCCCGGTTGAATAACCCGGAAACATTGTTCTATAACCTGCTGACGCGCTGCTGGGGGTAGTTCATGGAATAGAAAAACACAAGTAATGCCATGGAAGTAATTATCCCGGTAGGGAAGCTCTTCTGCATTAGCTTGTAACAGTTGCGGTAATTCTCCGGGGATCTTAGATAACAGCTGATTGGCTTTGCGTAAATAAGCCGGGGATAAATCTGTACCAAATAAAGCTGCTTGGGGAAGAGTAGACCGAATCATTCTTAGGGTATGACCTGTTCCACAAGCAACATCGAGAACTCGGATTTGCCTGGATGGCAATGGATCAAAGGCTTTAATTCCCTCCTTCAAAGGCGCAAGCACCCTCCGCCGCATGGCATCAGCCGTACCATTAAAAAGAATTTCTACCTGCAAGTCATAAAGATTGGCTGACATATCACTTAAGTAGCCATCTGTCTGGTAGTGGAAGTTTTGCAGGTAATAGCTGGGATAACCTTCTGTGGCAATAGAGTTGTCAAACTCTTGATATCTCTTTTGGTTAACTCGCTCCCAGCGGTTAGCCATATCTAGCCACTCTAGGGGATAAAAGCGCAGGTAGTCTAACCAGGGGGCATCAAATAGCAGGCTTTCAGGATAAACGCCTTTTTCTGCATCTTGCCAATCTGTTTCGATAATCTGATTTAACTTCTGCCTAAATTGTTGTAGTAGTTCAGGAGAGAGAGATTGGGGTTTGAGCCGGTTAATGGGAGGATTAACTACATTACGTAGCTTGGTACTAAGGTTTTTGTGGGTCAAACCAAAAAAGAGTTTACCCTGCTGAAGAGTTTGATAAGTGAGTTTGGTTAAGTTATCGGACATTTGAGTTTACTAGGCAACGCATTACCCTCTTATTGTAAAGAATTGTAATGGCTGACTCAAACCAATTAAAAATACCAATCAGCAGTGTCAACACCAGTGACAGTTTGACCTTGTTTTACCACCACAGAAATTGGTTTTTTACTTTTGCAGTCTACGCTTAAACCACAGGTTACAGCTTCGTTGTAATAAGCTTTCAACTCTTCGTTGTAGCCATCCTTGCAATACTGGCTTTTCTGATAGGTTCCATTACAAGCCATAGCATAGACGTTGTAAGTACCTGGTGGCAGCTTGAGGGTATATTTCATTTGGCTGCTACTTTGCTTTGTCTCAGTACAGTGCAATTGCTCATTAGCCAGATTTTTGGCACAAATTTTCTGGGCTGCTAAAAAATTGCTAGGATAGCTTAATTTTCCCTCAATTGTTCCATCTTGCTGAGTCGATTGTTCCCTTTCTGGCTGAGTTTCCCGTCTTGCTAAGCGTTGTTCTACTGTTTCTGTACCCTGTACAGCTAGGCGTTCTGCTTCTGCCTGCACTCGCTCTCGAGCTCGACGCTCTGTACCTTGGGCGACAATTTTTGCTTCTATCGCCTGGATAATTAATGATGCTTGTTTTTCCCAGTAAGGAGTAGTAACTTGGCTAGCTTTCTCCTTGGCCACTTGCAAGTTATCAGCTTTAAGTGCTTCCTCTGCTTCTTGCAAAATATCTTTGTTTTCTGCCCATTCTTCTTGCCATTGGCTAATTAACTCTTGGGAGTTTTGACTAATCTCAGTATTTTCAGGAATTGATTTAATTAAAGTAATTGCGTCATTGATTTTTCCTTGTTCTTGATATAGATTGGTTGCCTCTTCAAGCAGTCTATTAGACCATTGACGAATTGAATTTTGTGCTTTTTGGTAATAAGCATTGCCGGGAATCAGCTGACTAGCTTGGAGTATTGCTTCGTTAAATTTCCGCTCTTCTGCCAGTTGCTGAGCATTTTCCAGAAGCTGCTCGGCACAGCTATTGAGAAGAACCTTAGCTTGCTCATAGCTGCGCGAATCCTGGGGAACCTGATTCGCTTTACTTACACACTCAAGATATTTCCCTTCTGCTTCTAGCTGCTCTATTTCTCCTAGGACAGCTTGCCTATTTCGAGAAGATTGCCATTGTGCCAGGGTGAAACCTATTCCCACACTGACAATAACGGCAACTGCTGCAATCACTTTCCACTTATCGTTTTTCACAGTTAGGCAAAGCTCCCTTATTTATCAGGGGGATACATTACTGGTGTTCAATAAATCCGGAATGCTTGGCACGGAGTTGGTAGATATTGTATATCCCTTTAGCAGTTAAATTTTATCGATGGCTACTGACTACATTCTATTCATACATGGTGTTAACACTCGTGAGAAACGAGAAAAACCTACTTACGCTGACCAACTGTTTGGACTAATCCAGGAGAGAGTAAGTTCCTCTGTACAACTAAAAAAAGTATCCCTCTATTGGGGTGACGTTAACAGGGAAGCTGAAGAACAACTTCTAGAGTCATTCAGAAGTGACTCTAAGAAGTGGCGCAAGTTTTGGTTTAAGGATTTTCGGGAACAGCAAATCTTACAGTTTGTAGGAGATGCAGCCCTCTATCTTAGTAGCCATATTGGTTCTAAGGTTGTTGAAACCCTTACCAATCAAACTCTTAAGAGTTTAGAGGGATTTAAACCAGGCGATCGCCTACACCTAGTTACCCACAGTTGGGGTACGGTGATTTTCTTTGATGTGCTTTTCGCCAGTCGCTGGTACAATCCGGAAATACCTGGTCATAAGAGTGTTCAAGAATTGCACAAAGCCTTTCATGGTATTGACCCTGAACCTGACCAAGGTATTTGCTTTTCGAGTATTCACACCATGGGATCACCTATTGCTCTCTTTAGCTTAATTAGCTTAAGTGGACAAAGCAGCCGCGACTTTGCCCCTAACCTGAAAAAACTACTAGATATGCTTTATCAAGCCAGGAATGGTAAAGAACTACCTTGGTTAAATTTTTCTCATCCTGGTGATCCTGTCGCTTGGCCCTTAGCAAACTTGATCCCCAGCTTGTTGGATGAATGCCAAGACTATGTTGCAGTTGAAGATATACTCACTAGTAATGCCGATGTGTCGGATTTTCTGACTCAGCCCCTAAGCCAAACCATTTTAGCCTTAGTTCATGGTGGTGATGCCCACGGTAGCTACTGGAGTAGTAAGGAAGTAGCAGATAAAATTGCCCAGACGATTAATCAAGAGACACCTCATTAGGTCATACTAGCTGCCACCGCTCCTTTACTGCCAAGACAAAGAGGGTGATGCTAAAAGCATACCGAGATTACATCCTTGAACTTGTCTAGCTTTCAGTTTCTGACTCATCCTCTTCATAAACCAGTAAGTCCCCTGGCTGACAATTTAGTGCTTTGCAAAGAGCGTTCAGCGTCGGTTCTTCAATTCTGGTTAGACGGCGACGAGTTTTTAACCGAGAGATAGAGGTAGGATGCATACTAATGAGCTGAGCCAACTCATTATTGCTGATGTCTCGCTCAGCCATGAGGACGGCTAATCTCCAGCGTATCACTATTTAACTGCTTAACTCATATCTGGACAACTGCATGCAGATAGTAACATCTTGCACCGTAACTTGTACAAAAAATAGCTTATGGAGCTATGGATTTGGTTTCAAAAGTTAAGATTCAGACAAGTTCTACTTCTTGTTTTAATTCATCGGTATATAGTCCAAAGGAATAATAGACGGTGGCAGGTCTTGCCGTAATTTTTAGGCTGTTTCTTTTATTTTGGGGAAGGGGATGAGCATGGAGACTTGTTGGCGGTAGTGTCTATACAAATCTCCATAAATACTAATCATGTCCCGTTCCTCCAATTGAATACCTATCAGCAGATAAATAGTCATACCCTGGGCAAACAAAAGATGAGTTACCGTCATTTGAGGCGTTGCCCATAGGGCAATAATAAAGCCCAACATCAGGGGATGACGGACATATTTATAAAGCCCCACCGTCTTGAATTCTAAATATTTATATTCTTGACTACGCAGATAAAGATAAACTTGCCTTAGACCAAATAAATCAAAGTGGTTAATCAAGAAAGTGCTAGCAAAGACAATTAACCAACCAATGCCGGAAATAGCGTAAAGAATAGAGCTAGCAGTTGGGTTCTGTATTTGCCAAATAATGCCGCCGAGAGGATGCCATTGCCAAAACAGCAGTAACAAGGCAAAACTGGCCATCATTACATAGGTACTGCGCTCAATAGGTTGGGGAATCATTTTTGTCCACCATTCCTTAAAACCTGGACGCGCCATTACACTATGCTGAATACCAAAAAGCAAAATCAAGCCTAAGTCTATGAGTAGTGCTTGAGTTAAGGAATCTCCTCTACCTGAGTCCAAGGTTTTAGGTACAAAAAAGTTTCCAACAAAACCGATTAGATAAGCAATAGTGAGAGCGAAGATTAGATAACTAAAGACTCCGTAGACAAAAAAAGCAATCCTTTTCATGACTTTATGGTTATGTATCTGTTGGTAAGTTGCTAGATACTTGTCAGATTAGGATATAAAATTTATGCGGCAAGGCTAATTTGTTAACATAACTTAACTAAATCTGAGTTATGCTTAGCCTGTTGGGACAGATTTTAATAATCTTTAAAGGCAAACCCTGGTCAATATTAGCAAATTATGTAACTAGTTAAAATTATTCAACCTCAAAATTACTTTTGAGTAATTTCTAACCTAGCTTGATCAAGATTAAGTACAGATTATTCATACTTGAGTTTCATCCATAAAATCGTTGAGGCTAAGACAAAAGTTGCTAAATTAGTGGCAACCACAGGTAAATCTTGAACTAGAGTTCCATAAACTATCCATAAAAACACTCCTGAGCAAAAAATCACAAACATACCTAATGAGATATCTTTAGCCGATTTTGATTTCCAGGTTTTAATCGCCTGAGGCATAAAAGAAATTGTGGTTAATGTCCCTGCTAACAATCCGATAAGGGTAATAATGTTCATTTGAGTGGATTCAGGAGCTTAAATGCTCTTATCTTAGCGGTTCATCTTCAAAAATAAGCTTATTCGAGCCAAAGTGTTCCAGTTGCTGCCATTGGCACAATTACCTTAAACGGAAATCCTCGTAGTCATACCTGCTGAGATAAATACCTTTATTGTTCTGCTCACCTGGGTTTGAGGCGATTTGACAATCTCGAAAAACTGCTCAGAAATAGGCAACAAAAAACTTGTATCGACTAATGTGGCTGTGACAAACAAGAAAGTATAACAAAATACATCCCCTATTTAAGGGTAATGACGGAAGCTGTTAATAGAGAACATTCTAGTTCTTTAAAGCCTACAAAAAACTAGTGATTAGCCACTAGTAGAGGTTTACTAATATCAAACAGACAGGGGATAGCTATGTTTGGAGCGTTGAGAAATTTGGCGGCAATCGTTGGTGTTGGCTTCTGTGTATTTCTGTGGCAGAATCCTAGCCAGACTGGTTCTGTGTTCGAGCAAATCTTAGACTGGAAACAAGAGTTTCAAGAATGGTCAGAAGCTGTTGAAGAAACTAGGGAACTTGGTAGAGATGGTGGATCGGATTCTACGAGTTGACGGGAGGTTGAAGGGGAAAGGGGTTATTCTTCTTCATCAAATACTGGTGGCCAAATTTCTGAAACCGGCAGTTCCCAATCGGGAAACAGCTCTGGTATCGTCAAAATCTCTTCACCACTTAGTACAATTGGCTCACCAGTGGGACGGTAAACTGTCAGTGTCTCTTGATCCGGATCGATAAGAATTCCGACTACTGCTCCTAGTGATAGGAACATCTGAATTTTTGCTTCTAAAGGTTTGATACGATCGCTTTGGGATTTAATTTCAACAACTAGATCGGGAACCATTTCGGCAAAGTAGCGTAGGCGTTGCCGGAGGCGGGAAGCACGTACAAAAGAAACATCTGGTGCTTTGAGGTCTGTGTTGGGTAAGATAAAACCACCCGCCGAGTCAAATACTCTCCCCAAACGACGAGGATAAACCCAGTTAGCCAGTAGCCGACTGAAGAGTACACCTATTTCACTAGAATCAATATCTGATGGTCCCACTACAGTAATTTTCCCATCTTCTAGTTCTAGCTGGTAATCATAACCTGCTTGGTCGAGGGTAGTTTGCAGTTGCTCTAAGTCTTTAACAGTCATCGTGGGCATGAGACAATCTCCTAGCTTAGGTGAGGGTCTATCTGTATTTTATAAGAGGTGAAATAATTAGAGGTATAAGACTCTTCATTTCGCAATCACAATTAAGCGATCGCGCCGTTCGAGGTGTAGCTACCGCACCATCTTTTTCAGACAAATTCAAGCAGTTCTCCTCTTCTAGATCCATGTGTCTACCCAAAATTTCTAACTCGATACCGCAGGTAGTTATGTAATATTGATTAATAACGATAAGGATTTGAGATTACATCGACTTCCACAAGCGACGAACAATGAAATAATCTTATACTAGAAAAGTAATTTTTTATTTAAGAAAAACTAATAGTAGTAAAGATGCCACAAGAAAGTCCAAAAGTTAGTCTAGATGCATTGATACCCAGAGAAGCATTTGAAGTTCAAGGACAGCCAGGTCAGAATATAGGACGAAATATTTCTAGTATATCTATTCGTGATTTAGAAGAAAATTCCTTTTTCTATCCTTTTTTAAGAAAACCTGATTTTCAGCGTGAAACTAATGAATGGGATGCTCAAAAGATATGTGAATTTATAGAAAGCTTTTTAGATAGAGATTTAATACCAGCAATTATTCTTTGGAGAAGTTCTGGTAGCTATTATTTTGTAATAGATGGTTCTCATCGACTTAGTTCTTTAATTGCTTGGATTAATGATGATTATGGGGATGGAAAAATTTCCAAAGAATTCTATTATGGAGATATCACAGAGCATAAAAATGCGGCTCAGGAGCTTAGAAAACTAATCAAGAGCAAGATAGGTTCTTACAAGGATTATCAATCATTAACACAGCATCAAGGACAAGTAGATCCAAAAAAGCTTGAAAGAGCAAGAAACCTAGGTGCTTCAGGGATTGACCTTCAGTGGGTTGAAGGTGATGCAGCCAAAGCAGAAGATTCTTTTTTTAAAATTAATCAGAAAGCTGCACCTATTGGTGAAACCGAGATGCGCTTGTTAAAAGCGAGAAAAACGCCTAATGGTGTGGCTGCTCGTGCAATTATGAGAAGTGGAAGTGGGCATAAATATTGGTCAGACTTTTCGCAAGAAAAGCAAGATAAAATTGAGAACCTAGCTCAGGAAATACATCAGCTAGTTTTTGAACCTAAACTGATAAATCCAATTAAGACACTGGATGTACCAATTGTTGGAAATCTATCATCTTCAGAAAAACTTGAATTAATTTTAGAGTTTGTCAATATAGTTAACGGTCTAGAAGTAGATGATCAATTGGGAGATGACTCAACAGGAGATACAACAATAAAACTTTTAAACAAATGCCGAAAAGTAGCTCAAAGAATAAACAGTAACCATCCTTCATCTCTTGGTCTTCATCCAATAGTATACTTCTACACTAGAGCCGGAAAGCCAAAAGTTGGTTCCTTTTATGGTGTTGTTACTTGGATATTACATTTAGAAAAATCAAAATCTTTCTCTAACTTTACAGAAACTAGAAAAGATTTTGAATGGGTGATTTGGCAAGATGATATGATTCCGCAGATTGTCCGTAAGAGCAGTGCAGTAAAGGCAAGAGAGAAGGTTAAAGGTTTTTATCAACAAATCATTGAAAAACTCTCCCAAGGAGTAGACAAAAAAAACGTTATAAAAGAGATAGTTACTGAAAAAAGATTTGGTTCTTTAAAAAGGACAACCAGAGGCAACACTAGTGAAGTAAAAGGCAAATCATTCTCACGAGAGACTAAATCAGCCGCTTATATCAGAGATGCTTTACCTGGTTCTCCACGATGTAAAATTTGTGATGGCTATCTCCCCAGTAGCTTTAACTCGGTAGACCACAAAATAAGAAAAGCAGATGGCGGCTTAGCTACTTTAGACAATGCACAACTGACTCATCCCTACTGCAATACGACATTCAAAAATTAGATGTTCATAGACCCACGATAAAATCAATTTGACTTAAAGATGGTTAGACTAATCTAATACTCTTTTTTCAATAAATTGTATAAGTATAATCACATTTAACTAACACTTTTTATTGAACTACTAGCCTTTGAGGAATGCTGTTTCAACACCTCTTTCAAATACTGTCCAGTATAAGACTTCTTATTATTTGCCACCTTTTCTGGTGTTCCAGTAGCAATCACCTCACCACCTTTATCTCCACCCTCTGGCCCTAAATCAATTACCCAATCAGCACAACGAATCACATCTAAATTGTGTTCAATTACCACAATTGAATTACCCTTATCTACCAACCTTTGCAAAACATTTAATAAATAATGGACATCATAAAAAGATAAGCCAGTAGTTGGTTCATCAATTAAATATAAAGTCTTTCCTGTTGCCCGACGTGATAATTCTGTTGCTAACTTTACCCGCTGTGCTTCCCCACCGGATAAAGTCGGTGCTGGTTGTCCTAAATGAACATAACCTAACCCCACATCTAGTAAAGTTTGTAGTCGAGTTGCAGCCCTAGGAATGTTTTGAAAAACCTCTAAAGCTTCTTCTACTGTCATATTCAAAACATCAGCAATAGAATGTCCCTTAAATTTCACCTGTAAGGTTTCCCGGTTGTAACGTGCTCCCTTACAAACATCACATTGCACGTAAACATCCGGGAGGAAGTTCATCTCAATAACATTTACTCCTTGACCACTGCAAGCTTCGCAACGTCCCCCTTTAACATTAAAAGAAAAACGCCCTGCTTTGTAACCCCTTGCTTTTGCTTCAATCGTTTGAGAAAATACCTCACGAATTACATCAAAAATACCCGTATAAGTGGCAGCATTAGAACGCGGGGTACGTCCAATGGGAGATTGGTCAATGACAATTGCTTTATCAATTGAATTTAATCCTTTAACCTGACCTAATTCGCTGGGAAAGGGGACTTTGCGATTAAGATGATTTTGTAGGGCTGGATAAAGAAGTTCGTTAACTAGAGTAGATTTGCCAGAACCAGAAACCCCTGTAATAGAAACTAGCTTGCCTAAAGGAATTTCTACATCTATATGTTTGAGGTTATTGCGGTTAGCATCTTTAAGGACAATGGAAACTCCGTTACCTTTTCTCCTTTTTGAAGGAGTTTCTATTGCCTTTCTGCCTGACAAATAATCACCTGTCAAAGATTTTTTATTCTTGAGGAGTTTTTCTAAATTTCCCTGAACTACAATTTCTCCGCCGTGAATTCCTGCTTTAGGTCCAATATCAACAATGTGGTCAGCAGTACGAATTGTTTCTTCATCGTGTTCTACTACGATTAAAGTATTACCTAAATCTCGTAACTTTCTCAGAGTAGCAAGTAAACGCCCATTATCTCGCTGATGTAAACCGATACTGGGTTCGTCTAATACATAAAGTACACCTGTAAGTCCAGCCCCAATTTGTGTGGCTAGCCTAATCCTCTGTGCTTCTCCCCCAGAAAGAGTCATTGCCGCTCGCTCCAGGGTAAGATAATCTAAGCCCACATCAATGAGAAATTGTAGTCTGTTCCTAATTTCCTTGAGGGCAAGCTCACCAATTTTGGCTTGTCTTTCTGAGAGTTGTAAGTGATTAACTCGCTCTAAAGATTCGTGAATTGCGACTTCGGTTAAATTATTGATTCTGTACTGTCCTAGTTGTACAGACAAAGCTTCTGGCTTGAGCCTTTTACCCTGGCAAACGGGACAAGGTTGATAGATAAGGTACTGCTCTAATTTTTGTTTTTGGGTTTCTGAACTGCTTTCTTGATACTGGCGTTCCAGGATGGGAATAACCCCAGCATAGCGCTTGTAATAACCTCTTTCTTGTCGATAAACGGAATCAGAATCAACAAAGATTTTCTCTTGAGTGCCGTAAAGAATAACTTCCTTTTGTTGAGAAGTTAACTTATGCCAATGAGTGGAAATTTCAAAGTTAAAAGCTTGCCCTAAACCGTGGAGAAGAGAAAGATAATAGGAGTTGTCTTTCTCTGACCAAGGTGCGATCGCAGCATACACTGGTTGTGTTGGGTCAGGTACAATTAACTCTGGTGAAAAGGTGCGTAAGTTGCCTAATCCGTGACAGTTAGGACAAGCTCCATAGGGAGAATTAAAAGAAAACAGTCGTGGTGATAGTTCTTCCATGACTGCGCCATGTTCTGGACAAGCAAAGTTTTCTGAGAAAACTATTTCTTTGATAACTTCTTGCTGAGAATCTTCACCATTTGTAGCCTTGATTTCTTGAGAACGAGCAGAATTAGATGAAGAATCCGACTGTGGCGAGGTATCATCTAAAATATCAACGATAGCAATTCCATTAGAACGACGTAGACAAGTGTCCAGGGAATCGGTCAGACGTTCCTGTATATCAGGTTTTTTAATTAGTCGGTCAACCACCACCTCAATGCTGTGGGTATGATTTTTATCTAATTCAATTGCATCACTCAGTTCTCGGACTTCACCATTAACACGGACGCGTACAAATCCTTCCGAGGCGAGACTGGAAAGTAGTTTTTTGTGGGTGCCTTTTTTCCCCCGAATCACAGGTGCCAGAATCTGAAAGCGAGTAAGATCAGGCAATTCCATGATGCGATCGCACATCTGATCAATTGTTTGAGGGGCAATTGAGCGATCGCAAATAGGACAGTGGGGTTCACCTGCCCTTCCAAACAATAGGCGTAAATAGTCGTAAATTTCGGTAACGGTGCCAACCGTGGAGCGAGGGTTGTTAGAGGTAGATTTCTGATCAATAGAGATAGCAGGACTTAAACCTTCAATAGCATCAACATCCGGCTTATCTAATTGTCCCAAAAATTGCCGCGCATAGGCACTGAGGGATTCCACATAGCGGCGCTGTCCTTCAGCAAAAATGGTATCGAAGGCAAGGGACGATTTGCCAGAACCAGAGACACCAGTAAAGACAATTAAGCGATCACGTGGCAGTTCTAGGTCAACATTTTTCAGATTATGCTGCCTTGCCCCCCGGATACGAATGGTATTTTGGCTACTGAGGTTAATTTTGGTATCTGAAATCTCGGCAGAATGAGACATGAGGGCAGAGCGTAATAGTCCTTAATGATTTTAACGCTGCCCTCTCTTGATCGGGACAAGGAGTACAAGGAAGACAATTTAACAATTTTCAATTGACCAGCTGATTGCGAACTATCCTAAAAAGAGAGTCAGGCTGTTTGTTTGTACTCTTGTCCCAGCACAAATTGCTTGCTAAAGGAAAACATGCCCAACAGATTAATCTCTCTGGCAATTAGCGGTTTTCTTGCCACAACGATTGGAACGATAGCAGCTTGTGGCGATCGCGCCAAGTTGGAAGCCTGTAAAATTGTCGAAATCGAAGAAGCAGAATTTGAAGTTGAATTTGGTGACGTAGATGCAGAAGGCGGCGAGGTGGAAATGGTCTGCGGTGATAAGATTGTTGACGTTCCTTGGCGGCAGTTCCGACAGAAACTCCGCATTAACCCTGAGCAATACCTAGGTAGGGAGGCAGAATTTGCACAACAAGTTACTTGTACCAGAGACGAGCGCTCACGCAAAAAAGAAGTATTTTGCCAAGGACCAAATTCGGCTGGGGAGTTTGTCGTTTTAAACTTCAATTACGACGATTAAATAACAGTTTTCAGATTGTTGAAAATTGAAAATTGTTAATTAGAGGCAACAGGGAACAGGCAATAGACAATAGGGTTCACATAGCCAAGTAATAAACAATAAATATTCTTGTTATTACTCATTACTCATTACTCATTACTCATTACTTAAATTGTCTCCCCCTGCTCGCCACTTCAAGATGATCGAAATTTACTCATGAACAGTTCCATCGGGCATAATTGCTCTTTTCAGATTAGCTCCTTCTAGATAAGCTCCCTCTAAATCAGCACCTGCCAAATTAGCACCTGCTAAATTAGCGCCTGCTAAATTAGCGCCTTGCAGAGAAACTCCCTCTAAATCAGAACCTTCTAGGTTAGCCCCTTCTAGGTTAGCCCCTTCTAAGTGGGCTTCTCTTAGGAAAATCCCACCTAGGTAAGCCCCTTTTAAAGAAGCGCTGACTAAGTTAGCTCCTCCTAGCTTGGCCCCCCAGAGGTTAGCGCCTTCTAAGGAAGCACCACCAAGGTAAGCATTATCTAAGTAAGCAAGTCTTAAGTTAGCTCCTCCCAATTTTGCGCTCTCTAGGTAGGTTCCATATAGGTTAGCACCGACGAGGCTAGCACCCTCTAAATTGGCATTCCGAAGGTTGGCATTTTGGAGGTTAGCATTTTCTAGCTGACTTCCCCCCAACTGGACATCCTCTAAGTTAGCGCCTTCCAATTCAGCACCTGCTAGGTAGGCACCATCAAGGTTGACTTTCTCGAGATTACACTCAAAACATTCCCCAGTGTTGAGCAGTTTATTAACCAGAGGAGGATTCGGATTGGAATTGAGGGTAGTTATACCTAAAGAGGCTAATAAACTCAGAGAAGAGAGAGTCATTAGGGTTACTGAAGCTCTGCGCCCTAAAGCACGGCTTAGAAACTCAATGCTATATTTACTGCCAACAACGGAAATTGGTTTGAGAGCTTTTAGAGCAACAGCGGCGTTAGAAAAGCGGTGCTTCAGGTTGGGAGCAACCATTTTTTCTAACCAGTTGACAAACTGCCAACTTAACTGTGGCACTAGATGCTGAAAATTGAAGCGGAATGCCTCGTCGATTAGGCTACCAATGGCATTTGATCTAGTGCCAGTTAGTAAACAAATCAATGTAGCACCTAAGGCATAGAGATCTGAGCATGCTGTCAGTTGACGGTTAAACATTTGCTCTGGTGGCATAAATCCCAGAGTCCCTTTGACTACACTACTGGGAGCCTGATCTGGACTGGCTTGACGGGCGAAGCCAAAATCTACCAGATACACTTTGAGTGGAGGGTCACTCTTGTTTTCTTCCCCTTTGGTTGTAGCCTCAGAAGCGCTTGATTGCCGCTTAACTAAAATATTTTCTGGTTTAATATCTCGATGAAAAATTGGTGGTTCCTGCTGTTGCAGGTAAACTAAAACCTCCAAGACAGCAAGAGCAATCTCTTTAATTTCTGCTGGGGACCAACGCTGTTGTTCTCCTAAAGATAGAGCTTGTTTGTACTCCTGTACTAAGCAAAAGCCCGTGGTAGTTTCAAAGGAGTCGAGATAGCAGGGAATGCTCGGATGATTGAGCTTTTGCATCACCTGAATTTCCCGAAGTGCTGAATCATAGTCTGCCCAAGTTACTCCTGGGTGGGCAAACTGAAAATCCTTAATTACAACGGGTAGTTCGCTATCTGTCTTTTTTGCTAGGTAAGTAACACGCCCTCCGGCGCGATTATGTCCTAACTCTTGCTTGACCTGATAGCTGTGGCTCTCAAAGTCGGGATATTTAATCATTTGGCTAGTTTCACTGAAGCTGTTTTCGAGGTAGATGAAGCGGGTGGCTGAGACTAATGTGCCGGCAAGATGTCTCCTGTAATGGGCTGGAGGGATGAGAAGTTCAGTTAGCACTCCCCTGCCTAAAGAGGGAAAAAACAGAAAAGTTGGATTTGTCCTTTTCCATTTTCGACGCTGAAGTATCTTTCTGGCTACCCCTACCTACTTTTGAAAACCTTTTTCAAGATACCAGCAGCAGATGCTAATTGCTATGGTTCTGAGCTTAAATCTCTTGCTCTGTCTTGGTTCAGGGGAATTTGAACAGTAAAGGTTGTGCCTACCCCCACTTTACTTTTGAAGCTGATGGAACCACCACACAATTGGAGACAATGTTTAACTACTGTTAGTCCGAGTCCTGTGCCACCAATTTTATCGATATTTCCTCCTCGATGAAAAGCCTCAAACAGCAGGGGCTGATCTGAGTCAGGAATACCAATACCTTGGTCTTGGATTTTTAGAGTGGCTTGTCCATTGTCACAGGTTAAATCTAAATAAACATCACTACCATCTGATGAATATTTAATGGCATTCGAGAGTAAATTGCTCAGAATAGAACGCAAAACCTTTTCATCTATATAGGCATTATGACAGCGACATTTACAGTTGTAAACAACTTGTTGGTTAGGAGCGGCATTAAGTTGAATTTCCTCTACTAAATGCCAACAAAACTTGCTTAGATTAATCTGGGCTGGCTGTAATTCTAGCTTCCGAGTTTCCGCCCGATTAATCATCAGAATATCTTCTAATAGTTGAATCATATGTTTAGTTGCTGATTCAATGCGTTGCAGATTTCTTGCCTTCTTTTCCTGGGACCAAGTATCGGAGCAAGTCCCTAATAGTTGGGCAGACATTAAAATGGTGCTAAGGGGAGTACGAAATTCATGGCTTGCCATTGAAAAGAATCTAAGTCTAAGTTGGCTTAATTCTCTTTCTCTTTCTAGAGCCTGACGCGCTTTTTCCGCTTTTTTGCGCTCAGTAACATCAATAGCAATAGCTACGACATACTTAACTGAACCGTCAGCGTCAAGAAGCACCGTATTTGACCAAGAGAGCAAACGGCGAGTGCCATCCCGTGCTACCCAGTAATTTTCGTACTCGTTAGCAAATTTGCCTGATTGCAGCTCCCGAACGACTGCTTTAACTGGCTCTATGTCATCTTTTAGGAGAAACAAATCCCAAGCAAATTTACCCTTGACTTCTTCAAAAGTGTAACCAGTTAATTTCTCACAAAAGCGGTTGAAACGGTGGATTCTTCCTTCCGGATCAAGAACTAAGATGATGGCATTGGCTGTGTTAAGAATTGCTGAGATAAAATTTCTCTCCTCCAGCAAAGCTAGCTCAGCTCGCTTGCGATCGCTAATATCTTGCCACATTGCCATGCCAGCAAAAATTTCCCCTCGATCATTTTTAACCGGGAGTACATGCACTAAATAAATCCGCTTGCCATAAGACATCTCAAACACACTCGATTTGCCCTCAAGAGATTCTTGATCAGCTTTTTGTTTAAGATGCCAGATTTCTGGGGGGAAAACTTCAGTAATTGTTTTGCCTTCTATTAACTCCTTAGACAAACCAAAATCAGCCAGTCCTTTTCCTTCAGCGAGGGTATAGTGCAAGTTTTTATCAAACAGGAGAACTGCACCGTTAGGAAAGTTGCGGGCCATTGTACGGTAGAGTTCCTCACTTCTTTGTAACTCTTCTTCTGCTAGCTTGTGCCGGGTAATATCCATGTCTACCCCCACCATGCGTACTGCAAAGCCAGTTTCGCCATAAAAAACCTGACCCTTGCTTGCTACCCAACGAACATTACCGTCTGGCAAAATGACGCGAAACTCAACATCGTAGTCCTCCCCATCGTTAACTGCATTTTCTAGTGCTTCTAGCACACGAGGGCGGTCTGGGGAGTGAATACTCTCAATAAAGGTTTCATGTTTGCCATCAAAGCGACTAGGCAGCATACTTGAAAAGAAATCGAAGTTACCAGACCAGGTTATTTGGTCTGTCAGTAAGTTCCATTCCCAGCTACTCATACCAGCAGCTTCTAGAGCTACCCGCAATCGCTCCTCACTCGCTTGTAGTGCTGACTCTGCCTGCTTGCGTTTAGTGATATCTTGTGCTACACCAATGATTTGTATGGGACAACCAAGTTCGTTGCGAATAAAGACAGTATCTCGATTCTGCAACCAGCGCCTTTCTCCACTGGCGTGGCGCACTCGATAGTCAAATTCCAAAATTTCACCATCTTTTGCCTGAGGAATTCGCTGCTGAATGTATTCTTGGTATTTGGGCAAATCAGCAGGGTATATTACCTGATCGGTAAAGTTGCTGCCCATTTCCTGGACTTGGGTTGGTGTGTAGCCCAAGAGTTCGGCAATTTGTTGATTGGTATAGACGTGGCGTTGTCTGATTAAGTCGTAGATGTACAAAATACCGGGAGTAGCATCGGCTATCCGTTCGACAAACAGTTGATGCTCACGCAAAACTTCTTCTGTGCGCTTGCGTTCCGTAATATCGCGCCCTACTGCCTGTAACTCAACTAATTCCCCTTGCTCACTAAAAATGCCACGATTAATCCACTGTAGCCAGTAACTTTCCTGATTAGCTATAGTCACCATCTCTTCATTGGTAACTACGGGATCGTCTGAAGTTAAAGCGACAATGTATTTTTCTATTTGTTGACGATTCTGATCAAGACTTAGACAACAAAAATTGCTTTCTATCAACTCTTGCTGCTTCTTGCCAAAATAGCGGCAATAAGTTTCGTTAACGAACAGCAAACTGCCATCAGGACGGAAACGACAAATTAATTCAGTCTGATCCTCAACGATGGCACGATAGCGTGCCTCACTTCTACGCCGTTCTTCTTCAGCTTCCTTGCGATCAGTTATATCGATGCAGGAGCAAATATAACCGGCAAAGCTGCCCTCTGTTGTATGATGGGGCACCCCGGTACAAAGCACCCAGCGGTATTGACCATCGGCTCGTCGCAAGCGATACTCAAGGCGAAATAGGTTGTAAGCAGAGCAAGTTGATAAGTAGTTATCACGGAAATACTCCAAGTCTTCTGGGTGTATGCCCTCCATCCAACCATTACCTAGTTCTTGCTCTAGGGATCTTCCGGTAAAGTCTAGCCATGGTTGGTTAAAGAAGGTACAGAGTGTGTCCTCATCAGACATGTACATCAAGACTGGGGCACTGTTAGCTATGGTATGGAAGAGTGCTTCGCTTTCTCGCAGTGCTGATTCTACCTGCTTGTACTCTGTAATATCGCAGAAGGTACTGACTATGGCTTGCTCTCCCTTAAACTCGATCAATTCAGCAGAGATAAGGGCCGAAAAGTATGCACCGTCTGCCTTACGAACTCTAATCTCATGATTGTGGATATATCCATTTTCTGCCAATTTATCTAAGAGAATAGGCCACTCAGTGGCGTTACGATCAAAACTTACTGCTTGCTCTTTTCGCAAATTTTGGGAGCACGTACCCAAAGTTGCTCCCATCGGTTCATTGGCATAAAGTATTTTCCCGTCCTCTAAATGGGTAATGCTTAAGGGTATTTGTATTGACTCGATGATTGTTTGAAACCGTTCTTTTTCTTGGTTAGTAATGCTGAGCAAATAGTAAAGCCAAGCAGTAAGTAATAAGCTGAGACTGTTAGTAGCTCCTATTATCAGCACTGCATTGTGCCAACTAGTCGCACTCACTGTTGATGTCAGATTACAGTAGGAGAAAATACTAATCCCAACAAGTATCAGCAATGCTAATTCAAAAAATCCTAGAGTCCCCGTTTTTGGCAGCACCCGTTTCATAAGCATTTTTTCAATTTTTGTGCAATTCTATACAGTTTTTTGTTCTTAGTAATGGATCAAAAGATATTAATATTTTGTTAGGGAAACTGTTGCTGTCCTACTACCGAAATGGCAGACTTTCTTGCTAAAAACATTATAATGTCACTTTTTTTTATTACTTCCGGTGCTGTGCAAACATTTCCGACCTCTCTGGCTCAGAAGATGTTGGTTACTTGCAAAGGTCAATTAGTTGACATAACTTACAAACCAGCTGTAACAATTAAATCATCAGTTAACTTGGTAAATTCTTATAAATTCTTACAAACTGGTTTGTATTTTTAACAAAACTACTAAAGTTGGTGACTTTTAATTATTTATAATAGTTACAGTTATTGGATAGCGATAATTGAGGGCAGCCAAGCCGCTGGAGAATTTACCAGAAAAGCAAAGAATCAAGTAAGCTATGCTCTAAGAGCAATGATGCCGTTAACGATTAAATAATTTTGAGTTTAATTCTGTCATTTTTTGCCAACCCTACCTCTCCTTCGAGAGTTCCTCTACTAGATTTTCAAGAGAGATGGGTAAATATGTCTTAGGGGCGAGAAAATTTTGCCTTCACTGCCGGTGTAAGAATTTTACCGATTAGGGGCAGGTCGTCTTAAACTAGTAAATGCAGATTTTTCGCCAGGGGAGTAATTGTAGGTGCAGCAGTAGTATTCAGATTAGGTTGACTAGTCCAGCCATAACCAAAATGACCAGTGCCCAAATAGATGGTGTACTAAACAGGGGCCGAAATAACCATCGAGCATCCTGCTTGAGAACCCAACTCTTTGGCATTGTCAAGTCTCACCCAGACTCTCAGGCAGTACTAAAGCAGTACTAAGTAGTTAAGGTTTAGTTAATTTCGTGGGCTTGGCAGCAAGTCTAGTAAAGGTAAACTTTACGCAGCAGATAAGTTATTAATGATTAGCTTTTCTGTAGCTGTCATGGTGTTAAGGTAGTCTCTCCTCCAAGTAAACTCTACTATGAGATTAATGCTAGTAGAAGACGATGTGCAGTTGGCAGAAGCTCTGGCAGAAGCCCTAACTGACCAGCGCTATGTAATTGATGTCGTCAATGATGGGGAAGCGGCCTGGGGACAGGTCAGAGCAATTGAGTATGACTTGATTTTGCTTGATGTGATGCTGCCCAAGCTAGATGGTGTTAGCTTGTGCCGACGTATACGTTCCCATGGCTACACTACCCCTGTCTTGCTAATGACCGCTCGTGACACTAGTACAGATAAAGTCACTGGCTTGGATGCGGGAGCAGATGACTATGTTGTGAAACCTGTGGATTTGCCAGAGTTGTTAGCTCGAATCCGTGCTTTACTGCGTCGAGGTAGTACTTCATCACCACCAATATTGGAATGGTGCGGCTTGAAGCTAGATCCATCAAGCTATGAGGTTACTTACCTTGATCAACCGTTACGCCTAACCCCTAAAGAATATGCCCTTCTTGAATTGTTTATGCGTAACGGTCGGCGTGTGCTCACTCGTAGTCTTATTATTGAACACGTTTGGTCTTATGAGGCTCCTCCCTCAAAAGATACGGTCAAGGCTCATGTCAAAAGCTTGCGCAACAAACTCAAAGCCGTGGGTACTCCAGAAAATTTAATTGAAACTATCCACAGTATTGGCTATCGCCTCAGAGAAGTCACTTAATGCTTCTTCATATAGAGTTGCCGATTCTGTCAAATTTCTTACCTAAATCTTTCAGATTCTTAGTCTATTCTTGCTGATAGGGTGCAGCAAGGGACTGACATATTGCTTGAATGTACCAGTGGTGAACTAGGGTCTACCATGCAGAACAAGTTTGAACAGCCGATTTGCAAGGAAAAGAATTATTCTATTCGCCTATATCGTAAGAAGGAAATATCTTTGAAGGCGATTACTAGCTGAATAACCATGAATCCGAGTGAACTAGGGTTAGCTCGTAGACAGTCAATTAGAGGATATCAGAAATGTCGCCAAAAATGTCCGAAAAACTGGGAAAGATAGGGCTGAAACTGGTAGTTGAGGAAATAGATAATGCTTTAGCACTCTATCCCGAAAAAGCTCAGAAGCAAATTTTTGCGAGTCCTAATTTTCGCCAACTATTAATTGACTATGTTGCCAGCCGCATTATACGTGAGTACTTAATGGCAAACGATGGGCAAGACTCACAAATTCTACCCAAGTTTCCCTATCACTCTTTAGAGCTGCGCCTAAAGGTGGAAATATTTGTTCACCGTGGGATTAGACATTTCTTTCCAGATCAGTCAGCATTAATGGTTTCTGCTACTAGTGTCGAGAAGCAACCTAGCTATATGATTGATTTTGCTATGCCGTGCATTTGAGCAGCTTACAAACAGAGATTGGAAATCAAATAAGTTACTTTTTTGGTTTGAGTAAAGTGAGCAGCTTTATTGGGTTATACCAAGTTCAGTTACATGTATATAGATGGAAAACCCCATCTTATAACGTCTTACTCACTGACATTTGCTACAGGGAAATGCTTTTTTTGTCTATAAAGAAATTAGCATCAAATTCTTAAGACAAGTGATCTAAGTAATCATTAACTGAACTTGATGTGATAGACTTAACCTGTGGAACAATTAGCTCAATGTTGCTAGTAAACTAGACCGAGCAGCGGGCTTTCGGATTGGCAATTTGTATCAAACGTCTTGATGAAAGCAACTAATTGGGAAGAACTAATCATCAATAATACCTGTTTTTCCCATCTCAACTAGTTGATTAATTGAGAAAGAGAGTCAAGCTAGGGTCTGAAAGCTGACAGATGTGTCACAATTACCTGACATTTCACTAGGCTTGAAGAGCATCAAAAAAAAGCAGTCAATCGCTTAAAAGAAAACAAGCTCGGTTCTCTGGCAACGCTCTCAAAAGTTAAACTTTGCTAAAATTAGCTTAGCTTTATTGACTTAATTATCTTAAAATCAAACTACCATGAAGAAAGTTCATGATTTAAAATTATTTTGTCAAGCTTGTTGTCAAGACAAGCCGGCAAATTTACGGGGTGCTGAAACTTAACGATTAGGTATGCCATCGGAAGCTAGCAATCAAGTTAGTCCTTTGGCAGAGCTAGCGTTCATCAAATCTTGCCAAATCACTTAAAACCAAAACAAGATTTGATATTACACAATCAATCTGTTGAATCGGTTTGCGGTCTGTCAACCGTAAGCCATTGCTGACTGAACAAATAATTTACCGCTAGAATCGCAACTCATGAATCAACTACTTCACACTCCACATTCCGAGTACAACGAGCGGATTCTCTGCTGCTACGTCAACGGGACTAGTAATACCCTCGTTGCTAAAGTGACAAACATTCCTAATTGGCGCTTTGAGCGCGTCGTTTTTCCTAACGAACGTTTTTTGTTTGAAGCACCACCCACTGCTGAACTAGAAATTCATCGCAACACCCCTAGCGGTAAAGTTTTGTCAGACAAGGTTACTTGCAATTACTTACGCGTTAACGATTTAAGTAAGACAGTCCAAGCAAAGGCTCACAGCAAAACTCCCATTGCCACAAGGTAAAATCGCCAAGGAACCAGGATATTACTAAAAGTTTGCTTGAGTTCATCTCAATAAAGAGGAAATATCAGGGATAGTTAAACGATTTTATGACGGTGCCGATGGTAGACAGACTTACTCACAATTGTGAGCAAGCAATCTAGCCTTCTTGTCTCTATCTCTCTACTCTGAACTGCCTGGTGATTAGCTCTTTTCCTTGGACTTTGGGGGCAACTAGCAGTTGTCCCCGTCCGAAAGCAGCAGCCAAGACATCCAGCCTACCTTTGCCAACTGAAGGGATATAAGGGTATTTGAGTATCAAACCTAAATATTACTATACATTGCCCCTTGTTTGTCAACCCCCAAACAAGGGCTCTTTCTAGATTGTTTGAGGTGTATCTAGATTAAGCAATCCTCTTGAGAATTTAATTGTTACTAGGACTTACGCACTCAGACATTAAGAATCGCTGTAACCCTCAGTTAAGAGTTCCCTGTTCCCTATTCCCTATTCCCTGTTCCCTATTCCCTGTTCCCTATTCCCTGTTCCCTGTTCCCTGTATGCCCTAACGGCCAATGCTGAAGGGCGCACCTTAGCGTAGCGTTAGCGACGTTGCGTAGCGTCTGCTCGGCAAAGCTACGCAAAC
>JBAUJE010000353.1:0-5320 GCA_049683475.1 Coleofasciculaceae cyanobacterium | reverse complement strand
AATTCTCTCCCTTACATGGGGTAAGGAATTATCTCGCAGTGCATTTTGCAGCTTCAAAACTTGCTCTGCTGTGAGAAAGTTTTGAGTGGGTGGTGGCATCGACCTTCTCTTAATCTTGCTATGCTCTCCATTATGCAACTTAAATGCTGATTAGCTTAAAATTTGCTCTAGCTTATCTTTCTGTTGCTTGTAAATTTCTTAGTTTAGATGGCTTTGAGTAGTGAAAATATTTTTCTTTGAATTTCTACCTTAAATATGTAGATCAATGCCCTTGGCAATAATTCTTAATATAAATTACCTTGCAATTATACTCTATCCTTTTACCATATCCATCACGTACGTTCACATCCCGAAAAAGGGTCAGATTTACTAAGTAAGGAGGGGACAATTCAATATAAATTGGTTTTGATTAACCACCAAAACCAAGAAACTAACACGAGTTATAAACTATAACTTACCTTCATTAGCTGCATTGATTAAGGTTTAATCCATGTCAAAAAGCAGGTAAACTACCAAAGAAAATTATTTATACCTTATGGCAAACCTCAAATTACTATGTCTATTATGAACAGGTTTTTCATATATCTTAAGCCGTGGCGATCTCTCACTAAATTTCTCGCTCTATCTATCTGTTGCTGTGTTCTAGTCATTAGTTGTGGTAGTCCTTCCGACCAGCAGGCCCCTGAACCTAGCGTTAGTGAAAGTGGTAGGGTTGTCTTTGGTACAACCTTAAAGCCTAGAACTCTTGACCCAGCAGATGCCTATGAGTTAGCAGCAAGCAACATTCTCTACAGTTTGGGCGATAGGCTCTATACTTACAAGCCAGGTTCATCAGAACTAATGCCTCAACTAGCTACGGAATTACCTAAAGTCAGTGCTGATGGTCTAACTTATACAATTCCCATCCGTGAGGGAGTTGTCTTCCATGATGGAACGCCATTTAATGCTGAGGCAATGGTGTTTTCCCTAGAAAGGTTTATCGAAAATGGTGGTAAACCCTCTTCTTTATTAGTAGATATTGTAAACTCAGTCGAAGCAACGGGGGAATATGAGCTTACCATCCAACTGAAAAATCCCTTTGCTGCCTTTCCCTCACTCTTAGCATTCTCAGGGATGTGTGCAGTTTCTCCCAACGCTTACGAGATTGGTAGCGGCAAATTTGTACCGACCAAATTTGTTGGGACAGGGCCTTATAAGTTGGCTGATTTCAAACCCAGTTCAATTCGCCTCGACATTTTTGAAGACTACTGGGGTGAAAAACCCCTTAATCAAGGACTCGATTTCCAAATAATTACCAGTTCTGCAAACTTATATAATTCGATTACAACTGGTGCAGTAGATATTGCCTATCAAAGCTTAGAAGCAGATCAAATTAAGAGTTTGCAAGAAGAGGCTGAGGCTGGTAATTGGCAGGTAATTTCAGCTCCCAGCAATAACATTAGTTATATGGTTCTCAATACCCAGTTAGCACCTTTTAATAAGGTAGAAGCGAGACAGGCAGTTGCTGCTTTGATTGACCGAAAACTGATTAATGAGCGGGTATTGAGGAACCAAGCAGAACCAGCTTATAGCCTTATTCCTACTAGTTTTGATGTCTCCCAACCAGCTTTTAAAACACTCTACGGCGACGGTAACATTGCCCAAGCGACCGCCTTGCTTGCTCAAGCAGGATTTACAGCAGAAAACCCCTTGCAATTTGAAATTTGGTATCCTTCGGGTTCAGCAACACGGCAGCAAGTTGCTAGTCTGCTGAAAGAATATGCAGCACAAACCCTGGGAGGGGTAGTACAAATCCAAATCCAAACTGTAGAGTCGGCAAATTTCTTTAGTAACCTTTCTCAGGGATTGTACCAGAGTGCTTTAGTTGATTGGTATCCCGACTTTCCCGATCCTGATAATTTCATTCACCCGTTAGTTAGTTGCAGCATTGGTTATGAGGATATGGGTTGTCGAGATGGTGCTAGCAAAAGTCAGGGTTCTTTTTACTATAGCGATCGCATGAATAAACTAATTGAACAACAGCGTACCACTCAAAATCCTGCGGCTCGCCAACAAATTTTTGCCCAAATTCAAGAATTATTAGCCAGAGATGTACCTGTGATTCCCCTTTGGCAACCCAAAGAATATGCCTTTGCTCAAGAAGACCTCAAAGATGTTCAGTTAGACCCTATTATGCAAGTTATCCTACGGGAGATTGAAAAAGAAGATACTTAAAGTGGCGTTGCTGATTACGGAGATGATTAGCCCTTCTAGCTTGGTATGAATTAGGGTTTAAGCAGTAAGAAGAAAGACTAAACATTCTTGCTTTAATCTACCCATTCTTTATGCTAATATATGTCAATGGGTAGATTATTGAGTATCAGCGAAGCAGCCAAGCTCAAGGGAGTTTCGCAAAACACCTTAAGACGTTGGGAAAAGCAAGGAAAGCTTATTCCCCAAAGGACTCTTAATGGTCATCGCCGCTATGACATCAATCAAATTCTGGAGATTAACAACAATCAGTCTGTAACAGTTGGTTACGCCAGAGTGTCGAGCCATGACCAAAAAGCCGACTTGGAGAGACAAAAGCAGGTCATCGAATTGTTCTGCGCTCAACAAGGTTGGTCGTTCCAGATAATTCAAGACTTGGGTTCTGGAGTGAATTACAGCAAACGTGGGTTGCAAAGGTTGATTCGTTTGATCACAGATAACCAAGTGGAGCGATTAGTACTAACACACAAAGACAGACTACTCAGATTTGGTGCTGAATTAATTTTCAGTCTTTGTGAGCATTTTGGGGTAGAAGTGGTGATTATTAATCGTACAGAAGATGCAAGTTTTGAAGAAGACTTAGCAAAAGACGTACTGGAAATAATAACAGTTTTTAGTGCAAGGTTGTATGGTTCTCGCTCTCACAAAAACAGGAGGCTAGTAGAGGAGTTGAGAGATGTCGCTCAAAAGCTTTTTGACTAAGCTCAATCCTAACAACAAGCAGCGTACCCTATTCGCCAAACATGCCGGAACAGCACGCCATTCCTATAGCTGGGGATTAGCCACCTGCCTAGAATCCTTAGAGAAGAAAGAAAAGCTGCCAACAGCTATAGACTTGCACAAAGGTCTAGTCGCAGAGGTTAAATCAGTTCATGTTTGGTACTACGAGGTATCAAAGTGTGGTCCTCAACAGGCTTTGAGAAACCTATCTCGATGAAGCAGGAAGGAAACGTCAAGCTTGTGTATCACCAGCTTTCGCTTTTTGATGTGTCGGTTTGTGTAAGTTTTTCAGAGCGGTTCTCGCACTTGTAAGGTAAAAATACTTTCGGGAAGAAAATTAGATCTAGCTCAATAGCATGAGAAACGCTATATATTTTTATCAGCTACTTAGTGCCAATTTACTCATCTATCGATTAACAATGAGTATGAGGAGTTTGATTTGGTGTGAGGAACAGAAGTGGAAATATGTCAAATTCGCTGGTGTCGGCTGTGGTTTGGCTTTGCCAATGCCATTACCTACCTAGCTTTTGCTAGTAGTGCAGTTGCGACAGAAGCATCAGCAGATAGGACATTGGAGCAACAATCTGCTGAATTTATATTGACAGAAGAAGCACGACAATCGCCAGAATCGGCAATTATAGAGCAAATTAATCAATACCAACAGGAAGCCTTAGAGCAAACCACCAATGTTGATCAACTGAGGGACGTTCAACCGAGGGACTGGGCATATCAAGCATTGCGATCGCTTATCGAAAGGTACGGTTTAATTACAGGTTACCCTGATGGTACTTTCCGAGGTAATCGTTCCCTCAGCCGCTATGAGTTTGCTGCGGCTTTACAGCGTGCCCTCGATTTACTGGAGTCACTGATTCAGAATCAAGATTTAGCCACCCCAGAGGACATGGCCGTCTTAGACAGGTTAACGGATCAATTCATCCTAGAATTATCCTTGCTGCGGGGTGATGTAGATGCCGTTACCGCTAGGACAATCGAACTAGAACTGACTCAATTTTCCACAACCACCAAGCTTAAGGGAGAAGTTCTGTTTGGACTAACCAGCATTGTTACAGGAGATAATGCTCAAGGCAATCAGGCTGATGGTGTGACTACCTTTGGTCATCGAACCCGTTTAAACTTAGAAACTAGCTTCACAGGTCGAGATTTACTCTTAAGCCGACTGCAAGCAGAAGGACTGGGTTCTTTAGAGGAGAGAACTCTTACCCGAGAAGGAGAACTAGCTTTCACTGGAGATAGGGATAGCGATGTCGAAATTGATGCGCTGCTTTACCGTTTACCAGTAGGCAAACGTACTGAGGTTGTTATAGCAGCTAATGGCGGAAAGGCGAGGGACTTTGCTGACACCCTCAACCCTTACTTTGACGGTGATGGTGCTAGTGGGGCAATATCTCGCTTTGCCACTCGTCCTTCCCTTTACTACTTAATTGAGGGTGCTGGTATTGGTCTTAAGCACAGCTTCAGTGACAAACTAGAACTAAGCATCGGTTACCTCGCTGGTGATGCTGGTAATCCTGAAGCAGGTGCTGGTTTATTTGATGGTTCCTACGGGGCATTAGCTCAAGTTGTTTTTCAACCAACAGAACAAACTAAGGTAGGCTTGGCTTACGTTAATGCCTATAATAAATATCTACAAACTGGTAGTAGAAGTGCCAATTTGTTAGAACTACCAGCAGTTAGTAATTCCTTCGGAGTTCAGGCTTCTTACCAACTCAATTCTAAGCTAGTTTTAGGCGGTTGGTTAGGATATACAGATGCCCATGTTATTTCCGAAGGAAATGCCAGTATTTGGAATTGGGCTATTAGTTTAGCCTTTCCTGATTTGGGCAAGACTGGTAATTTAGGGGGTATCATTTTAGGTCTCGAACCAAAGGTTACTAGTAGTGATGGCAGTCTTAAAAGTCTAGGTATTGAAGATGAAAGTACCTCACTACATCTAGAGGTTTTCTACCAATACCAACTGACAGACAATATTGCTATTACACCAGCAGTGATTTGGTTAACGGCACCTGACCATAACGGTGATAACGATAACCTCTTGATTGGCACAGTGCGTACTAAATTTAGTTTTTAGCTGTAAGGATTCAGATCTGGGGGTATTGACAAATGTGACATCCTCTGGTTGAGCTACAGTGTGTAATCAGTTCAGACGATTATTGCGTTTATAACGGTTATGATGTTAAAGCCCAACAGAAATGTTTGGCTCATTTCAAGAATTGATAATTAAGAATGAATAATTGATAATTTCCTCTTCCTCAAAGAAAGACCGATTGAGCAGGAGTAGTTTGGTGGTTCCCTCCAATTTTTGGCTTTTTTCTCCTTGAAAGGAGAGGCT
>JBAUJE010000352.1:0-14270 GCA_049683475.1 Coleofasciculaceae cyanobacterium | reverse complement strand
TGATTCAGTATGGTTTTCAGGTTGACTTTGGCATTGACCAAATTTTATTTAAAGACAGCATTGATGCCGTCGATGCCGCTGCTAGAGGTCGAATGGCTCCCAATACTGCCACCAACTTTCTTTTGCTCGGTTCTGCTTTAGTACTCTTGCACAGAAGAGTGTACTCTCCTGCTCAGTTCTTTGCCATCGTTGTGTTTTTAATTGCCTTTGGGGGATTGATTGGTCACGCCTACCAGATTCCCATATTCTATGGTATTGGTTCCTATACAGGGATGGCAATCCACACGGCAATTAGCTTCATCTTACTTTCCTTTGGTCTTCTCGCAGCCTGCTCAGAGTGGGGAATGATTAGTGCAATTACCAGTCCTTATGCCGGCGGTATTATGGCGAGGCAGTTGCTGCCAATGGTGCTAGGTATCCCACCGATTTTGGGTTGGCTGGTTTTATGGGGCTATCAAGCTAACATTTTCTATGCCGAATTCGGATTAGCCCTGAGGAGTATCCTTGGTATTCTCATTTTTGGCACTCTGGTTTGGTGGAACGCTTTGCGACTTAATGCCATTGATAGCCAAAGACAGCAATTTCAAACCGCACTCTTAGAAAGTGAACGGCGATTTCGGGCGATCTTTGACCAGACATTTCAGTTTACTGGACTGTTGACACCAGATGGCATTCTTTTAGAAGCGAACCAAACTGCCCTCGATTTTGGCGGATTTGCTCTAAAAGACGTGGTTGGTAAGCCGTTTTGGGAAGCACGGTGGTGGACGCTTTCTCCTCAGACTCAGGAAAAGTTGCAAGAAGCGATCGCTCGCGCTAAGGAAGGGGAATTTGTTCGTTATGAAGCTGAGGTGCAAGGAGCAGACAATCAGGTTATTATGATTGACTTTTCCCTACGTCCCATTCTCAATGAGACGGGCCAGGTCATTTTACTAATTCCTGAAGGGCGAGATATCACGGAACGGAAACAAGCAGAAGCTCAATTGCGCGAAGCTGAAGAAAGATTCCGCCTCGCCTTTGACGATGCAGCTACAGGGGAGGCTTTGGTTGCACCGGATGGACGCTTTATCCGGGTGAATCGTGCTTTGTGCGAACTAGTAGGTTACTCGGAGTCGGAATTACTTACCACTACTTTTCAGGAAATTACCCATCCCGATGACTTAGATACTGATCTTAACTACCTCCATCAGCTGTTGGCCGGTAAGAGACGGACTTACCAAATGGAGAAGCGGTACTTCCACAAACAGGGACAAGTTGTCTGGATACTACTTAGTGTCTCCCTAGTCAGGGATGAGCCAGGCCAACCGTTATACTTTATAGCCCAAATTCAAGATATTACTCAGCGTAAACTTGCAGAAGCCCAGAGAACAAAACTTTTGAGTGAGTTAGAACGCAGCAATCGCGAACTAGAAGATTTTGCTTACGTAGTTTCCCACGATTTGCTTTCTCCTCTACACAAAATTCAGATGTTCAACGAACTCTTAGTTGACGAGTACTCTCAGGTACTTGATAGCCAAGGACGAGAATATTTAGAACGGATGCTTCTGGTTAAAGAACAGATGCAAACTTTTATCAAAGACTTGCTGACCTTAGCACAGGTCAAAACTCAAGCCCAGCCGTTCAAGTTGGTAAATCTGACTACTCTTGTGCAAGAAGTGTTGTCTGATCTTTCTGTCAATCTTTCCGAAACGGGTGGGGTTGTTGAAATCGGAGAACTACCAACTCTTAAAGCTGACCCCTTTCAGATGCGTCAACTGATGCAGAATTTGTTGAGTAACGCCTTGAAGTTTCACAAACCAGAAACACCGCCGAGAGTCAAAATTTATCAAAAGTCCAGCACTGAAAATGACAAGGATAGGGATAACTTAGCCCATCATTACTATCAAATCATCGTAGAAGACAATGGCATTGGCTTTAAATCTGAGTATCAAGAACAAATTTTTGATGTGTTTCAACGCCTGCATAGTCGCAGCGAGTATGAAGGTACAGGCTTGGGTTTAACAATCTGCCGTAAAATCGTTGAGCGTCATGGAGGCAGTATTACAGCATCGAGTATGCCCGGTCTTGGCGCTACCTTTACGATTGCACTACCGATAAACCTGTCTTAAGTATTAGTTCCTTATACTTTATGCTCTCTACCATTAAGATTTAAGTAATGCTGTGATCTTCTTCTTGGAAGTCTTGAAGTTAAAGGCTAATTTATGATTGATCGCCCTTGCCGGGTCTTAGTAGTCGAAGATGACCCGGAAGAACTCGAAAAACTCCAGAACCTGCTAGCTAATGCTAAATCTCCTTCGTTTAGTCAGGGATTTGATGTAATCTGTGCAGATACCTCAGCTCGGGGAAAACAACAGTTAGTAAAAGGAGCAATCGATGTTGTCCTTTTAGACTTAATGCTACCGGACAGTCGGGGCATGAATACCTTGATCCAGATGCAGAAAACCGCACCGGAGGTGCCAATTATTGTCCAGACTGTCCTTGAAGATGAAACGATTGCGGTCAAAGTATTAGAATTAGGAAGTTGTGGTTGTTTACCCAAAGCGAAGCTTAATCGGAATTTGCTGGTGTATGCGATTCGTTCTGCCCTAGAAAGACGGCAGCAACTAGCAGCACTAGAAGAAGAGCTTAACTCCTCTCAGCAGGAGCAGGAGATACGCCTACTAGAACAACTAATAGCTGGGTCAACCAACCTGAGCAACCAACTGCCGGGTGTAGAAGCAATACGGCAACGAATACCGGATGTTTTCTCCGAACTGGTTCAAAACTACGGTGATTTGATGGATGAGGCTTTAGAGCAAAGTGCCTATAAAGTTGATTATCAGGTTTCGCAAAAGCTTACTACCCTAGCAGAACAGTTAGGTTTCCTGCAAGCCACTCCCCGCGATATTATTGAAATTCATACCCAAGCCTTGAAGCAAAAAACTCAAGACATTGGTTCACAAAAAGCTCGTGCCTACACCAAAGAAGGTCGATTTTTGCTTTTAGAATTAATGGGTAATTTGGTGACTTACTATCGGCGCTACTTTATCGGATTGAATAAGATTAATCTGGCAAAGAACTACGATGAACTTAATTCAAAATAAAAAATATTGGCAACAGCTGTTCACCTAAAAATAAAGCATGTCCGAGCGATATTTACTCAAGCTTTATGTTACCGGACGTAGCCCTAGATCCCAAAGAGCGATCGCTAATCTACAAAAACTCTGCGAGGAAGAACGGCTAGATGGAGCAGAAGTGGTCATTATTGATGTCCTCGAACAACCCCAACTAGCTGAAGAGGAACACATTTTGATGACCCCAACCTTAATCAAAAAACTTCCTCTCCCCGTACAGCGCATTATTGGTGATTTATCAGACACAAAAACCGTATTATTCGGACTCAATATTGTCGTCAAGACGCAAACTATTGAGTGATACGAGTTTAAAGACTTTTCCTTAGCCTGAGTCTCACAAGAACAAAGTAATGAGCGAGCGGAACGAACAAAATTCTCTTGAGAAGGTAATAACAGGGATTCCTGGCTTTGATCTATTATCTGAAGGTGGATTGCCTAAAGGTAGAACAACTCTAATCGCTGGTACCGCTGGTAGTGGCAAAACGGTTTTCGCCTGTCAATTTCTCATCGAGGGTATTGCCGAAGGGCAAAATGGAGTATTTGTAACCTTTGAAGAATCCCCGAAAGCGATTCGCAAAAATATGCGGGGCTTCGGTTGGGATATTGAGAAATGGGAAGAGGAAGGCAAATGGGCATTTGTTGATGCTTCTCCCAAGCAAGGTGATAAACCCTTGGTTAGTGGTGAATACGACCTCGGACCCTTGCTAGCTCGACTCGAATATGCTATGGAGCGGGTCAACGCTCAGCGTGTCTCTATGGATTCATTAGGAGCTGTGTTTAGCGCCGTACCCGATAGCACCCAAATCCGGGGAGATTTATTTAATATTGCCGTAGCCCTCAGGGAACGCGAGATAACGGCACTACTTACCTCAGAACGGACTCAAGACTACGGTGATATCAGTCGCTACGGTGTCGAAGAGTTTGTAGCTGACAATGTGATTGTCTTGAGGAACGTGCTAACCCTAGAGAAGCGCCACCGTACCATAGAAA
The DNA here is from genome assembly GCA_049683475.1 of Coleofasciculaceae cyanobacterium. Classification (GTDB taxonomy): domain Bacteria; phylum Cyanobacteriota; class Cyanobacteriia; order Cyanobacteriales; family Coleofasciculaceae; genus JBAUJE01. The sequence goes on along the minus strand of JBAUJE010000352.1, from coordinate 10,170 downwards.
TTCTCAAGTACCGAGGTACATCCCACCAACACGGGGAATTTCCCTTTACAATTATTCCTAATCAAGGGATTGTGGTCATTCCTTTCTCCACAATCCGCCTAGAGCAACGCTCAACTAATGTCCGTATCACCTCTGGTAATACAGAACTAGATGCCATGTGTGGGGGTGGCTTCTTCCGAGATTCAATTGTCCTGGTATCGGGTGCTACTGGTACGGGTAAGACTTTAACGGCGACCGAATTTATCGCCGGCGGTATTAAGAATGGAGAACGGTGTCTATTGTTTGCCTTTGAGGAAAGTAAAGAACAGCTCTTTAGAAATGCTGGGGGTTGGAGTACCGACTTTGCCCAAATGGAACAAGAGGGAAAGCTCAAAGTAGTCTGTCAGTATCCAGAAACAACTGGACTGGAAAATCATTTGGTGAGAATGCAACAGCTAATTGAGGAATTTCAGCCTCAACGGCTAGCCGTTGATAGTATTTCTGCCCTAGAGCGTTCTTCTACTTTTAAGAAGTTTCGAGAGTTTATTCTTAGTCTAAATGCCTTGATAAAACAGCGGCAGATTGCAGCTCTTTTCACTTCTAATACCGCCGAACTCCTCGGTGGTACATCCGTCACAGAAGCCCACATTTCCACTAATACCGATTCAATTATTTTGCTGCGATATGTCGAAGTATACGGAGAAGTTCGTCGGGGGCTAACGGTGCTAAAAATGCGCGGATCCATGCATGATAAGGAAATTCGTGAGTTCTGGATTGATAATCAAGGCATGCATATTGGTAGACCCTTTCGGAATATTACAGGTATCCTAGCGGGTAGTCCCAGCTATTTTGACCAAGGCGAAATGGAACGCCTCAGTGGTTTGTTTGAAGAGTAGATCATTAAATAGGAAGTTGGGAGGGATGGATATGAAACCGAAGGATTGCTGTAGCGATAAAGAGCATTCGCTTGACTCCAACCAAAGTGTAGTTTCCGGTGTGATTAATCTCTTAATACTACAAGAATCGCCCCTAGAAACAGAAACCATCCTGTCGGTTTTGCATAAAGCTGAATACACTCTTTCCTGGCAGGGTGTTGCGACTCGAACCGATTATCTCACTCATCTCAATCCAAGTATTGACTTGATTCTGGCTGACGGCAACTTGGGAGAATTCAACGTTATTGAGGCACTTTTACTCTTACAAGAGCAAGGACTCAACATTCCCTTCATTGTTGTCAATGGCAATGTCAACGCCTCTGTTGCCGTAGATTGTATGAAAGCCGGAGCAACGGACTACTTGCTTCGTGACCAACTGAGACAACTTCCTTTATCAGTAAAGCGATCGCTACTTAGCCAACCTCAACGTTTCCTAGCACAGCCGACAAAAACTGAGTGTGATTTTCTCAAAGTTGACTTAGAGCAAAGGCTTTCAGAACAAACTGCCGAAGTCGCCAGACTCACAGAGCAGTCCCAATGGGCAATGGCTCAAAGGGGAGCAGCAGAAAAGGCACTGCTTGAGAGCGAAGCACAGTTACAAATGATTATTTCTGAGCTTGCCGATGGAGTTCTGGTCGTAGACAAAGGTGGTATCGTGCGCTTTGTCAACCCAGCAGTCCTCTCCCTCCTTGAGCGTAAGCCAGAAGATCTATTGGGTCAAGTTCTTGGCTTTCCGGTTATCAATGGCGACAATACAGAGGTAGATATTCCTAGGAATAACACAGAAACGGCGATCGCTCAGATGCGAGTGGTTGAAATCCAGTGGAAAGGAAAGAAGGCTTATCTTGTTTCCCTAAGAGATATTACCAAAAGCAAGCAAGCTGAAGAGGAACGGATACAACTCTTAAAAAAAGCCCAAGCCGCTAACCGCATCAAAGATGAGTTTCTTGCCGTTGTCTCTCACGAGTTACGAACCCCTCTCAACCCTATTCTCGGCTGGTCAAAATTGCTACTTACTCGTAAGCTTACTCCAGCCAAAAGCGAGATGGCCCTGGAAACCATTGAGCGCAACGCTTCTTTACAAGCCCAACTGATCGATGACTTGCTCGATATTTCGCGAATTTTACGCGGTAAGTTGGAACTGAAAGCCTGTCCTGTAGACCTAGCAACTCCTATAGCAGCTGCAATTGAAACTGTTAGTCTAGCAGCTACAGCCAAATCCATTAAGATTGAAACGGTCAAGGAGGGAAATCGGGGACTTGTTTCTGGCGATGCCAACCGCTTGCAGCAAATCATTTGGAACCTACTCTCCAATGCAATTAAGTTTACCCCTCCTAAAGGACGGATAGAAGTTCGCTTGAAAAGCCTCGAATCAGAGGTTCAGCTTCAAGTGAGTGATACGGGTAAAGGTATCAAGCCAGACTTTCTTCCCCATGTTTTTGAACACTTCCGCCAAGAAGACAGCACCACAACTCGCAATGTCGGGGGTTTGGGTTTGGGATTGGCAATTGTCCACTATTTGGTAGAACTCCACGGCGGTACAATTGAGGTAGAAAGTCCCGGCGAGGGCAAGGGAACAACCTTTACTATCAAGCTACCTTTAATTTCTTCTTCTCAGTCAACGAATTCAACACCACAGCAGACCAACGACAACCCTGATTTGAGCAATCTAAAGGTTTTAGTAGTTGAGGATGAAGCCAATAGCCGAGACTTGCTGACCTTCATTTTAGAAGATTACGGTGCAAACGTCCGAGCATTTTCCTCAGCGAAGGAAGCACTATTGTCTTTCGCTCAAACTCAGCCAGATTTGCTAGTAAGTGATATTGCCATGCCAGAAATGGATGGCTATATGCTGATTCGCCAGATTCGCTCTCTACCACCAGAACAAGGCGGAAAAATTCCAGCCATCGCTTTGACTGCCTATGCAAGAGAAAGCGATCGCCAACAAGCAATGGAATCCGGTTTTACCTTCTACTTACCCAAACCTCTTGAGCCAACTCTGTTAGTAGAAATGATCGCTAACTTGGTTTAACTAAATAAGCAACTTATCCTTCAGAGTCAGTCCTTTTACTGCGACTACCAGGAATTAAACCGCGACGTCCTTGAATTTGGGAAAATTTGAGAAATCGATGTAGGTGCTGCAAATGTTCGTTATTTGGCATTAAGTCTAAATGTTCTAGAGCTTGAGCAGGAGTGTATCCAGAACGGTAGAGAGTACGAAACGCTTTTTTGAGTAAGCTGATTTGATCTTTTGTCATGCCTACACGCTTCAGACCTACCAAGTTTAGCGATCGCACCCGTGCTGGATTACCTTCAACTAGCATGTAGGGAGGCACGTCTCGATCAATGCGACTCATACCCCCTACCATTGCTAAATGTCCAATGTGGACAAATTGATGAATGCCCAAAACTCCACCAATTGTTGCCTTCGACTCAATGTGAACGTGACCTGCCAAAGAAACCGCGTTGGCAATCACCACTGAGTCTTCTACCAGACAATTATGGGCGACGTGGACGTAAGCCATCAGCAGGTTGCCGTTGCCAATTACAGTTGCTTCACCAGCATTGGTTGCACGGTTGATAGTGACGTACTCACGAATCAAGTTATTATCACCAATTTTGACCCAACTAGGGGCCCCTTTGTACTTGAGGTCTTGGGGTTCTAAACCAATCGCTGCCCCAGGAAAGATGTGATTCCTGGCTCCAATCTCCGTTGGTCCTTCTAGAACAGCATGGGCACCGACGGTTGTTTCTGGGCCAATCTTGACATTATCCCCAATCACCGTATAGGCACCAATCTGTACTGTCGGATGTAGCTGTGCGCTAGGGTGAATGACAGCAGTAGGATGAATTAGGGTTACCATAGGAGTTTCAGGTTGGAAGTTTGGTCGCAGCGATGTCAAGTACCAGGGGTAAATGTTTGCCTAGGTAGGTACTTAACAAGACAAAAAGCGATTCTTATTCTACGAGAGAAAACATTAATTCGCCTTCTGCAACCCGCTGATCATCAACGACCGCACGACAGAGCATCTTACCAAAACGACGGCGTTTGACAGAGAGCAGTTCCGTCGTCATGATCAGTTGGTCACCGGGAATAACGGGACGTCGGAAGCGGACTTTATCAATACCAGCAAAGACAAATAATCCCCCAGGACTATCTGGTAGCTGCGTTAGGACAATGCCTCCCACCTGAGCCATTGCTTCAACAATCATGACCCCAGGCATCAGAGGTCGTCCAGGAAAATGCCCTTGAAAATAGGGCTCATTCAACGTGACATTCTTGATGCCAACAGCTAGCTTACCTGGGACATATTCAATAATGCGATCCACTAGGGCAAAAGGATAGCGATGGGGTAGCAGCTTCTGAATATCTTCTAAAGTTAGGACAGCTTTATTTGAGGGCTTACTATCAAGATGAGCAGCAGTTTTTTGAGAGTCATCGTGGCTGTTAACGTTGGTCAATGTTGACATGGGCTTGCTTAATCTGGTTGCAGGTTGCTCAAGAGCATCTTGTATATGCGCAGCAGCTAAGGGCTAGGCTAGAACTTTCCAGTTTGAGCGTAATTTACTACCAGCCCCATTGTTTAGCCAGCTGCTGAGCAAGTTGAACATGGAGATTATGGCTGGCTTTGTAGGCAAGGAAGTGAGCTACAGGAAAATTCCCTAATAAACTTAAATCCCCCACTAAATCTAAAAGTTTATGACGCACTGGCTCATTTGCAAATCTTAAAGGAGGATTAAGCCATCCTTGATCATTGCAAACTAAGGCATTCTCCAGACTGCCGCCTTTGATTAAACCATGATTACGTAGCTGTTCAACTTGTTGAGCTAAGCCAAAGGTACGAGCAGGAGCAATTTCTTGAGCAAAACTCTCCTCTCCAGGACTCCAGCTATGCCACTGCTTACCAATTGCCGATATTTCAAACTCAATACCGTAGGTAAATTTGGTGGTTGGTGCTGGCATAGCTACCACAAAAGCATCACCCTGATAAACCCAAACTGGCTCTTGTAGTACAAAAGGTGAAGGTGTCTCTATTGACGCGGTGACACGGTGACACGGTGACGCGGTGAGATTAGTTAGACTCCTCTCACCCTGCTCCCCTGCTCCCCTGCTCCCCTGCTCCCCATCTTCGTGACAAACCACTCCCACTTGCGCGATCGCTTCTACCCAGGGGAGGGCTGAACCGTCTAGCAGAGGTACTTCTGGGCCGTCAATCTCGATTTGAGCATCATCAACACCACTAGCGGAAAGTGCTGCTAAAAGATGCTCTACCGTCCGCAGACGGGCGTTTTTGTCTGTTGCTGATTGTAGTTCGGTCGAAAGTGTTGTCCCACAAACAGCATCTACTCGTGCTGGGATGACAGGTTCTCCAGGTAAGTCAACTCTTACAAAATAGCGTCCTTTCCCTGAGTTAGTTGGTTGGACTCGCACCGTTGTCTGTAGACCACTGTGCAGCCCAATACCTGAACACTCAAATGTGCCTCCCAAGGTGTATTTAGTCATTGGTAATGTAAGTGGTTAATGGAAAATAGTTAATTGTTAAGCAATTTCCAATTTTCCATTTTCCATTAACTAAAATCTCTCTCCAATTCCGAAGTGAAGACGGTTATCACCTTGATCGTTCCAACCGAAGTCAACACGAATCGGACCGAGGGGTGACTGAACCCGAACCCCTAGACCGTAGCCTACACCCGTACCCGGTTTATCCCGCACACCGGCAGGATCTCCTGGTACATTATCACCCGTACCAAGGTCGCTGGCAAAGTCAACAAATAGAGCTCCGCCGATGATCGAGAAAATGGGGAAGCGATACTCAGCAGTTGCTTGAACAAAGCTGCGCCCTGAGCCAACATCTCCTTCATCGTAGCCCCGCACTGAGTTACTACCCCCCAGGGAAAAGGCTTCATAGGGTGGCAAATCTCCTAGCACGGTTCCTGCTTGAACATTAAAGGCAAGGGCTTCTGATTCTTGTCCTTCCTCTTCTTCAACAAAGCTAGTAAAGTCAACAGGAATGTAGTAGCTATAGCTACCTCGTAGGCGGTTAAGGAAAATACTGCCTTTGCCGATGGGAATTGACTGCTCTACACCTAGCCTTAGTAAGGAACCTGCTGTCGGTCTAAGGCGGCTATTGCGGCGATCGCGCACCGCACCTAGTTGGAGGGTAAGTAGGTCGTCTTTCCCATCTCCACTGAAACTCAAATCGTTTCCTAATTCGTCTTCAGGACTGAGATCACCATCGGAATCGCGGATAGAAACTCTTTGGTATTGGAATCCGGCTGAGGCTGTCCATTCGGAGAAAGCAAAGGGGTCTGGTGCTAAGGGACGAGTGAAGTTGATACCACCACCTGTGCGCACGACGCGAGGGCGATCTCCGTTGGGTAACTCGACATCTTCTTCCCCACCGTCAAAAATGAGAGAAATCGATCGCCTTCGGAAAGCATTAACTGTGTAGGAAGTGCGGTAGGGGTCACCAGCAATCCAGGGGTCCCTAAAGCTAACATCAAATAGCAAGGCACGCTCTCCCAACTGGAATTCTGCTCCCAGGGTTTGATTATTGCCTCCTAGGTTTTGCTCTTGGTAGCTAACTGAGCCAAATAGTCCACTGGCGGAACTAACACCAGCACCAGCAGCAAGAGAGCCAGTACTTTTCTCGATTACTTCTACGACGACGACAACTTTGCTGGGGTCAGTACCAGGGGCAAAGGAAAGCCGCACGTCTTCAAAAATTCCTAGACCAAAGACTCGCCGTAAATCTCTCTGTGCTGTTTGCCGATTAAAGACATTACCGGATTTTAACTGGATTTCCCTGGTGACGATAAAGGGACGGGTACGACCTCCGATGGGTTCATCTTGGTCTGTTAGCAGCCCAATTGGTTGTTCATTGTCATCAAGAATCGGTTCTCCGTCTTCATCAAGGAAACGCACGCTGATGTTTTCAATTACACCTTCTGCCACCAGTAATGTAACTTTGCCATCTGGGCTAACCTGTGAGGCATCAATTACCTGAGCTAGGTCATAGCCTTCGGTTTTATACCATTCATTTAATTCTTTGATGCCTTCTTGTAGTTCACGCAGGTTAAGAATCTGACCGTACTGGTCGCCAAAGATTCTATCTACCTCTTCCTCTGGTAGTACACGTTCACTCACATCTGCCGGTTGAGTTTCAACGACAACTTCACGTAGCACTGGGTTAGGCTCTACCAAGAAGGTAATACGGACACCTAAAGGGGTATCTTCTGGTACAACGTCAACACTAGAGAAGAAGCCTGTCGCAAATACCGCATTCACATCTTCTTGCAACTGAGAACGGGTTGTCGCCTGTCCTGGTTGAGTGCGAATTACGTCAAAAACTTGGTTTTCGAGGGATACTTGTTCTCCGTTAATGGAAACTTCCTTACCCTCGGCACCACTAACTACTATTTCTGCCACTAGTACTCGTGCTTCTGAGTCCGACGACTCAGGAGAGGGAGTCTGGGTTGTTTGGGTAGGCGTTCTAATGGGTTGGTTGAGTTCAGGGGGTTGTTGCTCTATTTCCGGCAAGACTTCTTGATCAGGAGAAGGAGTTACTCTGGTTAACTCCTCGGATGCAGTCGCCGTTTGTTCTTGAGATGGTTCGTCTAAAGCCGTTTCTGCCAGGAAATTGCCAAAGACTATTTCTTGGCTAAGAGCTTCACCGCTGAGAGCTTGTGGTAGAAGGCTCGCTTTGACCGCAATTGGCTTATTGCCCCAGTATTCCTGAGCCTGAGCATTACTTGAATTAGCCTCAGTTGCCTCAGCCGTAGATGGAGTTTCTTGACCATTGCTTGGTTTGGCTAAAGCAATACTGGCGGTTGCGGCGAGAGTTACCGCTAAAAAAGTAGATAAACGCATTTCTTTGAGGTTTTTTGCCACTTCCACACACCATAATGATTGCCAGACTAGCAATCAAAATCTTTGTTTGTTGTCCATTGTCTCTGGTCTGTTGCAAATTTTAGCGGCTTATCCCTCCCAAAAAAGCTATTTGGTAAATTGAAAATTGTTAATTGTTTATCAAAAGGGAACGGAAAATAGAAAATAGAAAATTGTTTATCTTCCCCTGCTCCCTCACTCCCTCATCACCCTACTCCCTACTCCCTACTCCCTTCTTCATCGTTACTCGCTCTAGAACTTGCTGATATGCTTGCTCTACATTGCCTAAATCGCGACGAAACCGATCTTTGTCCAGAACTCGTTTGTCTGGATCTGCCTCGCTCTGATTCCAAAGACGGCAAGTATCAGGGCTGATTTCGTCGGCTAGTATTAACTCCTGTTCAGCAGTTAAACCAAACTCCAGCTTAAAGTCTACTAGGGTAATGCCGCACTCTTGGAAAAAAGTCTGGAGAATTTGGTTAATTTTTAATGCCTGCTCTCTAAGCTGGTCTAGCTGTTCAGGTGTTGCTAGTTCTAGTAAAAAGATGCGATCGCGCGTCAGCAGAGGGTCGCCTAAATCATCGTTTTTGTGGTAAAATTCCACTAAGGGTTGAGTAATCACTTTTCCTAGTGGTAAGCCAGTCTGTTTACAAAGGCTGCCAGCAGCGATGTTTCTAACGACGACCTCTAAAGGTAAAATGCTGGTGCGCTTTACAAGCATTTGGTTGGGCGCTGGTTGCTCTAAGAAGTGATTAGCAATTCCTTTAGTTTCAAGTAACTGAAATAACTCTGTTGAGATAGCACAGTTCATCTCCCCCTTACCGACAATTTGACCTCGCTTTTGCGCATTAAAAGCGGTGGCATCATCTTTAAAGTAGGTAAGTAGCACTGAAGGGTCTTCAGTAGCATAAAGGATTTTGGCTTTGCCTTCATATAGCTTTGGTTGGGTAGACATAATTAGTAAAAATTTACTCTAGTTGATGGAACCACAATAGAAGTTTAGAGGCAATGCCTAAAGTAAATTTATAATAACAATTTTTAATATAAGGAGATAATAATGGTCGATTCAGTAGATGATTTTCTTTATCCTCGTGACCGCTACCGTGGTGAGTTTACACCAGAAAATCTAGTTTTTGATGCTAATCTACAAGAGTTTGCTCAAAAGGTTAACTTTATTTGTAATCTAGAAACTAATGGTAAGCTACCTCCAGAAGAAGCTTACAAGCAAATTAAAGCTCTTTGGAAACAGTTGAAAACCAGTAAAAAACAACTGGGAGTTGGTGAAGATGATAAGTCAAACGGTTAATTGAAAATCGCCATTAACAATTAACTATTTTGGATTAGCAATTAACTATCGCACTAATCTCAGCTATTCCAATCCCACATTACAGGGCTGTCGTCTAAATGGCCTGTGACTAGCCTACCAATATCATCGATTTCTTTTAAATCATCAGTTGACAACTCAATTTCTGCTGCTTGGGCATTTTGCCTAACTTGCTCTTCATTACGTGCCCCAACAATGGCGTTTGTTCTTGGTTGGCAAATTAACCAAGCTAAAGACAATTGGGCTAAACTGCACTGATTACGTTTGGCAATCGGACGTAGCTTATCGAGAGCTTGCTGTGCTCTTTGATAATTCTCGCCCTGGAAAAGCTTATTATCAGTCCGATTATCCCCTTCCTGAAATTCGTGCTCTGGCCCAAACTTACCAGTTAGTAGTCCCTGAGCTAGGGATGAGTAGGCAAGAATAGAGATATTCTGTTCTACGCAGTAGGGTAGGGTATCTTGTTCTATCTGACGCCAAAACAGAGAGTAGGGAGGCTGCAAGCTATCAATTTGTCCGTACTTTGAGGCTTCCTCTAATTGAGTACGGGAGAAATTAGAGACACCAATTGCCCGAATTTTACCTTGCTCCTTTAGTTTATTGAGAGCATTCATCGTTTCTTCAACTGGGATAACCTCGCTATTGAAGGAACCAGAGGGCCAGTGGATTTGGTAGAGATCAATATAGTTTGTCTTGAGGTTTTGCAAAGAGCGATCGCATGCCTCAATTACTTGATCATACTTTAGATGGTTGGCAAACACCTTTGAGGCATAAACGACTTGTTCGCGGACATCAGAAAGTGCTTTAGCAATAATTTGCTCTGAGTGTCCTTCGCCGTAGACTTCGGCCGTGTCAATAGTAGTGATTCCCGCTTCAAATGCTGCCCGAATTGCTTTAATGCTTTGTTCATCTTCGATTCCCACCCACATGCGCTTTCCCGCCTGCCAAGTACCCATGATAATCGGGGTGATTTTTAGTTCAGAGGTGCCTAAGCGTCGTGTTTGCATCTTCACTTTCCTGACTGATATGACTTCTAACTCTAA
>JBAUJE010000351.1:0-6494 GCA_049683475.1 Coleofasciculaceae cyanobacterium | reverse complement strand
AGGCAAGCAAATTGTTGCTAACCTTTACGCCAACGTATTTGTGGTAGAACATGATCAACCTTCTGTGGAACAGTCTGTAGGTGTGGCTTAGGCGGTAATACTAAGTAGGGCTTGCTGAATATGTCTTGTGGTGAGGAAAGGGAACAGGGAACAGGGAACAGGGAACAGTTTCAACCCTCTGTAGAGAGGAAGATTCTGCAATCACATCCTCAAAAATGCCAGGATTTTGAGCATCTCGATGCCAAAACCTTGCACTTGTTTGAGCGAAAAAGCGATTGAAATCCTTGTCTGGTATAACTTTTAGATTAATGCAACAAGCCCTAGCTAGTTAACTGTTTTAGTCTTGTGGTTAGGACAATTTTAGATTTTGGATTTTGGAGAATTGTCCTATCCCTCACTTCAAAATTGACAGACCACTAGCCCACATGATGAAAACGATGTTAATCGATTCATCCCACGATGTACAATTCCCAAATTTATTAAAATCTACTCAATCCTAACGAATCAGATAAGCTACCAAACCTGTCCAACCTGTTTGATGAGAAGCCCCCAATCCTGCGCCGTTATCACCATGAAAGTACTCATGAAAGAGAATATAATCTCGCCAATGAGGATCAGTTTGAAACTTCTCGATACCGCCAAAAACAGGTCGCCTACCTGAAGAGTCTTTTAAAAAAATTCTCATTAGTCTTTGGGATAATTCAATTGCTACTTCGTGAAGAGTCAGCCAATTACCAGAACCTGTAGGACACTCAACCTTAAAGTCATCACCGAGGTAATCATATAATCCTTGTAAAGCCTCGATAATCAGGTAATTTACTGGTAACCAAATGGGACCACGCCAGTTAGAATTACCACCAAACATACCAGTACGAGATTCAGCAGGTTGGTAATCTACCTGATATTCAGTTCCATCTATACTCAGACTGTAAGGGTTGTCTTGATGATGCTTAGAAAGAGAACGAATACCATAAGGACTCAAAAATTCCTCTTCATCTAACAAGCGAGTTAAGACACGTTGTAGTTTATTGGGTTTACCATCAGCTCTTGGTGTAGCATAACAAATAGCTAATAATCTTCTAGCACCTACCCCTTCCGTTTCCATACAAGCAACATTACGCTTGAGATCAGGTCGGTTACTAACAAACCATTCTAGGCGTTTTTTAAAGTCAGGAAGCCGATTTAAAGTCTCTGGTTCTATGGAATTGACGGCAAAGAGAGGAATTAAACCCACAAGCGATCGCACTTTTAGTAGCAGGCGATCGCCACCAGGACAATTAAGGGCATCATAGTAAAAGCCGTCCTCTTCATCCCAAAGACTAACTGTATTCCCAATACGATTCATAGCATCAGCAATGTAGAGAAAATGCTCAAAAAATTTGCTGGCAATATCTTCATAAGGAGGATTATCTACAGCCAGTTCTAAGGCAATATGTAGCATATTCAGGCAGTACATTCCCATCCAACTGGTGGCATCTGCTTGTTCTAAATATCCACCCCCAGGAAGTTCTGAACTGCGGTCAAATAAACCAATATTATCTAAACCCAGAAACCCACCCTGAAAGACATTTTTTCCTCGACTATCCTCTTGGTTTACCCACCAAGTAAAGTTAAGCAAAAATTTCTGAAATACTCTTTCTAAGAAATCTTTGTCAGTACGTCCATAAACTTTCTGTTCTATCTTGTAAATCTGCCATGCAGCCCACGCCTGTACGGGGGGGTTAACGTCACTAAATGACCATTCGTAGGCGGGAATCTGACCATTGGGGTGCATATACCATTCCCTGGTTAAACGGTCTAGTTGTAACTTAGCAAAATCTGGATCAATGAGAGCTAAGGGAACCAGGTGAAAGGCAAGATCCCAGGCAGCATACCAAGGATACTCCCATTTATCCGGCATGGAAAGGATGTCATCGTTGAACAGGTGTATCCATTCAGAGTTTCTACCATCTAACCGAGATTGAGGAGGTTTTGGACTTGCAGGATCACCTTTGAGCCAGTCGTCAACTACGTAGTAATAAAACTGCTTATTCCATAACATCCCAGCCAAGGCTTGTCTTATGACAGAACATTCGTCAGAACCTATCTCTTCAGGAGAAAGTCGATTATAAAATTTGTCAGCTTCTGAGATGCGCTGCTCAACAATTTGCTCGAATTGCTCATCAAAAGGAGTTTCTTGGGAATCTAAATCAGATAGCCGCAGTTTAAGAGTTTTGCTTTCACCCGCAGCCAGAGATAACTGGTAGTGAGCAGAAAATTTTGTGCCAATCTGTTGAGGATTAACAGCTTCTTTGTCACCTTCTACTAGGTAGTTATTAATGCCATCTTTGACGTAGGGAGAGGAATTTTTTTGGGAGTATAGTCGGGCAAAATTAGTATCATTTTCAGTAAAAAGCAGCTCATCAGCAGCATTACAGTAAAGCCATCTTTCTCCCAGGGTAGGATGACTTGCTTCAATAATACTGAGTTGGTCATTGTTAGAGAAAACTTTCAGACAAGGCTTTTCTGCTTCGTGATACCATGACCAGGTATTGCGAAACCAGAGAGTAGGTAGTAAATGGAGAGTTTTTGACTCCGGGCCTCGGTTAATTGCGGTAATTTTAATGAGAATGTCTTCCGGAGAATTTTTAGCATACTCAACAAAAACATCAAAATAGCGGTCTTCATCAAATATCCCCGTATCCAGCAATTCAAACTCCGCAGAAGTGCGATCGCGTTGTTGGTTTTCTTCAACTAATAATTGATAAGGATAGCTCGCCTGGGGATATTTGTAGAGATACTTCATGTAGGAATGAGTGGGAGTATTGTCAAGATAGAAGTAATATTCCTTGACATCTTCCCCATGATTTCCCTGGCTACCTGTTAAACCAAATAGTTTTTCTTTAAGAATTGGGTCTTGCTCATTCCAGAGATTTAGAGCAAAACAAAGCCGCTGGTGGTTATCAGAAATACCCGCAATTCCATCTTCTCCCCAACGATAGGCACGAGAGAGGGAATCAGCATGGGAAAAACTACTCCAAGCCGAACCATCAGGACTGTAATCTTCCCGAACAGTACCCCATTGCCGTTCACTTAAATAAGAACCCCACCTCGTCCAGTAAGCAGTGCGATCGCGGTTTTCTTTGAGCCTTTGTTCTTCTGCCGTCATAATTAGATAAAAAATGGTTAACTAGTCAAAACTACCTACCGTTGTTCGTCTGGAAAACATTTTGAACTATCTGATTAAGTTGCTGCCAAAGCTCAGATGGGCCAATGCCAAACATCAACTGTAATACCAGAAAAATAACAGCGATAGCAATAGCTTTCGGAACCGTAGCTTTAACCACCTTAATCAGCCACCGGAATAGCAGAAAGGACAGAATAACGGCAGCAATAATAACAACAACTTCTACTGGCATGGATTGTGAATGGAGAATTTAAAAGGGAGAATTGAAAATTGTTAATTGTTTAAGCTGTCACGCATTTTAATTGGCTATCAGTAACGACCAAGATGGTCGCACTACAAGTATTTCGCAATTATTGACAATAATGAAAACAGCCTATTTTCCTCATCACCTCATCACTCCCGGACTTCGTCCCGCTTCGCTAACACTCCATCACCCCCTCACTTCCATCTCCCTACTTAAGGGAAATCACCTGTTTGCCTGTAACTTTACCTGCTTCTACAGCCGTTAAAACTTCTTGTCTTGCCCATTGATCGGCAGCGATAATATCATCTAAAGAAGGATTAGGACAATTATCTGCTTGGTGGCGATCGCAAACGTATTCAATACAGTGAGCAATATCTAAATAACCAATCTTTTCTTCTAAAAAGAGAGCAACGGCCTGTTCATTAGCTGCATTTAATACCGCTGGCATTGAACCACCAGCACGACCAACAGCATAGGCTATTTGCATGCAAGGATATTTATCATGGTCTGGTTCGCGGAAAGTTAGACTACCAGCTTTGACTAAATCTAGTTGTTCCCAATCAGTATAAATGCGTTCCGGCCAAGATAAGGCATAGAGTAGGGGTAGGCGCATATCCGGCCAACCTAATTGAGCTAAAACTGAGGTATCTTGTAATTCAATTAGGGAGTGAATAATACTTTGGGGATGGATGACAATATCAATATCATCGTAGTCCAGACCAAAAAGGAAATGAGCCTCAATTACTTCCAAACCTTTATTCATTAAGGTGGCGGAATCTACCGTAATTTTGCGACCCATTGACCAGTTAGGATGTTTTAGGGCATCAGCAACTTTTACTTCCTTTAACTTTTCTACCGGCCAATCTCGGAAAGAACCCCCTGAAGCTGTAAGAATAATACGCCGTAAACCTCCCTGTGGCACACCCTGGAGACACTGAAAAATGGCAGAATGCTCTGAGTCAGCAGGTAGTAATTTAATGCCGTGTTTTTCTACCAAAGGCAAGACGACAGGGCCGCCAGCAATGAGGGTTTCCTTATTAGCCAAAGCAATATCTTTGCCTGCTTCAATGGCAGCAATAGTTGGTAGCAAACCAGCACAGCCGACAATACCCGTAACCACAGTTTCTGAATCACCATAACTAGCAACTTCCGCCACTCTCGCCTCACCCGCGAGGAGAATGGGTTGAGGGTCAAGGTCTGCAACTGCTGCTTTTAGTTCTGAAAATTTCTCCTCATCGCAAATTGCTGCAATCTCTGGTTTAAACTGGCGAATTTGAGCCGCTAGCATTGCCACATTGCGACCTGCGGCTAATCCCACTAGCCGGAATTTATCGGGGTGCTGAGTGACAATATCTAAAGTTTGAGTACCAATAGATCCGGTAGAACCAAGAAGTGTAATTGCTTTCACAAGAATTTAATAATTTATGAGCCACTCAACTATCTTAATTTGCTAAGTGCCAAAAGAAGGCAGAAGATAGAAGGCAGGTGGGGGGAGTCGGGGTGATGGGGAGATGGGGAGATGAGGGTGATGGGGGAAGAAAGAATTAAGAATTCAGAATTAAGAATGCAGAAAGATGGGGGAGATGGGAAGCAGGGGGAGCAGGGGGAAGATTGACAATTGTCAATTCTAAATTCTAAATTCTAAATTCTAAATTCCCTGTTCCCTATTCCCTGTTCCCTGTTCCCTCCTATTAACAATTTTCCATTGACAATAAACATGAAATCCCACATACCAAATAGCAAAGATTTAGTTCTAATTGGCGGCGGTCATAGTCATGCGATCGCCTTGAAAAAATTTGGTATGGAACCTTTGCCAGGAGTGAGATTAACCCTAATTACGGATGTCTCCCATACCCCCTACTCTGGCATGCTACCAGGTTACGTGGCTGGTTTGTACAGTTTTGATCAATGTCATATTGACCTGCGTCCCTTGGTAAAGTTTGCCCAAGCAACTATGATTGTTGATAAAGCAATTGGTCTTGATTTAGAAAATAGTCGCGTTCTCTGTGCCAACCGTCCCCCAGTTGCCTTTGACTTACTTTCTATCGATATTGGTAGTACTCCTGCTGCTGTAACTGTACCTGGGGCGGCAGCTTACACAATTTCTGCTAAGCCTATCTCTCAGTTTCTCAGCTATTGGCGACAGGTAACTCACACAGTCCGCCAATTTCCCCAACGAAAAATCCGTCTGGCAATTGTCGGTGGGGGGGCTGGGGGAGTAGAGTTAGCTTTATCAGTGCAGGCTCATTTGCAAGAGATTTACCGACAGACCGGACAACCTAGGCAAAACCTAGAAATGCACCTATTCCACAGGGGTGCCAAATTATTACCAGAACGTAATCCTTGGGTAGGTAAGCGACTTGAGCAAATCCTCAAACGCCGAGGCGTGAAGTTGCACCTGCGGGAAGAAGTTTGTGCCATAGAAATAGAAGTAGATGCAAATCAGACTTATTCCCAAACAGGACTTACACAAACCTATCAAGAAAGCCCCCCCAACCCCCCAACCTTGGGGGGAGTAAATCCGCTTTCCTCCAGATTTGGGGGGCGAATGCATAAGTCCTCTCAAAGAGATTTACCCAAACTAATACATACCCAATCAGGACTAACAGTCGAATGCGATTATATATTTTGGGTTACCCAAGCATCAGCCGCCCCTTGGTTAGAAGAAGCCGGACTAGCAACTGATAAGCGTGGTTTCCTGCAAGTAAACGATACCCTACAATCAATCTCTCATCCTCAAGTTTTTGCTGCCGGAGACGTGGCAACAATGGTTAACCATCCTCGTCCAAAAGCAGGAGTATTTGCCGTCCGTCAGGGTGAACCTTTATACAAGAATCTGCGACGAGTTCTGCAAAACAAATCACCCAAACCCTTTATCCCCCAAAAACAATTTCTGATTTTAATTGGTACAGGTGATCAAAAAGCGATCGCCTCCCATAGTTGGTTAGGTTTCGGCCCCCATCCTCTAATTTGGCGCTGGAAAGATTACATTGACCGTCGGTTTATGGAAAAATTCAGTAATCTTTCCGCAGAAATGCAGAAGAAAGAAACCCCCGGTAAAAACCCCCCTCCCCCATATCCCTC
>JBAUJE010000350.1:0-11859 GCA_049683475.1 Coleofasciculaceae cyanobacterium | reverse complement strand
GAGAATTTTGTTCTGGAGTGGCTGTATATCATCAATCTCAACCGGATGGGGCGGATGACAATGGAGGTTTTCTTTGTCTTGAAAAGGGCTAATTGTTGCCCCCTCGGCGGAGGGTTGAGCTGACATTTGCTTTTTTGACTTGCTGGGTATGGGATACCCCTACAGTATCTCTTAGAGTATGACAAAGCAGCAAACTATAGATAATGCCCTATAGTTAATTTAGAACGTAGTAGTGGTATAATGGCAAAGCTGAACTTACTTAAAGGATAAGCCAACTCATCCTACTAAGTTTAGTCCTAAGTAGGTGCTTGCCAATAACCAGATAAGTTTGTTACCTTAGTTAAGCACTGAAAAAAAGCCGGGATAGCTCAGTTGGTAGAGCAGAGGACTGAAAATCCTCGTGTCGGCGGTTCAAGCCCGCCTCCTGGCATCACTTAAAGCTTCAAATCACTCTCTCTATAAAGGTTTGAGGATTAAGCAAAGTTACACCATTTTTACACCATTAATTAATTTTTTGCTCTAAACCATCAAGTTGGCTATCGTTTGGCTATCAAAACTTCTCTGTGTCAAATTCAGGAGCTTGAATGGTTGCAACCCCACCGCCTAACCACTAAACAAAAATGCTGACAGTTGTTGTAATTCTCAATTTTCTAATCTCCTTATTTTGCCTCTATGTAAGCTGGCGAGTCTGGAAATTGCGGCGTGTTCTAAGGCAAACAACAAATGTCTTGACGGCGGCTGAACGTAGTGTTTATAAGGTATTGCACGTCGCACCTCCGGCAATAAGCCAGGGACAATTGGGTGTACAAGGGTTAAGAGAACGTTATCAGCAACTTCAAATTCAGTTGCAAATGGTTAGGCAAGTTTTGACTATCTTGAGTATGGTACAAGGTCTTTATCGCACCACCCAGGGTCGCAAGACTGTGGCAAGACGGGGAACCACTAAAAGCTATTCTTCTGTTGCTTCAAGAGCAAAGCGATCGCACTAAAAATCCTCAAGTTTCTCACCAGAAAAAACTAGGCATAACTGATTTTCATCCCTTTGTAAATACTTGTGGTTAGTTGCCAATAGAAAATAAAAAATGGCAATTCTCAAACCAAGCAACAATTTGCTATTGGTTGCTATAGTAGTTCACAGTAGCCTCCAGACAAGGCTACCATGAAATATCGTCAAACTCTGTGAGTCACTCAAACAAGAAAGGACATAAGCTACTAACCCTAACTTATCTGAAAGTGATACCTACACCTGCGTTGACACTAACAGCTTCAGCTGAGCTATTTTCATAAGCATTTAAACCGAGCTTAACATCGGTAAAACCAACTAGATTTTGACCGAACTGTGCTTCGGCACCGACTACAGCGGCAAAAGAATCTCTATTGCCAAGAGCAGTTCTTTCTCCGTTAGATTCGATCAGAGAAGCACCACCACCTGCGTAAACATTAACGTTATTAGCCACTGGAACATCAACAGTTATCATCGGTACAATAGCCGCTGTATCATCACCAGAGATTACTGCACCGCGCAAAGAAACGGGCGCTCTATTGGTCGTTACGCGACCTTGAATAGCAAGACCAGTGTCTGCATCATCGTCATGTAATGCACTACCACCGTTAGTGACACCTGCGGCAACACCAACACCAACATAGTTAGCTTTTGTTCCCTTTTGTGGCTGAGCAGAAGCACTGCCAGCAGACAGTAAAACAGGAGCAATTATAGTAGCAGTCAGAACAGAAATGGTGACAAAAGACTTAAGTAAACGTGTCATAGTTACTTCCTTCACTGGGTAAATTGAATCATTGCTTTGTTAGTTTCAAAGTCGTTGCCAATTGAAGGAATGTTCCAGGAATTGGAAAAAATTTTTCCTGGCTGATAAGTCTTTACTTCACCAAGCAATTGTCTGACAAGATATAAAATGTTACCTGATGAATAATACAATTATTTATCTAGGAAAACGGTGTTTTATTATCACTTACTTAGATAAGTGTGTTTGATCTGTGGACTGTTTGTTAACTGTCACGAGGAAGATTGGGGAGCCGGGTAAGCAGGGGGGAGGGGGAGATGGTGTGATAACTGATCAGGCATTAAGGAGGGAGTTCAATTTAGGGTAAAGCTACGATTGCGCCCTGTGGCTTTTGCTTGATACAGTGCTTTATCAGCTTCGGCAATTAGCATTGATGGTGAGGTGGCTGGTGTGGGATAAAAGCAGGCGACACCTAAACTAAGAGTTACATGATTGCTTACTTCTGAGGCTGCGTGGTTAATGTTTAGAGTATTAACTACCTGCCGAACTTCCTCTGCAACCTGATATGCACCTTCAACTGTAGTATTGGGTAGAATGACGGCAAACTCTTCACCACCATAGCGAGCAACTAAATCGACTGAGCGCTTGGCGCAAAAGCGCAAAGCATCAGCAACCCTGCGTAAGCAAGCATCACCACCCTGATGACCATAGGTGTCGTTGTATTTTTTGAAAAAGTCGATGTCACAGAGAATAAGAGACAGAGGTAAATTTTCTCTAGTCATGCGCAACCACTCGTCCTCAAGGTACTCATCAAAGCGTCGTCGGTTGGCTACCCCAGTTAATCCGTCTAAATTTGCTAAGCGCTTTAACTCTTGATTGGCTGCTTGTAGTTGTCGATATAGCTGAAACTGTTGGATTAAGCGTCGTACCCGCTGGCGCAACACAGCAAAGTGAATTGGTTTGGTAAGGTAATCAGTAGCTCCCACTTCAAAAGCCCGATCTACCGATTCTTGATCGTCAAGACCAGTAATCATCAAAACTGGTGTGTGTGAAACAACAGATAGACTGTTGGCATCTGCACTACCATTGCCGTTATGAGAATTTTCTTTATGCTCATAAAGCATTTGCAATTCTGTACAGCAAGCAAAGCCATCCATCACAGGCATTAAGGCATCTAACAAAACGAGATGGGGCTTGAGGCGTTTATACGCTTCTATACCCTGTTTACCATTAGTTGCTTCAACAACTAGATAACCTTCCTTTTCCATGACTTTGCGTAAAACCTGTCGTGTAGACTGGTCGTCATCGACCACGAGAATGATCGGTTGTTGTTCAGGGAGATAGACTGCATTCATTCTTGATATCGTTGATATCACGGTCTTTGGCTCTGTAAGGTTGTCTTGAGTTGTTTGTACTTAGCCTCTAGCTGGAACACCAATACTAGTGCCGTCGCAAGCGTAGTGCAGCCCTTACTGATGCCTCTTAGATCCTGGCACAATTGTTACAGCCTATGGGTAACAAGTCCTTCGGTTCTATGAGTTGGGAAATGTAATATTAATCCCTACCTTCAACTACTTTCATTCACGATTGTGATTTGCTCTAAAAGAATGAAAGCTTCTAGTGAAGATAGTCTTTGCCTCCCTCGCTTTTGATTAAATTGAGAGATTGTATCCTTTCTACAAAACGACATTCCCATCGGCTCCACGGTGTTGAAATTGGTATGCCGCCCTGACTTATTTACTAATTTGACACTACTTTGTTAGTGAAATGTATAAAGTTTCCACTAATTTTAGTCAATTGAAGGCCATGAGTGAGTAAACTGACCATAATCTAGCGAAAGGTAGTAAAATTTTACCTAATTTTCGCCCTTGTTTGGAAGTAAATTAAGTAAATTAATTCTAACTTTTTTTTCTACAGCTCGGTACAGTGCCTATGGAGTAGTCAACCAAACTGATTGATACTCTTGACTGTTAAATTCAGTTATAGCAGAGAAAAGAGTACAATGGTTAAGACATTAGACTAGTCTAATGGGTATCACAACTTTACAGCAAAAGGAAGCAACTTGACTCAAAGCTTATGCTTCTCTTATCTTAGTAAAGTTAGTATTTTGAGTACAGAAGCAATTGCTGGATAATTATTTGGCGCTAGTTTTTTGATTTAGCCGTCTATTTAGATTTTATCTGTTGGCAACTTTGTCAAATTAATAACTTTTCTGGAAGAATAACACGCACAATAGTTTGTTTGCCGGGGATACTTTCAATCATTAATTGCCCGCCGTGTAATTCCGTCAGACGTTTAGTAATACTCAGCCCCAAACCAGAGCCTTGTTGTTCATAAAGCTTACGCTCAAATTGTAGATAAGCACCCAAATTATCAATCTGATCTGCTGTCATACCCCTTCCCTGATCTGTAATAATCAGCTCAAAGGCATCATGTTGGGAACTACTCGTGATCCAAACCGAGGTGCCAGCGCTAGAGAATTTGAAGGCATTATCAATGATTTCCTCAACCAGTTTTTTCAGCTTAGGTTCAGAAATCAGGACAATCGCCTCGTTCAGTTCTAGAAGCAAGTCAGCTTCCCGCTTGACCTGTTGAGCCTTCTGCTGAGCGACCTCAGTAATTATATTCTTGGTGAAGCTTTTAACACCACTAAAGCGAAGTGCTTTTACCTTCTCTTGATCAGCTGCTGTTAGCTCAAGGTCAGCATATAGTAAAAAGTTCTGAGTTAGCCGGTATAAACGTTGACCAGAAGCGTGTATTTCCCCCAGCATACTCAAAACTTCCTCCTGCTCCATTGAATCATACTCATCGAGCAGAAACTGGGATAAGCCGAGAATACCATTAAGGGGGGTATGTAGTTCGTGGGGGAGGGAGTGGGCTATACTACCACGTAACTCATTAAGTTTTTGCTGAGATTGCCTTTCAATGGTTATCTGCTTTTCTAGTCGAGTGGTGATCGCTTTGAGTAAAGAGTTTCTAGTAAATGGCTTGGTCAGATAATCATCTGCACCTAATTCCATACCTTGACGTAGATCTTCTTTAGCAGCTCTCGCTGTCAAGAAAACGAAGGGAATTGCCTCAGTAATTGGGTTTTGACGCAGCTGTTGTAGTACACCATAACCATCCATTTCTGGCATCATGATGTCGCAAATAATCAGATTAGGTGTCTCCTCTAGTGCCAATTTCACACCGCTTTGACCATTATCTGCATCAATTACCTCAAAATCCTCGGCACTGAGTATTTCACCAATGTTTTCTCTAATATCTTCTTCGTCTTCAATTACTAAAATTTTCTTGTTCATTTTGATTCTGCTAGTAGCTTGTACTTGTGGAGAATATTGACATTCTCTGGTGTAAGAAATTCGCGTAGTCCGGAAACATTATTAAGTAAGCTTATTTCTTTTCTGCATTCCTCCTGTAAAATTTCTATATAGCGTTCGCGTTGTTGGGTTGATGGCACATTTTTAATCATATTAATTGCCAGGTTTATTTTAGAAATGCTTTGCCGCAAATCTTCGGAAAAACTTAGAAAAAGTCTATCTTTTGCAGCACAAAATTGTTGCATTTCCTCTACTTTTTCTTCTAGATATTTGTACCTTTTTAGCTCTTGAACATACTTTTCAATTAAAATAGATTGCTTTTCTAGACGAACTGTAACTGCTCTGAGTAAAGCTTCCATACTAAACGGCTTAGTCAAATAATCATCTGCCCCTAATTCCATTGCTTGGCGCATATCTGATTCTCTGAACTTAGCGGTGAGAAAAATTAAAGGAATCAGAGCCGTAACTGGATTTTGACGTAAGGCAATCAAAACTTCGTAACCATCCAGTACAGGCATCATAACATCACAAATAATTAAAGCAGGAATTTCTTGCTCTGCTAGTTGCAAGCCGTTTTGACCATTTTCTGCACTTATTACCTGGAAATTCTCAGTTGTCAACATGGTGATAATATCATCACGCATAGCTGGCTCGTCTTCAATTACCAGAATTTTTGTCATATGTTTATCTATAGCAATTTTCATTTTTACGAGCGACAAAGCTGTTGATTTTAAAGAAGAAATTAAGTTAACCGCAGTGTAAAATTCATATACTCCATGAAAAGCAATAACTACTCTATTTGATTTTATTTATTTCGGGGTAATTTAACTGTAAACGTTGTTCCTACACCAACTTGACTATCAAATGTAATTTCACCCCTATGTAAATCAACTGCTTTTTTAACAATTGCTAGACCTAGTCCGGTTCCCGGAACCTTGCCAACATTATTTGCTCTGTGAAATGATTCAAATAGATATGGTTGGTCTTGTGGCGGAATGCCAATTCCTTGGTCTTTGACTTTGAAAATTACCTTTTCTTCTTGACAAGTTAGCTCAAAATCAATAGTGTCGCTAGGAGCTGAATACTTGATAGCATTTGAGAGTAAGTTACTCAAGATGTACCTGAGTAATTTCTCATCCATAAAAGCCATAAGTTGCTCGTTGACTAACTTTCCATTGGAGATGGTAGTCTCTGGGTGGACAATCTGGTTTAATTTTTCTAGTGTCGGTACTAGTTTAGTCGTTAACTCCGTGCTTGAATTGTCTGTGTAGTTCCCTGAATAAGTAAAATTAATTTTGTGTTGATTACTAGAACTAAGTTGTAACTCTTCAACTAAAGATAGACAGAATTTAATTAAGTCTAACAAGATAGGCTGAAACTCTAACTTACCGGCTTCTGCCTTGCCTAGAATCAAGACATCATTCAACATATTAGTCATATGTTGAACGTTAGTTTCAATTCGATTGTAATGAGTAATTTTTCGATCCTCATCCCATTTATGGCTGTAATATCTGAGCAACTCAGTAGAAGCTAAAATGGTAGTTAGGGGTGTACGAAACTCGTGGGAAGTCATCGAGACAAAACGAGATTTCAAATCATTTAGTTCTTTTTCTTGAGCTAAGGCTCTGTGCAACTCTTCTTCTGCCTGCTTACGCTCCGTGATATCATGAAGCGTACCGAATACACCGATAGTAGCACCATGTTCATCCAAAACTAGTCTAGCTAAAGCATCAACCCAGCGAAAACCTCCCTTTTTATTCAAGTAACGAATTTCACGTCGCCAGTATCCTTTTTTACAGTCTATCAGTTGTTGGAATAGTTCTTGGCAATCTTGCTTGTCTTCAGGATGAATAAAGTCAAAAAAGCTTTGACCCAAACTATCTTCAACAGTAAAGCCAGTAATTTCTGTCCAAGCGGGATTAAGTAATGTCCATTTGCCTGTTGTATCTGTCTGGAAAATTACTTCCTTGACACTATTAACCAGGTAACGATATTTTTGTTCACTCTCTTGCAAAGCCTCCTCAGTCTTTTTGCGAATACTAATGTCAGCTACCACACCCACAAAATAGTCCAGTTCACCAGAAGGCTTGCATACTAATGAACCAGTTAGGTTTCCCCACACAATGGAGCCATCCTTGTGGTAGTAACGCTTCTCCATAGAAAAAGTATTAATCTCTCCAGCTAAGAGCTTTTCAACATAGCGCTTGTCAGCATCAAGATCATCGGGGTGGGTAATATCTACAAAAGTTTTGGTCAGCAGTTCAGCATGGGTGTAACCAACTATATCGCAGAACTTTTGATTGAGTCGAAGAAACCGACCATCTAAACCTGTGTGAACAATACCAACTGCGGCTTGTTCAAAAGTGGCACGAAATCTTTTTTCAGAAGATCGCAGCGCTCTTTCTGTTCGCTTACGCTCAGTGATTTCCCGCACAATTACCATCACTTCATCTACATCACTGACCGCAAATCGAGCTTCATAATCGTGAAGAGTCTGGTTAAAAGAAAGCTGATATTCTAGAGTTTGCAGTTCACCCGTTTGCAGTACCTGCCTCACGCAAGTCATAGCTGCATCTGCCACATCAGTCGGCAGAATTTCATGCAGTCTTTTACCTACCAATTGCTCGTTTGTTAAAGGAAGTTCTCCCTCTTTTGCCGCTTTATAATTAACTAAACTACCATCTCTACGGATCCTAAACATCGAATCTGGAATGGCATCTAGTAAAGCACGATTGGTCGCTATACTGCGGTCGAGGGCTTGATTAACTTTTTGTAGTTCTTGTCTAGTTTGGTGCTTCTGCAATAACTCAAATTTCTCGACATGGAGTTGCTTAACTTCTTGTTGAAGTTCCTGAATTACCTCATACATTACAGCAGGTTCAAGTGTATCTAACCAACTCTTGTCGGTGATTAGACCTAATAATTCTCCTTTACTTCCAGTCACAGCTAGTTGTTGCACTTTTCTCTGCTGCATCTGCTGATGAGCAACCCATAAAGAATCGTCCGGACTCAAATTACCCAGGGGTGATTTGATGGCTGTTTGCAGAGGAGTTTCCATTAAATTTAACTCCAGAGCTAGACATTGTAAGATATTTTGCTCCGTTACAATGCCAATATAGATTTGGGACTGACAACAAGAAGAGACGGGGGATTTTTCTGGATGATTTTCTTCCTCTTGACTAGAAAATCCTTCCTCTTGAGTAATCACTGCACAACTGACTTGATGCTTTACCATCAACCGAGCTAAATCTAACATCGATGTGGTGGCGGGGACGAGGAGTACCGACTT
Organism: Coleofasciculaceae cyanobacterium; assembly: GCA_049683475.1. GTDB lineage: Bacteria > Cyanobacteriota > Cyanobacteriia > Cyanobacteriales > Coleofasciculaceae > JBAUJE01. Next base: position 3,508 of record JBAUJE010000350.1, on the reverse strand, counting down.
CATCACCTCTTTTACCCTGCGCCATCTGAGTAAGTCATGAGGCTGGAGCATTTGAAAAATACTCTCACAAGTAACTACACCCAAGAATTGACCCGTATCGTTTAAAATCGGCAGATAGCGAATTTTATGCTGACAAAACAGATTAATGAGAGTGAAAGCATCCCGAAACTCTGATTTTCTGATGGTAACTAGAGGCTGTCCAATTACTGAACCAGCAGTGGTTACCAATAAGTCCATACCACAAACTGCAAACCTAACCAGATCATGGTTAGTTAACAAACCAAGCAGCTTTGAACCCTCCATAACCAGGACGCAATCAGTCTTTATTTGTGTAGAGGATTGACTAGAGAGACTAGTTTGTTCAACTACTTCAGGTGAATTATTCTTGACTAGTGGTAATCTTCTTGGCAATTTGCAGCTGCTGTTCCCTGGACTAATTAGTTTAACAACCTCTTCTAGGGAAGTCTCAGCCGTAACCCTAAGATAGTGTGGATCAATAATTGCTTCTAGGGTAACCGAAGTAATCAAAGAGATAGGTGAAGCTATGAGTTGCATTGTTTGCCTTGATGTCGTGGTTGCCAGGTTAAGATTGAGCTATCAAAGAGATAAAGTATGAGTCCCTACTCGATGAAACGCTAGATTAACCCGGTTTGTCATCCGTATGTTTACGAGTTAGCTTCCCTACCTACGAAGTTTTGACCGTATTTACCACGAGTTGAGCAACTAGAATTTATCGGTTTTCAATTAACCTGTGTCCGAAAGCGAATAAAGCCAAAGGAATTAGCAGGAGTTCCCGGTGCAGTAGCATGGGGCAAAGTGTCGGGACTTGTTACTACATCAACAACCACCGTTCCGTTATTATTGCCACCAGAACAGGACGAGGGGGGTATCATTTCCGGGGAGAAAAATTGTCCTCTGTCTCCATCAGCAACATTAGTTAAATAAACGGTAGGAGAAGTTGACATATTATTAGAGTCGAGAGCTAAGGCAATACCAAGATTTGCTCCTATTAAACCCTCTGTCGGTGTCAAACCATTAAAGGCTGTTGGCAGGAAAGTAGTATTCTCAGGTATGGGGTCACAGATACTCACATTTGTAACACTTCTACCACCACTAGATAGAAAGTAAATTGTATACTCTACCTCATCGCCAGGTAGAACAACACCATCAATTACTCCTCTTAGAGAGGATATCGGCCAATAAGGATGATTATCGTTTGTTGAACTAGGATCATCAACAACTTCTGTAAAATCGACCCCGTTGATAGCAGTAATACGTTTAACTAAAAGTAACTCTGGTGGAAGAGAAGCTGCCGCTACTTCACCTACCGTTGCACCAATAAAGCTCATGTGTTCCGTATAACCATCATCTCCAAAATCATCGTCACCAACGATGACTAGCATTTGTTTTACTTGAGTATCAGGGTCTACAAAACCAATCCAGCGAGTAGTACTATTACCACAACCTCGAAAATTACCGACACACTGACTCTGATCTTCTGTACTGCTAGGAATAACAATATCCTCCCCAATCCTATTGCCATTAGCATCAAGTAGCCTCACCAATGCTGGAACCCCATTACCATCAGTTCGGGTTTCTAAATCGCCAAACCATGCCCCAAAAGCGCTTAAGGGTTGAGAAAAGGTAAATAATACTCCATTGCGACTACTAGATGAACCTACCAACTCATTCCAAAAGCGTGACTGACCACTGGTATCGTATAAACTAGTCGGACGTGGCGCGCTACCCTGAAGAGTATCAGAATTAGACAGACGAGGGTTGCCAGTGGCAGCAGTTCCCAGGGAACTGGGCAAAGCAAGGTCTGCATCGGTTAGATCGCGCAAGGAGACATCAACCATAATGCCAGTTGCTGTGGTAATTAGAGGGTAAGCAGTTGGGGAGATAGCTTCATTGCTACCCGTCGGAATAACATTTTGAGTAAAATTGCTGGCTCCGAAAATGGTAGCAGCATTGCGCCAGTTATCATCTTGTTCTTCAACTTGAGAGCGACTGAGAGAATTATTCGACCCTACTTCATCACTAATGTAAACGGTTGGCACAGCCAAAGCCGCAGAAATGGGTAAATTTAAACTCAATAGTGAGGTCAAAGTGAGTATAGAACATTGAAGTTGATGTTGCTTTTTCATTATTATTAGATTTCTTGAAAATTTACATCCATAAATTGGTCAAATTATGTTTATCTTCTTGCCAGTTAGCAGGATTATTAATGATGTAGTTGCGAATGTGGTGTATTGAACTATCATTGCGAATAATGTGTTCGTAAAATCACGGTTGACCAAAACTATCAAACAGGTCACTAAGCTTAATCGTTAAACCAAAATAAAGTCCCCCAGCAGAACGGGAACCACTGAAGTCTCTATCATCAATCTCACCAAAGGCATAGCCAGCAGACAGCCTTAAATTGGGAGTAAGATAGTAACCTAATTCTGCTAAAAAACCAGTCTCACTATAGTTAGCTGAAGGTTGATTAATCCAGCGAGCCTCACCTACCAAATCAAAGTTGTAGCCTAGGCGATAAGTGGCCCGTAACTGAGCAAGAGAAACTGTACTTCTACCAACTAAATCCTCAGCTAGAAAAGAGCTGCTGTGACGCAAAGCATACTTACCGTAAAACTCCCAACGCCAGTTTGGTGCATAAATTGCTTCAGCCGCAAAGACATGTTCATTAGAACCAGTACCACTACCAAACAATAAAGTTTCAGGAATAATCGCCGGATTTTTGCGATATTCGTAGCGCAGCAAAGCATTAAAACTGTCGTTACGAGGGTCACGATAAGCTAAACCCAGCCTTAAATCTACCGTATCTCCTAATCCCTCTATAGTTTGATTGGCAAAGTTGGCCTGTTCATAACTCAACAGAGCAGTCAAAGCAGGAGAAATTTTGCCTGTGGCCGAGGCAGAAATTACCGTATTATTACCTTGGGAAGAAGAACGATGCTCAAAACGAGCACTGGCTTTAAAATCAGCATTATCGGTGTAGGATAAGCCAACGCTGTAACTGTCCCCTGAGCTAAAACCCAAAGCAGATGCTGATTGACCAGAAGCAAAAGCTTGAGAGAAACGCTCTCCCCTACCAGTCTGACCAAAGAAATTACCAAATACATGCTCGTAGGCCAAGTCCATTTTTAGGCCAGGAGCAATTGTCCAGACATGACTTAAACCCACAGCACCCTGACCAGTCATTCTGTCTGCACCTCCTACTAGTGCATAGCGACCAGTAACAGTGGTATTGGGGCCAAGGCTGTAATCACCATCGATACCAAAACTGGTAATGGCTTGACCAGCAAACTGTCCGCGAGTAAACCACTGTTGTGCTAAAGAAAGTTTGATACCAGGTTGCAGTTCCCAGTCTAATCCTAGTATGGTGCGGTCAGAACGAATTGCATCTGTTTCTTCTGAGAGGGTCAGTTCATTTTGCGCCCGGAAAGTGAGAGTATCTGAGATGGGAAAAGTGAAGCGCGATCGCAACTGACTAGAGGTACTATCA
>JBAUJE010000349.1:0-1865 GCA_049683475.1 Coleofasciculaceae cyanobacterium | reverse complement strand
CACCGGACGTCGGCCCTGCAGCAGCATATTGTCAATGAGTCGGGTTGCGCCGACTCGAGCCGCGATCGCCAACAGGCCAGTGTGATTTATCATATCTAGCGGATTCAATGTTCGAGGATTAACGAGCTCGATGTACTCCAGCGTCATGGTGCCGATGTTCTCTAGCTCAGATTGTACCTTGTGGACCAAGGCTGCCCTATCCCTCACGCCTTGCTTAAACTGTTGTTCAGCAGCCTGCAGCGCTCGATAAATTCCAGGGGCCTTGCGCCGCTCATCAGGGGTCAAGTACTGGTTGCGAGAGCTCATCGCCAAACCATCTTGCTCCCGAACCGTTGGGCAGGGCACAATAGTGACTGGACAGCTCATATCTTGAACCATTCGCTGCAAGATGGCAAGCTGCTGGGCATCTTTGCGGCCAAAATAAGCGCGTTGAGGCGCAACGATGTTGAATAGCTTCATGACAACAGTTGCGACCCCTTCAAAGTGGCCAACGCGCTTAGCCCCACACAAGGGCCTGAGCATTGCCTCTGGTGGCACCACTTGGGTGAGCTGGGCAGACTGGGCCCGAACGCCATACATATCTTCTGAGGACGGAGAAAATACGGCGTCAACCCCAGCCCGTTCGCATAGGGAAAAATCCCGCTCATCATTGCGAGGATAGCGGACCAGATCTTCGTTAGGGCCAAACTGAAGCGGATTGACAAATATGCTGACTATAACCAGGTCAGTTTCCTGGCGCGCTTTTTCAATTAGGCTTAAATGCCCTTGATGTAACGCCCCCATCGTTGGGATAAGCCCTACCCTACGGCGTTGCTCAGTGGCACCGTAGGGTGAATTTCCCGAGGAGACCTGGGAACCACGCTCGCGCTCTAAATATTGCCGTAGCCCTAACGTTGTCGTAAACCAGCGCACTAGCCCCTCATTGTTGTAAGCGTTAGTTTGTGGTGTTTGACGGTCCCAGAACCTGGACTCGAACGGGGGCGATTCCGAGCTGAATCATGCCAATCGCTTGCGCTGCCCCAGCCGAGAGGTCAAGAACACGGTGACCGCTAAAAGGTCCCCGGTCGTTAACCCGAACCGTCACAGACCTTCCACTGTGGGTATTGGTCACCTGAAGCAGGGTCCCGAATGGCAGGGAGGGATGGGCCGCCGTCATCGCATGCTGATTAAACGTTTCGCCACTGGCACTCTGACGCCCGTGGAACCCAGGACCATACCAGGAGGCCATACCAGAGAACTGGAACTGGACAGCCCCTAGGGCCACCTGCTGAGCCGGTTGGGGTCTGCCTTCAACCTCAGCCAAAGGCTCGCCCCCAAGCAGGCGACGAATCCGGTTCGCCATCTGCAGGATATCTTCAGCCGCATCCCCAGTCGAATCTGGGGGCACCAGACGGCTGTCCATTGACGCCAGCAGTTCATCGTCAACCTTGAGGACATACAGCTCGCGATCGCTATCCCACTGGGCCGTAATTTCGCTAGGAGAAACTTGGTTGCGGTGCGCTTGATTCAGTCGAGCGGCGATCGCTGTCGCTCGCCAAACTGGATCTTGGGCGTAGTCTGACTCTGTCGATGATGTCGAACCCCCAGTCGCCGCGCCAGCCACAGCCTGCTGCGCTCCAGCGGCAGGCTGACCCACCTTAACTTGCTCCAACGGCATCGCTGACAGGCTTTCCTGAGCAGAGTTCTGTGAACTCCCTGCTGGCCCCACAACCGTCAGCACTGGAATATCTCTCACATATAATGTTGCAGCATAGCGGCCATCCATCTGATGAGCGTAGATCGAGGCCACTGAGTCATCTGCGGTGGAGTCCTGTTCTTGAGACTGGTACTCCCCGACCTTAACCACTAAGGTCTCAGTCTGACTG
>JBAUJE010000348.1:0-29025 GCA_049683475.1 Coleofasciculaceae cyanobacterium | reverse complement strand
GCAGCCGATAAAATTAGCTCAGGTCTTTTTTCACGCAGGCGTTCAGACACTGTAGCAACAAAACTATTAATTTGCTGGACACGAAACTCCGTCCATTTTTGCCACAATCTGCGATCGCGTGGATAGACTTTGATCGGATCGACTCCAGATAATTCCTTAAACCTTTCCCGTGCAGCCTTACCGTAACCGTAAGTCTGATTAACTCTTGGGTCTTGAAAGGGGTAGCGAATATAGTCAATCTGGATACCGTCTACCTCATAACGACTGGCAATTTCCTCTAACAGTGCCGTTAGATAACTACGCACTTCGGGATTGGCTGGATCGAGAAAGGCTTTTTGGGTGTCTTGGTGAAACAAGCGTCCCTGCTTATCAAAAATTGCCCAATCCGGGTGACGTTCTAAAACTGGCCCTGGATAATCAGCTGGCTGATTCAAGATGGCGTTATGACGACGGTTCGCAGCAGCGAACATCCAAACCCAAGCATGCAACTCCATCCCCCGCTCATGGGCTAATTGGACGGCTGCTTGCAGAGGGTCCCAACCTTTGACAAGGGGGTTCTGTTCTGGTGCAATCTTACTGGGATAGATGGGATAACTAGCATTTACAGTTTCAAAAAAAACTGTATTGAAACCAGCTTGAGCTAGTTTGTCAAAAATTTTGGCCAAATCTTTCTCCGACTTGGCTTTAACAATGGTGCCTCTATCTAACCAAATCGCTCTAATCTCCGGCTGTGCCAGTTGTCGATCTGTGGGGTAGTTCTGCCAAAGGGTGCGTCGCGCTTGGTGTAACTGGTCACCAGCTTCCCTATAGTCTCTTTTTGCCACAGCTGCGCGGAAGTTAACCAAACTTGTCCTTGCCTGGTTTAAGGCTTGTGTCGCTTGACCTGTTGCGACATTGCCTCTAGCTGTCTGAGAGTTATCTACAGTTCTAGTTTCCTTGGCACTGGGAGTGGTGAATTGCTCAATGGCATTTGTTGTTGTTAAGTCAATATCACTGTTTGCAGCATTGGCAGCTAACAGGGCACTTTCAAATCTACCCAGAAGTTCTTCCAATTCCTGAACCATCGCAGTTAGCCGCACTGGTGCTAGCAATGTCCTTGTCTGGCTAGTATCTGTTGGGTTAGAAATCCCCCCGGAGGATAAATTTTTATTAGAGTTTGCTTCTTGGGAGGGCAGACAATAGGGCTGTTGATTGAGGGATGATTCTTCTGAGTCTGTAGTTGACTCGTCAAGGACTATCTCGTAACGATTTAGAACTGCTTGCAACCAGGCAAGATCTAATTCCTGAGAAGCTACTTGATTGTCACCCCAGCGCCAGCCGAAAAAGGTAGAATTTTCCGTTGTTACTACTGCTGGACTATTGTCACCTAGATTCCAGATTGCAGCAGTGGCAGACTTAGTTCCTGCCGGAATTACGGCACCCCCTAGGATCTTGCCGCCTAGTCCATTACCAGATACCCAGGTTTGGGTTTCGCTGGGTAAGGGTTCGAGAGTTGAGGGTTGACTCAGGGTAAAACCCCAATAGGCACCTAAAAGCGATCGCAGACGATTGCGTACTTCTGGCTGGGAAAGAGTACCTGTCGGACCACTGACAATTACCTGACCACCTCGACGCATCCATGCCTGTAAAGCAGCTAGTTGTGTAGGTCTAAACAGCTCTATATTGGGCAAAAATAGCAATTTAGTGCTGCCTAGGTCTGATGCTTGCTCAACCTGAGAAAAGTCAACTATGCAATAGTTAACACCTGTTTGGTAAAGGCGCTTAGCAATTCCTGACCAATGCCCTTGATTATCTAGACTTTTGACAACTGCTAGTTGGGCTTCCTCTTCTGCCCCAACTACTGGTAAAAGTACCAGGGAATTGATTAGTCCTCCGACAATCGTGCCAACAACAATTTTTCTAAGTTTCACAATGGCAGGCAACTTTAGTTTATTTTGCTGTTTGGACTTTTGAGACAGTTGGTTAGCTTGATGGGAACGAGTACTACTCCTCAACACAATCTGTTCCTTCTTGGCAAATGACACCTTTTTACCTCCTGGCACTTTAGCAGGTCGCAAGGAGAAAAATATTAAAAGATTATAAACTCAACTTACGTCTTCTATGCTTTCGTTTACTGGAAAGCGGTCAAGTAACTGGATCGCACGTATGGCATTGCGCTTTAATGCTTCTGACAAGTGAGGTACGTGAGGTATTTGTGATAATAAGTCTACTGTTCTACGCAAGATCCTGACAATGTTTCCTTCGTCCAAGCTGGTGTGGGCACAAAGTTCTGTCCATTCTGTACCTAGCGCCCATTGTTCCACCAGACCAATTAATTCACCAACTATTTGATCGAGATACTTATACTCAGGCCAGACAGGTAAAGCAACCTGATACCGATGCTGTAACTTTAACAACTCACGCCTAGTTCCACTTGAAGCTCTTAAAGCTTGTAGCACCGAGTCTGGTGGCGAGTAGTCTGTCCAACTATCGGGACGGGGAGTTTCAGTAACTAAGGCACAGGCAGCCCCTGCTAGGTGGTGGGGGTCTAAGTTATCAAAATCACCCGACTTCAAAGCTATACCCAGCCACAATTCGTTATCTCCTCGAATGGCTGCGGCAGCTTCGCCTAAGAGGGTGGGCTTAACATCCTCTAGGCAACCAAAAGCCCTTAAAATTTCAATTAAATTGAGAAATTCCTGCCAGTGGCGTGCTTGATGTTCTCGAAATTGGGTTTGCAGCCCATTAATTTGTTCTTGCAAGGATAAGCGGCGTTTGTGGCGTTTAAGCAGTTTGGAGGGAGTACCCCACTGGTTGAGGGGATGAGTCTCCAGTTGAGTGTTTAATGTTTCTACTAGTTGCAGCTGTTCTTTAACTTCAGGAGCCATAAAGATGCTAGGGACAAGGGGTACAAGCTTGGCAATTGCTTCTGTTTCTGAAGTGCCACTGCGGATTTGACCCGGTTTAATCTGTAGTTCAACTGGGGGTGTAATTGCAGTAACGTCGATAGTTTTTGACTCAGGATGTAAGTCAAACACGTCAGCCAAGGTTGCCACATACCAACGGTTAGTTGCATTTAAGCAAGTTATGTAAGGGGCTTGACCACTACCTTTTTCCTTTGCCACCAACACAGCTGGCACAGGGGAAGAGACGGGGACATACCTACCTTTAAGATAAAGAATTGTTCCCTCTTTAAGTTCTGGCAATATCTCGTTGAGTTCGCTAGCGTGCGCCGCCTCAGCTTGAGATTGCAAAATTTTTAATAAGCGGCGTTCTTCTTTAAGACGTGCCTTGAGTTTTTCGTAGCTGGTGAGCGCTACCAAGTCCACTGGTGCTAATTGAATATCAATTTTTGTCAGTTCTGAGCTTAGCTCAGTCATGGCTCGCTGCAAAGGTCTTTGGTCTAAGGTTGCTAGGTATTGAGCAAAACTGCGCTCTACTAGTTCCTTCGTTTCTGACAAAGTATGGGTTTGCAGTAAATTAAGTACCATCCCATAGTTGGGGGTAAACTGACTTACCAAGGGATCGGCATTAGCTGTTGCCAAGTAAGCGGCTTCCTTTGATCCCTCAAATCTGGTTTGTACGGTTACAACATAACCTGTAGTATCCATACCCCTGCGTCCTGCCCTACCTGACATTTGCAGGAATTCTGACGCTTTCAGCAGTCGGTGTCCTTCGTCTGTGCGTTTAGAAAGAGATGAAATTACTGTGGTGCGGGCAGGCATATTAATTCCTGCTGCCAGTGTTTCTGTGGCAAAGACCACCTTAACTAGACCTTGCTGGAATAGTTCCTCAACCAGGCTTTTCCAGGCTGGTAAAACGCCAGCATGGTGAGAAGCAATTCCCCTGTAAAGTGGTTCAATATAGCCAGCACGCGCCGCTTCAGGATTGCGCGATAAAAATTCATCAACTTGGGCTTTCAGCTTATCTGCTTCTGGGACGGAAACTAAAGACAATGAGCCTAAATCCTCCACTGCCCGATCACAGCCTCGACGACTGAAGATAAAGTAAATTGCCGGTAGCATATCCCGTAGCCTTAGTTCGCTCAGTAGGTGGGCAAGGCTGGGACTTTCTGGTTGCTCTTTACGCCCCTTACCTCTCTGACGCTTGACCTTGAGGTTAGGATTGATTTTAGTTTTGTTCGAGTTGAGCAGGGGATAAAATCCTTTGGCGTTGGCAAAGTGAAACTGCAAAGGAACTGGTCGGAAGTCTGAGTAAATTAGCTCACTTGAACCATGAACAAGGTTGAGCCAATCTGTTAACTGGTCAGGATTAGCAATTGTAGCTGAGAGGGCAACTAGTTGGATTGACGGAGGGCAATAGATAATTGACTCTTCCCAAACTGTACCTCTTTGCCGATCATTCATGTAGTGGCACTCATCAAGTACCACCGCTTCGACACCTTCTAAGGAGGTACCAATTTCACCAATTGGTGTCCCGTACAGCATGTTGCGGAAGATTTCTGTAGTCATGACTACCACAGTTGCGTCCCGGTTGAGAGCAATATCACCGGTAACCAGACCGACATGCTCATCACCAAACTTTTCGCGAAAATCTCGCAGCTTTTGGTTGGAGAGGGCTTTTAAGGGTGTTGTGTAGAAGACGCGCCCTCCCCGCGCCAATGCCCTATAGATAACATATTCTCCAATCAGAGTTTTTCCAGAACCAGTAGGGGCGCAAACAACTACAGAGGAACCAGCATTAAGTGCAGTGATCGCCTGTTGCTGAAATCCGTCTAGTTCAAAAGGAAATAAAGTTTTTAAGTCAAGATCTACCGAGGTCGAAGCGTTCACACAAAGTCTTTCCAATAATTGGCCCTAGGCTATTGTAAAATTTTGCTTTGATTAACGCCGTACTGGCTTCAGGCTGAAAACCCCACTTTTAGATAGCAGGACTCCTGATCGGGCAAGTCGGCTGAATTTGATTTGGCAGCATCCTGAGCAAGAGCTTTTGAATTTAAAATCTTGCCAAGAAATTGAGCAAGCCAGGGCTGTTGCAGCAAAGATTTGCTGATGCCCTTGCTTAAACTCTTGTTTAGGGCATTATAGCGAAGCGTCAGTCCATCTAGAATCACTGGGCATGGGGAAAGGCTGAATACTGATAGTTTACAAGCGGGGCAAAATTTCTGGTAATAGTTGACCAGGAACTTTTGAGAGGGCAAGGTTTTGCCCGGAAATACCACTTTCCTGGTAAAGAGACCGAATGATTTTAATGACGTAGCTGAGGGCAGTTTGGTAAGAATCAGATTGCCCAGAACCTTGGCAAACTTGTATGTGTTGTTCTAATGCCAAATGTAGATGAGCTGACTGAGACTCTTGGGAAAGGGAGAACTGGGTGCCTGTGGCTAGCTGATAGTAGGCTAGCCCTAGATTATTGCGGGTAGCAAATAGATCAAAGTTAACTGCTAGTGGTGGCTCCTGCTGATTCAGTTGCTCGGCAGTAGAGATGGCACTTTTGTAAGCCGCAAGACATTTTTGTAAATATTCTTCCCTCGCTCTAGCTTGATGTTGACAGCGATCTGCCAAATGCCAATAGGCAGTACCTAAATTATTCTGGCTAGCAGCATAGGCGGCTGGTGCCGCTTCAAGGGTACGGTACTTTAAGGCATCTTGATAAGCAAATATCGCCAGCTTTAACCAGGCTTCGGGGCGTTCGTATTGAGCAAGATTCCAGTAGGCAGTACCTAGGTTATTTTGAATCATTGCCCAATTCAAGGGAGCAGAGTGGGGGTCGTAATAGGAGAGAGCTTCGCTATAAGCCGATATTGATGCCCGTAAGTTTTCTGGCGAAGAAACCTGCTGAGCCAAATTCCAGTATGCTGTTCCTAGATTATTCTGGGTAGAGGCATACTTGAGGGGTTCGCTTTCAGCTCGACGATAGTTTAGAGCTTCTTCATAGGCGCGAATTGAGAGTTGTAGGTTCTCAACTGAATCTTTGTATTGAGCTAAATCTCCGTAGGCAGCACCCAAATTGTTCTGAATCATCCCATAGGTTTGTTGATCCTGCTTAGCAGTTAGCTTGGTCAAAGCCAACTGGTAGGCAACAATAGCTTGCTCTAGGTAAGACAGCCTTTGCCCTGGGTTAGCTGGGCAACGGGAAAGCATCCAGTAAAGATTGCCAAGATCGTTGAGGACATCTGGTGCTTGGGGCGAGTTATCCTCTAACCAATGTAGTGCTTGTTCATAAGCTTGGATCGCAATTGTCAGATTTTCTTCAGAGGCTTCTCCCTGTTCAATTAACTTTCGATAGTGATTACCTAGTTCTAAATATGCTTGAATTGGTTTAGCTAAGTCTGATTGCTCCTCTTGCTCAGGATGCTCTTCTTCGTGAAGGTTAATATTAATGGCATCGGCGGGAGAAGCTACTTCCTCAATAGGGTCAATCTGAAGGTTTAGCTCGAAGGGAGCAGTTGCCGAAAAGCCAGAATTGTCATAGGAACTTACTGTTTCTTGGTTAGTTTCTGATCGGAAACCATTCGTGCTGGAATCATCAGCTGTCTCCGTTTCTGCTAGAAGGTACTCTTGGGCTGGAGAAAAGTCTAGGTCTTCCTGACTAGTTGTTGGTACAGGAGGTAGTTTTCCTGTATCTACGTCTTCATGATCAGCTAGTAGTGTCTGCAAATCTTCATGAAAAGAAGCAGTTTCTCTCTCGTCTCTTTCTGTAGACTCTGGAGTAGAGGAAGTTTCTGGTTGAGCATTGCCTACGGGGGGTAGTGGTGTTGGCTCCCCTTCAAACTCGAATAAACCAGTATGCCACTGCCAGAATTCCGGCGCAGACTGTACAACAGTATGGAACCAAGGCCGTGGCAGCCAAAGTAACATGGTTGATTCCCAACGTGGGAGATTACGCTCTATTGCCTGTAAATGCCGGAGAAATAACCGTTGTAACCCTGGAGGTTGTCGTGTTAGACGCTCAACACCCAGAATCTGAAATCCTGGATTTAAGTGGTAATGAGATGGTAGCTGGTTCTGGGCTAGCCATTGAGCTATCTGGGCTAAAGGATTGGGGTCATTTAAGTTTAAATTGAGGCTAACTAGTTGCGGAGAGCTTCTCTGATCATTTAAGGTTTGACCCAACTCACTCTGCAATTTGCTTGCCAGACGATTACGTAAAGCCAAATCATCACAAACCGCTACAAAAATCTGGCGGCGCAAACCTAAACTCAAGGCAAGTTTCAAGCGTTGATAGGTTTGCCGGTTCCAGCTTGAAACTTCAGGTTGTAGGGCAGTATCTTTAACTGTCATGCTGGTAGATGGAGGGGCACAGGCACTAGGGTTGCACTTCATCGCGAAAGACCAGAAGACTAGAAGGTGCGGCGGTGGTTACTTATACCTCTCTTCGAGCTGTTTTGACCTATGTCAGGATTCAGTAAGAGTATCCCCTCTATCTCCAGCTTTAGCACAAGGCTAAACTATGAACTACTGTCAGCCAACTTCTACCTCAACTGGCTCTTTCGGTGTTGCTTGCACTTCCTGCTGAAGGGTAAGGTAGCGAATCACATCCTCACCTAGGCGCATTGCCCGTTCTAGCTTAGCAACATGGGAACCCGGAGCTTTATAGTTCATTTGGATATAGATGCCTTCACGACAGCGCTTAATTTCGTAGGCTAAACGACGTTTGCCACGATGTTGAATTTCTATTTCCTCTGCTCCGTATTCTTGCAAAAGTTCTTGGTATTTGGCGATCGCTAAGTTTACCTGCTCTTCTCCTAAATCAGGACGCAGGATGTACATCATTTCGTAACTTTCGCTCACAGGTGCTAATCTCCTTTTGGACAACATAGGCCTCTTTTGCTACCAGGTAGGGACAAAAACCTTTTATTGGTTTCCTTACAACGAGTATTTAAGAGGCAAGGACTTAAAATCTTACTACTTTCTGCTATTAATTCTAGCTAGCTGCCAGGATTAATTTGTCTCAGTAGACGTTTGGATCAATTTTATTAAGTTAGCAAGGAAATTATCGAATTATGGCGCAGCGTTACGTTCGGATCAAAACTGCCAAAGGACAAACTTATTATGGTTTGTTGCAACTAAGGCGCAGTATCCAAGTATTTGATGCACCTCCCTGGTTACAGGGGCAGCCTACCGATTTAGAATTAGAGCCGGGTAGTTACAAGCTACTTGCCCCCTGTGCACCTAGCAAAATTGTAGCTGTGGGAAAAAATTATACTGACCATGCAGAGGAAATGGGGACTTCTGTTCCTAAAGAGCCTCTCATTTTTCTCAAACCACCAACTTCTGTAATCGCCTCAGATAGAGAAATTCGACTTCCCCCTCAGTCCCAGCAGGTAGAATACGAGGGTGAATTAGCTTTAGTTATTGGTGAACGTTGTTCAGACTGTACACCAGCCCAGGCTCAAGACAAGATTTGGGGCTATACCATTGCTAATGATGTCACTGCCCGTGATTTACAAAAGCGTGATGGTCAATGGACTAGAGCTAAGGGATTTGATAGTTTTTGTCCTCTCGGTCCTTGGATTGTTAGAGAGTTAAGTGCAGGAGCCAGGTTACAGACTTTTTTGAATGACTCACCAGAACCCGTTCAATCGGCATTAATTAATCAGATGGTTTTTTCACCAGAATTGATCGTTTCTTACATTTCCCAGATAATGACATTGCTACCGGGAGATGTCGTACTAACGGGAACACCAAAGGGGGTTGGAGCAATGCAGATAAGTGACAGGGTTCGTGTTGAAATTGAGGGCATCGGTCAGTTGGAAAACACTGTTGCTGTGCGCTCTTCTGTAGTAACGCTAACTTAAGATAATACACATTTAACTTGCATCTTTTGCAGGTTTGAGAGTTTCTCTACAAACATTCACCCATCTCCCTCAATCAATAGTCAAATTAAATGTTTGAAAGCTTAAGTTAGCTAGGGTTGTGTCCCCTTCGTAAATCTTGCTCTGAGCTGATTTAGTTTAGCGAACCTGGGCATAAACTGCTTCCGAGATTGTGGGAATTTCTGCATAACGTCCCATCAGAGACTGCACTACTGAATAACCGCAAGCAGCCAGAGTGGCGAGAAAGACAACATTAACCAAGGTTTCTGTGAGCAAGTTATTTCCTAAAGCTGGCGAGAGTACACCCAAAATCAAGCCAATCAAAAATAAGGCAATATCTAACAAAATTGCCTGCATTGTATTGAAGCGAATAAAGTGAGGTATCCTTTCGTTTCTTACTACTAGCAAAAATAACATGAAGAAAATAATTATGCCTGCCAGACCAAAAGGTAAAGCTCTGTAAATAAATTGTACTGGTATTAATGGTATCAAAATTATTTGTAAAGCTGGAAATTGTTGTAGCAAAGGCATGCCAAACTGTCTCACGACCTCAAATAAAGGGATTAAGTAGGGAAGGCAAGCAAAAATTCGGTCTTTAAAATCTGTTGCTCCACGCCAAGTCATTGTGCTTTCTCCTAGTCGTGTTTTGATTATTGGGACAGGCTATTTTTCAGGATAGCGCAGCTACTGAGTGTATAGCCGGGACTACGCTGTTAAGCAATAGATTCCCACAGTAGTTTAAAGAAAGCTTTCTAGGGGCAGCAAGGTAGTGTTATAAACGACTGAAATCTTAATTTTTACTGAACCTTGGCGATGCGAAAACCCATCTGACACTGATACTGGTCTGGTTGATTTTCAGTAAACTTGCGTAACGCTTGACCACAGCCAAGTTTGCCTTGACGCCAACGGGGTTGACCGTTTTGCTCGGCGAGCAAACAGCCCTGACAAATTTGAGCAGGGGAAAGGACTTGTTCATCCATAAGAATGACTAACATATAACTCCTCCGGTAGATCCCTCAGGCTGCTTTCTATAATCTTACCTTTAGACCTTGGGAGAGAGGCAGACTGTAACACACAGCTTAACTATCCAGGAGCCAAGCTAATTTCTTTTGATAAGATTAACTTATAGTTATTTGACCGGAGTCAATGGGCATTATTTTGCTTGATGCTAAAACTTAAGACGGAATTGTTATGCGCACCTTAACAAAGTGTGATTATTTCCAAACGACCGTAGACTGTACAACTTAGAGTTTCAAGGTTGAACCACTCATGGCTTCACAAGTTTTGGCAACCAATTTAGATTTTCTCGCTCAAACTGATCCAGCTTTAGCTGAGTTTATGGCTCAAGAACTCCAGCGTCAGCGCCAGCACTTAGAGCTAATTGCTAGTGAAAACTTCACCTCAGCAGCAGTTATGGCAGCTCAAGGCTCAGTGCTAACTAATAAGTATGCTGAGGGCTTACCGAGAAAACGCTACTACGGAGGCTGTGAGTTTATTGATAAGGTCGAGCAACTAGCAATTGATCGTGCTAAAGAACTATTTGGGGCGGCTCACGCCAATGTCCAGCCCCATTCTGGGGCTCAGGCTAATTTTGCGGTTTTCTTGGCATTGCTAAAACCAGGGGACAAAATTATGGGTATGGACTTGTCCCATGGCGGACACCTAACCCACGGTTCGCCAGTCAACGTCTCAGGTAAGTGGTTCAAGGTTTGTCAGTACGGTGTTAATCAGCAGACTGAGCAGCTAGATTATGATCAGATTCGGGAATTAGCCCTTAAAGAGCGTCCGAAGTTAATAGTCTGTGGCTACTCTGCCTATCCACGTCTGATTGACTTTGCTAAGTTTAGAAGTATTGCTGATGAAGTGGATGCTTACCTGCTAGCTGATATTGCCCACATTGCTGGTTTAGTTGCTACTGGTCATCATCCTAGCCCTATTCCTCATTGCCATGTCGTAACGACTACCACTCATAAGACTCTCAGGGGACCGAGAGGGGGCTTGATTCTTACCAGCGATGCCGAGTTAGGGAAAAAGCTTGATAAAGCAGTTTTTCCGGGTAGTCAGGGTGGTCCTTTAGAACATGTAATTGCGGGGAAGGCAGTGGCGTTTGGCGAAGCTTTAACACCTGCTTTCAAAGAATATTCCGGGAAAGTAATTGAAAATGCCAAAGCTCTAGCTACGGGACTACAAGGAAGAGGCTTAAAGACTGTCTCTGACGGCACTGATAACCATCTGATTCTAGTAGATTTGCGCTCTATCGGTATGACTGGCAAGCGCGCGGATCAATTAGTAAGTGAAGTTAACATCACCGCTAATAAAAATACAGTTCCCTTTGACCCAGAGTCACCTTTTGTTACATCTGGTTTGCGACTAGGAACACCCGCAATGACTACACGGGGAATGGGAACAGAGGAATTTACAGAAATTTCTGACATTATTGCCCAAAGGCTACTCCATCCAGAAGATGCAAGTGTTGCCAATGAGTGTAAGCGTCGGGTGGCAGCTTTGTGTGAGAGTTTCCCCTTGTATCCTCACCTATAACAATTAACAATTTAATCAGTAAAAGATGAGTGCTGAAATCGTTTGTGTGGGTACAGAGTTGCTCCTAGGGGATATTCTCAATAGCAACGCTCAGTTTTTAGCACTTGAGTTAGCTGCTTTAGGCATTCCTCATTACTATCAGACAGTGGTAGGAGATAATCGAGAGCGCTTAAAGCAGGTATTGGCAATTGCTAGCGATCGTTCTGAGCTATTAATCTTTACAGGTGGTTTAGGCCCAACACCGGATGACCTAACAACTGAAGTCATCGCTGAGTTTTTTGGTTCTCCCTTAGTTGAAAGAGCAGATGTACTGGCTGACATAACCCGGAAATTTGCTCAGCGGGGTCGTCAGATGACGGCTAATAACCGCAAGCAAGCCTTAATTCCCCAGGGTGCTGAGGTTTTGCCTAATCCAAGGGGAACTGCTCCTGGTATTATTTGGCAACCACGCCCTGGTTTAACTATTCTCACCTTCCCTGGTGTCCCCACTGAAATGAAGCAGATGTGGCGAGAAACAGCTATTGACTATCTCAAAAGTCAAGGTTGGGGAAGAGAAATTATCTATAGCCACACCTTACGGTTTTGGGGAATTGGCGAGTCAGCATTAGCCGCAAAAGTTACACCATTTTTTGACCTGGCTAATCCTACGGTTGCTCCTTACGCTGGTAAAGGAGAAGTTAGATTGAGAGTTTCTGCCCTTGCTTCCTCTGAAACTGAGGCTGAGCAAATAATCGAACCAGTAGCAGAAAAATTACGCGAGATTGGAGGAGTTCACTATTTCGGTAGTGACTCTGACACCTTAGCCTCTGTGGTGGGTCAATATTTAACAAAGACCGGGCAAACTCTCAGCTGTGCTGAATCCTGTACGGGAGGAGGTCTTGGTAGTATTCTGACTGATATTCCTGGCAGTTCTAATTACTTTCTTGGTGGTGTTATTGCCTATGACAACTCTGTCAAGGCTGGTGTGCTGGGTGTTAACTCCTCTGACTTAGAGACTTGTGGCGCTGTTAGTGAACCAGTGGCTAAGCAAATGGCGGTCGGAGTACGCTCTCTGCTCAATAGCAATTGGGGAGTGTCTATCACCGGCATTGCTGGGCCAGGTGGTGGTACAGAGTTAAAACCTGTAGGTTTGGTGTATATCGGTCTGGCAGATCCTAATGGCAGGGCTGAAAGCTACGAGTATCAGTTAGGTGCAAACCGCTCTCGGTCTTCAATTCGCCATGCTAGTGCAAATCATGCCCTCAATTTATTGCGGCTGAGACTAATGACTAAATCGTGACCTCCTCCAACACTAAATCCAAGATTATGACAGGGGACTTACGGCAGAGGAGTTAAAAATAATCTTCTGGTGGTATGGAAATGCTCTTGTTGAGTGTGCTAGTCTTGTACTGATAAGAAATGCAACAGTTTTGGTTTTTTTTCTCATACGGTGTCTTTAACAGCAAAAGCAAACCAGGTTAGCTTAAACTTACAGGGTTCTGATCAACTCTCAGAGTGCTGATTGGGCTAAAGTCTAAAATGATAAAGTTTGGGCAGTTTCTTAAAGCCTGTAGCGTTGTTAGAATCGTTAAGAGAGGACACAGGTTGTCTCACAGGAGCTTTCTGCTTAATGGATTATATAGACCAGCTTTTGGAAAAACTCAAAGAATGGGCGCGTAGGCTTGTTGAAACCCTGCTAGGTCCAGAGGCACAGCCGGAACCGGAACCGATTCCTATTCCCGTTAATGAGCGGGGAATGCACCGTCGTTAGTTAGTCCTTGTGCTAGGTAAAACTCACAGCCTATTGAGCATCCTGGTTCTGCACGGCCCAAATTTAAATTTACTTGGGAGCCGGGAACCAGGTATCTATGGTGCCATTACTTTGAAGGAGATTAACCATCTGCTTGAGCAGGAGGGAGAAAAGCTGCAAGCTAATATTTCGGCGTTGCAATCTAATCATGAGGGCGTGATAGTAGATGCAATCCATAATGCTCTAGGGCAGCATCAAGGCATTGTGATCAATGCCGGTGCCTACACTCATACTAGTGTGGCTTTGAGAGATGCTTTGGCCGCAGTGGCTATTCCTACGGTAGAAGTCCACCTCAGTAATATTTATCGGCGTGAAGAATTTCGACATCATTCCTTCATTGCATCAATAGCCGTCGGACAGATCACTGGCTTTGGTTCCGAGAGCTATAGACTGGGTCTACAAGCTTTAGTTCATCATCTGAGAAAATCAGATCTTCACTAAGTTGCTAATTCCAACTGGCAGCAACATCTAAGTTGACTAGCTGGTCTTCTGTCTGAAGTTGTCATCTGAAAAACTCACTTTCCTTTTCAAGCCTTCGTTATGGTCAAAGACTTAGGGAAGGGTTGTTAACTGGTTAGTAAGCTTGTTTCCCTGCTTAGAAACAGAGCATTCTACGGGCATATATCTAAATCAGTGGGGAAAAATAAGAACTACCAGAAATCGTTAGTTGATTAACCAGTAAAAGGAATGAATGCGGTACTCACTACTAAGCCGGTTTCGAGGAGGATTGCTAGGTAGCTTAGTGGGAGAGTACCTAGGCAGTATGAGTCATGGCTCAGCAACTGATGCATCTATGCTGAGATTGCCCCAAGTCGAGAAAGGGAAACCCGTCCAAAAGCTCTCAGCCTGGAACCAAATTGCCATTTGTGCTAGTAAGAGCTTAATTCGCTGCGGCAGGCTCAATCTAGATGATTGGCTGCTTGAATGTAGTAAGCAGCAGCAGTCCCTCCTTTTATTAAAGACTACCGCTAGTAGCAACGAGGCGGCATTAGCAATACTACCGATAGCACTATTTTTTCACGAAGATCAGATAAAACTTCGACAACAGCTGCTAAAAGCAGCGACAGTTTGGTTAGGTAAGTCGGAGGCAGTAGAGGGTGTGTTGGCATTTAGCTATGCAATTACCCTTGCCGTTACCGAAAAGCTAGAAAAAGAGACTTTAATTCCCCAAACTCTTGCTTATCTAGGGACAGTTCAAACTCCTTTGGGGCAACAACTAGAACAGGTACAAATTCTATTGGAGGACAGGGTAGGACTAGAGCAAACTCTCCGCCAACTGCGCCACTCACTTCCTTCTAGTGCCAAAGTGCTAGGTAGCCCCTATACTTCTCTTGCTCTAGCTTTTTATTGTTTCCTTTCTACCCCAGAAGATTTTCGTCTCTGCATGAGTCGCGCTATCCGTACAGGCTGTCAGCCGCAGATGACTGCGCCCCTTACTGGAGCTTTAGCCGGAACCTATAATAGTACTATCGGAATTCCCGTAAACTGGCATCTTCCTGCCACTAGCATTAGTTCCGAAAGGGGAATAGTTCAACTAGCAGATAGCCTTCTTAGCGTTTGGTCGGGTGTTTACGAATTATCAGGAGAAGCTCCTTGTCAGCATTCGGTTGTAGCAGCCCCTCATGTAATTAAGCAATGATAACACCAGTAAGTAAATAGCTCCAGCTCCGTCGAGCTAGCTGTTATTGACACTTATTTAGTTAGCAGATCCAACAGAAAGGAGAGATTGCATTAAGTTGATTGCTCTTCTCAATTAGGTTGATGTTTGGAGGGTATTGCTAGCCAACAGACTATCACTCATCTCAAGGGAAATCAGCCCTCAGATACTTTTGCAAAAAGTCAAAAGAAATTAAATTAGTTGCATGTAATTATCTCAAGAAATAGGCATTTACCCTCTAAGTTTTGTAAGGTAATAGGTGAGCGAGATCAAAAGTTAAGGTTGATAAGTCTAAGTAAAAGTTTAAGTAAAGGCAAAAGGATAAGGCAATGTCTTAAATTACTGCTTCTAGAAGACAATATTGCCAAATGTAAACTACATCCTATGTGATAATTACCCTAGTTTGTACATAAAATGTTTAGAAAAATTTGTTCTGCTACTGTCACCTAAAATGGCAAGTTTTGTGATATGAAAACGCTTCATTCTTTGACTGAGCCGCTCACCCAACTGCGGCGCAAATCTGAGCATATCCGTGCTTGGTTGTCACTTAGGGTGTCTGACTCCTCAGCTACGAATGAGACACAACAGGGTGGTTTGCCTACTAAGCCGCACCTCAAGCTGACATCTCCTTTTCAAGGCTCTGCAAGCAATCCTTCCCCTACTAGCAGCAGAGTTAAAGGTGAAGGTAAACGCAGGAAAAACCAACCGCTGATGTTGGTTGTGGCAGTAGTTTCTCTCACTGGTGTCATAGGAAACCGTTTCTATGATCAGCCACAGCTCAGTGTGGGTACAAAAGCGCCGCAGAAAATTCTAGCACCGTCTGATGCCAAGGTTATTGACGAGAAAACCACTGAAGAGAAGCGTCAAGCAGCCCGTTCTGGTCTTTTCCCCATTCTGAAGATAGACAGGTCAGTCACAGAAAAAATTACTCAAGAGTTAGAACAATCTCTTGACAGAACAGAAGAATTGCGAAAAGTTAGTGGTTCTTTCCCCTTCGTAGATACTGCTGTTCTCTCCGATTCCACTCAGAATTATCTGCGCCAAACTCAGGAAACAGAATGGCTAGTGATCCTAGCCGAATTAGAAAAAAAAGAGCAAGATGCCGACCAACTAGAACAAGATGCCGACCAACTAGAACCATCATTAGCACAACCTGAACAGGTTGAAGAGCCGTTTAATCTAGATTTTGCCAATGCAGTCAGCGAATTGCAAAGCTACCGTCAGCTATCTTCCCCTCAAGATTTCTCAAATTTGATTGAGTTGATTGAACAGGCTCGCCAAGGTTACGCTCAAGCAACAAATCAGCTTAAACAGCCCCTTCGCACTCAAGCAACCCCTCAGACTAGCTCTTTACTTGACATATCAGATCAAGCTTGGCAAGAGACACGAGAGGGTACGATGGAGGCGGCAAGGCGCATTCTCACCCAAGGTATTCCTCCTGGACTACCGGATAACCTCCTTAAGGAAGTGGTAACAATGCACTTGAGTAGTCTAGTACCCCCTGAGACTAGAGCGTTAGCGACTCAACTGCTTGCCAGTGCCTTAGAGCCAAACTTGGCTGAAGATAAAGAACAAACGAAAAACAGAGCAGAACAAGCTGCACAATCTGTCGAAACTGTATATTACTCTGTGCGAGAAGGTGAAGTTATTGTCCAGGCAGGGGAAGCAATCAGTCAGGAAGACTTTATCCTATTAGATAATTTCGGTTTGAGCCGACGGGGAATTAACTGGCCTGGTTTGCTGGGATTTAGCTGTATTGTTACAGGTGCCGTCGGTGTTTTTTGGTTAGTAGAAAAGCAGGCGCATTCAGGGCTGCGACGCCGTGACCACATTTTAATCTTGCTACTTGCCCTGAGTACACCAGTGCTCATTAGTTTTAGCGTACCTTACACCAGTTTGCCAGCTGTTGGCTTGTTAGTAGGTAGCTTCTACGGTACCGCTTTAGGTGTGACTGCGATCAGTCTGCTGACGGGACTGGTGGGTCTGAGTATGGAGATTAGCTGGGTTACTTTTCTCTCCGGCGCTGCTGGTGGATTGCTAGCCGCCTTGATTGCTGGAAGGTTGCGATCGCGCGAGGAACTAGCTCTCCTTGGTGGTGGTGTGGGATTAACCGAAGGTGGAGTCTACCTAATTATTAGTTTAATTGTCAGTGCCTCACCAGCTTCCGTTTGGTATAGCGTACTGAAAGAAGCAGCACTATATTCCTTTGCTGGTTTGTCTTGGTCGATTGTGGCATTAGGCATCTCCCCTTACTTAGAACGGCTGTTTGACTTGATTACACCTATTCGCCTAGCAGAATTATCTAACCCCAACCGACCCTTGCTCAAGCGCTTAGCCACCGAGGCTCCTGGAACTTTTCAACATACCCTGTTTGTAGCCTCCCTAGCAGAAGCGGCTGCCCGTGAAATCCACTGCAACGTGGAATTAGTTAGAGCCGGTACTCTTTACCATGACATTGGAAAGATGCATGATCCCCTAGGATTTATTGAAAATCAGATGGGGGGGCCCAACAAACATGATGAGATTAATAACCCCTGGAAAAGTGCCGAGATTATCAAAAAACACGTCAGCGAAGGTCTGGTCATGGCTCGTAAGCACCAGCTACCTAAAGCAATTCGGGACTTTATTCCGGAACATCAGGGTAAGTTACTGATTTCCTATTTTTATTTTCAGGCAAAACAGAAAGCAGAACTTGAAGGTCTTTCCCCTATAGAAGAATCAGATTTTCGTTATGATGGACCGGCACCTCAGTCTAGAGAAACTGCCGTCGTTATGCTAGCAGATGCCTGTGAAGCAGCATTACGCTCTCTTCAGGATGTCACTCCTGAAACAGCTCTTACCATGGTCAATAAAATTCTCAAAGCTCGTTGGCAAGACGACCAGTTAGTAGATTCTGGACTAACGCGAGAGGATTTATCAACCATTGCTAAGGTTTTTGTCAGGGTTTGGCAGCAGTATAATCACAAACGTATTGCTTATCCGAAAGCAGCTCTTAATTGCCAACCATCGGCAAAATAAATTTTGCTTTTTTAGTTGTTAACTAGCCTTTGATACCACTACCTGTTTCTGTTGGGATGATATGGCGCTGTAAGAAAAGGAATAATACGAGTACAGGTGCAATAGAGATTACTGAGCCAGCACCAATTAGACGCCAATCAAGAGAGAAAGTGCCGGCAAGTTTTTGCACTCCCAAAGGGAGGGTGTAATACTCTGGTTGATCTAGAACGATTAAAGGCCAGAGGAAATCACTCCAAGAACCAATAAAGACAAATATTGCTAAGGTGACTAGTGCCGGACGGACAGCGGGAAGCATCACATTCCACCACAGACCTAACTCAGAACAGCCATCCATGCGACCAGCTTCTTCTAGTTCTTTGGGAACCCCTTGAAATGCTTGCCTTAGCAGGAAAATGCCAAAAGCGGAGACAAGGCTAGGGAAAATAATACCCAAATAAGTATTTCTTAAGCCCAATTGTACCGTCAAGATATAAAGAGGAATCATGACAATCTGAAAAGGAATCATGATGGTAGAGACAATGGCCGTAAAAATTAAGCCTCGTCCTTGGAAGTTCAGTCGTGCTAAGGGATAAGCGGCTAGGGAGCAAAATAGTAGGTTAGAGCCAACCGTTAAAACAGCAACAAGAGTACTGTTGAGTAGATATCTACTGAAAGGATGGGTTTTCCAGACAGTGACAAAATTACTCAATGTTGGTTGACTGGGTAATAGCTGAGGGGGAAACTGAAAAATATTTTCTGTTGGTGACTTGAGGGAAGTACTAATTAGCCAGAGTAAGGGAAAGAGCATAATGAATGCTAATGAAACTAGTAGAGCGTAAAGCCTGACATTTCGCCAAAACTCTTTTTCTGTAGAGTGACTCATTGGTTTCATTCCTCGTCTATAGCTAGGGCAATTCTTGACAGGTAAATTTTGATTGATTGAGAAAGATTTAGCTGTTAAGAATAAGTCATGTCTGAGTTGGTAGAATTTTTAACTCCAGTTCTGTACAAACACCTTGCAAAGGTTTATCCCAATCATCTATAGGTAG
Organism: Coleofasciculaceae cyanobacterium; assembly: GCA_049683475.1. Taxonomy (GTDB): domain Bacteria; phylum Cyanobacteriota; class Cyanobacteriia; order Cyanobacteriales; family Coleofasciculaceae; genus JBAUJE01. Next base: position 10,234 of record JBAUJE010000348.1, on the reverse strand, counting down.
TTGGGGAAGAAAAGCCTGTTCAAGGACAATACCAATTGTTGGGATAGAGTTCCACTCAGACAAACTAAGTAGTCGGTCGTAGAAGCCGCCACCATAGCCTAATCTATATCCCCTCCGGTCACAAGCAACCGCAGGTACTAGCATTAAATCTGCCTCAGTAGACTGAATGCTAGGAGCAGTAGGAGCAGGTTCAAAAATACCATAATTGCTCTTTTGCAGGGCTTCTCCCGGCTTCCAGATGTGCCAGGAGAGGGAATTACCAGCACAACGAGGTAGTACCCATTGGCGTTTGCTTTCTGTAAAAAAAAGAGTACTTAAATCTGGTTCTTGCTTAAAACTGAAATAAGCAAGAACAGTTTGCGCCTGGTTAAATATAGTCGAGGATTGAAGATGGTTGCAGAGGAGTTTGCTTTTTTCTCGCCAGACTTCTGGTGGTAGGGATTGACGCTTCTTTAGTAGCGATCGCCGTAACTCTACTTTAGATATCATTAGACTAGTAAGCTATTTTTTATCTTGATTAGCAAGATAAAAAATTAGCTGTTTTTGACCGTATTTTAGGTTTACTTTTTTAGATTTATACTCTCTCACTGCCTCACAGGTAAACCAGATATTTAATAGCTGGCAAGAAGTCTATTGATTGATAGGAATATTCAGATTTGTTGGCTAAGCTTACCATCTTTACTAGTTGGCTTAGCCAATTTCTCTAATTGCTTTAAAGATGGACAGAGACTATTTACCTCTAATTTGGCTGTAGTTTTCTAAGAACCAATGATAAGTCATTTCCAGACCTTCCTTTAAAGGCGTTTCAGCTTGCCAGCCTAGGGAGTTTAATTTAGATGTATCTAACAATTTACGTGGTGTTCCATCCGGCTTAGATGTATCAAATTTCAACTCACCTTGGTAACCAACAACTGCTTTAATTAAAAGTGCTAGCTCCTTAATAGAAATTTCTTCTCCAGTTCCTATATTGACAAATTCTTGATCATTATAATTTTCCATCGCGAAAATTAAGGCTTTTGCTAAATCGTCAACGTATAAAAACTCTCTAAGCGCTAAGCCTGTACCCCAAATTTCCACCTTTGGTGAATTGTTGATCTTCGCTTCATGGGTTTTTCTGACGAGAGCAGGAAGTACGTGGGAGTTAGCTAAGTCAAAATTATCATTTGCTCCATAGAGATTGGTTGGCATAGCGGAAATAAAATTTACGCCATACTGACGACAATAATTTTCGCACAGTTTAATGCCTGCTATTTTCGCGATCGCGTATGGCTCATTGGTTGGTTCTAAAAGGCCTGTGAGGAGATGTTCCTCTTTCATCGGCTGTGAACACAGTTTTGGGTAGATGCAAGAAGAGCCAAGAAAAAGTAGCTTTTTAACCTTGTGCAAATATGCGCTGTGAATGATGTTGGCTTCCATCATTAAGTTATCGTAGATAAACTCAGCGCGGTAAGTATTGTTTGCCTTAATACCACCTACTTTTGCTGCTGCCAAGAAAACATAGTCAGGGGTTTCTTGGGCAAAAAAACTTTCAACTTCTGTCTGCCTTCTTAAATCTAGTTCTTTGCTAGTTTTCAGAACAAGATTGTTATAGCCTTTCTCACGCAATACTCTGACGATGGCACTGCCAACCAAGCCACGATGACCGGCTACGTAGATTTTAGAATCTTTGTTCATCAGATTTTTCCTTGATGTTTGTCTAGCCTGTTTAAGTTAACTGGTTTTCTTGAAACACTTTTAGTTTTGTTTGACCAGTCAACTGGCTTCCTTCCCGAAATTTGGAGTCATTAGATAGCTTTAACAGAGATTAGCAATTTTCTTTCCTTAATTAAGCTGATGTGTATTTAAATTGGGTATTCCCCGTTGCCCGTTCCCTGTTCCCTGTTCCCTTTTAGAGAATTTAGTATTCCAATCTAAATGCCGAACAGCTTAACTAATTACTACTACCTAGACCCAGTAAATTCTAGGCAGTTGGAAAATCGCCAAATCTCAGCGGTAGAGAAGACAGAAAACTTGGTCAAATTACTGATTTATTTTGCACCCCTTCAATAATTATTGATACTTTCCTCAATCAACCGCGTTGAGAATTCTCTGACGAGAATGAGCAATATCATTTGGCTGGGAATTGTCGCTGTTAGGAGAAGTGATTCCTAAGGCTTGTAAGTCTGTATCTACCATTAATTTCACCAACTCCTCAAAGGTTACAGAGGGTTGCCAACCTAGCTTCTGCTTTGCCTTTGTTGGGTCACCTAGTAGCAAATCAACCTCAGCAGGACGTAGATAGCGGGGGTCAAACTCTACATAGTCATTCCAATCAAGATTGACGTATTTAAAGGCAATATCCAAAAATTCTTTAATTGAGTGGGTTTCACCTGTGGCGACTACGTAATCATCAGCTTGCTCTTGTTGCAGCATCAACCACATCGCCTTAACATAGTCCTTGGCATATCCCCAGTCTCGCTTCGAGTCAAGATTGCCAAGGTAAAGTTTTTTCTGTTGACCGGCTACGATGCGAGCAACTGCGCGGCTAATCTTACGGGTGACAAAAGTTTCACCCCGACGCGGTGATTCGTGGTTAAACAGTATGCCATTGCAGGCAAACATGTCGTAGGACTCACGATAGTTTACGGTTTGCCAGTGAGCGTAAACTTTTGCACAAGCATAGGGAGAACGGGGGTAAAATGGCGTTGTTTCTTTCTGGGGAACGTCTTGTACCTTACCGTACATTTCCGAAGAACCTGCCTGATAGAAACGCACGTCGATGCCAGTACGATGGCAATAGTCTCGAATCGCCTCTAACAGTCGCAAAGTACCCATCCCAACAGCATCAACCGTGTATTCTGGTGAGTCAAAGCTGACGCGCACGTGGGATTGAGCCCCCAAATTATAAATTTCTTTTGGTCTAACTTCTTCTAAGATGCGGCGCAAAGTGACACCATCGGTTAAGTCACCGTAATGTAGGAAAAATTTTACTCCCTCCTTGTGAGGGTCTTCGTAAATATGATCAATACGATCAGTATTAAAGGTTGAGGTTCTTCGGATAATACCGTGAACTTCATAGCCTTTTTCCAATAACAACTCACTTAAGTAAGAGCCATCTTGACCTGTGATTCCAGTAATTAGTGCTCGCTTATGTAGCGTCATGTTTTAATCTCCCTGTAAAGAATATGAGTACTAGTAGCAGATACCTTTGATGAGTCCAAGTTTAGGTTTCAAGCCTTTTACTTGGAGCGTAGAAGAATCATCTCCTAAGCTAACCTAAAATTTTGGGAATGGCTCTAGGGTATTGAGCCTCTATACAAGTAATAGTCAAGATTTTGCGCTTTTTTTAAACGATAGACGAAAAATTTCAACCAGATAAGAAGTTTTAAATCAGGGAAGAGCGAAGAAAATTAAATCTACTTCATATCTAAGAAAATCATTATTATATGCAAGTAGGAGTAAGGCAGTTACCTCACTCCCACTTAAAATTAGCATCAAGCTCTTAAGTCTTGAAATTTTGCCAGGAGAGTAAATCTGTTTATCTAGCAGAACTACAGACGTAGCTAGACAGATAACTAATTTCAGGTTTCTTTTTCTCTATCGATCCAAAAAACAATCTCAATAAGCACCATTACTTTTTTTGGGGAAAATTGCCCAGATTGTTTTAACAATTATCCACAAATCTAGCCAGACATTTCTTATTTTTACGTAGTAAACATCTATCTGAATACGACGCTCATAAGGTATATTGTTACGACCAGAAACTTGCCATAATCCCGTAATTCCTGGTCTAATTGTCAGAACCTTGTCCATATAACTTCCGTATCTTGGTAGCTCTTCAGGTACTAGTGGTCTTGGTCCTACCACACTCATATCCCCCTTCAAAACATTCCAAAATTGAGGAAACTCATCGAGACTAGTAAGGCGCAAAAACTTACCGATCCAAGTAATTCGAGGGTCTTGCTTGAGCTTAAAATTATCTTCAAACTCCTCACGTATAGCTGGTGATGTTGCTATTAAATTAGGCAACATTTCATCTGCACCTTCTATCATTGTTCTGAATTTAAGGCAAGCAAAAGTTTGGTAATTTCTGCCGACACGTTTTTGAACATAAAAAATTGGGCCAGGTGAGCCAATAGCAATCAGAGTTGCTATCAGAAAATAAATGGGACAACATAAAATTAGAACAGACAACGAAAACAAAATATCAAATAGCCGCTTGAAAAAATCTCCGTCTATGCCATATTGAGATAGACCTCGGTAGAAGCTAGGACAGGTAAATGAACCCCAACCCCGCTCAACAAGGGTCTGTAACATTTTGACGGAAGTAAGTTGGCTAAACGCAGTCATCCTACTCCTTCAGTTCACACCACACGTCATGATCATAAAGCCAGGAGATGCCTGGTCAAGCTAACAGTACTCTAAAAATCGGAATTTTGCCTAGAAAGACAAGATTGGTAGTCTTGGTAGGAGCACTCTAGAAAAGCCAAGTAGCGCTCTGCAAAGATTGCCGGGGAAAATTCAGCAGCGTTCAATCGGCTCATTTCGGCACTAAAAGCCCCCTTGATAGCTTCAAAAGTTTTCACAGCTTCCACTAATGTCTCTAAACTCTGCTTCAGAAATATTAGACCAGTACCGTCGGAAGGATGTTTCCGAATATCTCGAACAGTTTCTAAAGCACCGCCTGCACCATAGGCAATTACCGGCGTACCACAGGCTTGGGCTTCTACTAAGACAATACCAAAGTCTTCACAAGCAGCATAAACAAAGGCTTTGGCTTGAGCCATGTATTGCTCAACAATTTGATCTGGCTGAAAACCCAGTACTTGTACATTCGGTTTAGCCAATTGGCGAATCAAGTTTAACTCTGGGCCATCACCAATTACGACCAATGGAAGCCCTAGCTGATTGAAAGCTTCCACAATCAAGGAGATTCGCTTGTAACTAACTAAGCGGGAAACTGTCAGATAAAAGTCCTCCTTTTGAGTAAGTAAGGGAAACCGTTCGATCTCGACAGGTGGGTAAATAACTTTAGCCTGACGGCGATAACAGCGCCAGATGCGACGGGCTGTGTGCTGTGAATTGGCAATAAAGTAGTCTACCCGATTGGCAGAGATAACGTCCCACTGACGCAAGCGATGGAGTACGTAGCGAGTAATTATGCCTTGAATTCCCTGCCCAAGGGGACTATCACGCAGGTAATCAAAGGTCAAATCCCAGGCGTAGCGCATCGGAGTGTGACAGTAACAGATGTGGAGCTGTTGCGGACTGGTAAGAATTCCCTTGGCAACGGCGTGGGAAGAGGAGAGAATGATATCGTACTCTCGTAAGTCAAGCTGTTCAATTGCTAAGGGCAGTAGAGGTAGATATTTTTGCACACCAGCCCTAGCCCTAGGCAGGTTTTGTAGAAAGGTTGTGCCGATGTTGCGCCCAAATAGATAACTTTGGGGATTGGTAGATTCAAAATCAATGAGGGCGTATAGCTCAGCCTCGACATGCTTTAGTATTTCCTTAACTACCAGCTCCGAGCCACCAGTTGCTTCGGGCGTCAACCACTCATGAACTAGGGCATATTTCAATGTCATAGAAAATCATTGCTTGACATCAGCAACTTCAGGTGAGCAATAATTATTAATTTCTGCGACTAATCTCTTTTCTGGAGTAGTAGCTTGCTGCAAAGAAGCTAAAGCTTCCTCAGCAGCTGGGCGATCCTCCTGCTCGAAGGCCGCGACGAACTGGCGGGTGGCTTGGCCTGTATCAAGATACATCTTGATGAAACCAGCTTGATAGGTTTGCAGCTTTTCGTCCTTGACTTCTATGTCTTCCATTTTCTGAGAGGCTTTTTCCATGGCATCTGCGGCTTTAAGCATCGCCTTGGGATCATTGCTCTCTCCTTCCTTCGTAACAGATTTGGCTTCACTAACTGCCCCATTGGCAACTTGAATGATTTTGTTACATTGGGCAGTTCTACTCTCACCACAGCTAAAAAGTAACAGGCTAATAGCAGCAGTCATGGGCAAAAGGACAAAGTACTGCCTCGGAAAATGCATTAATAATCTCCTCTTATGTAGGCACTTTCGTGGTCGTAGCATATTTTTACCATGCTTGGCAGTTAACTGGAATGCTGCGCACAGACTATTGACTTTGAGTCTGGCAAGCAGTTTTACCCAATAATCTTTGTTCTAGCTTGAGACAGCTCTGAAGAATTAGCTTAACTTATTGGTAGCTTCAAGGGCAGCAGCGAGACGTTGTAAGCTCTGATTTAACTGCCCTAGCTCTTCAATTGAACTATTTTGGGTTTCTGCTAGGGTTTGCACAGCATCGGTTAAGGCAAATAGCTGGTAGCCTTGTTGTTGAACTTGGTGTCCTTGGTGTTGCACTTGAACGACAAGGTTATCCACCCGTTCGGTAAGACGGTCAATTGTCTCTGTTGTGGCGAGAACGGCTTCTCCAATTTGTCCAACAATTGACTCCAAACGACTGATTCGGGCTTCCACGCCAAGAGACACCTGATTGGCAGAGGTGGATTTATCTTGAGCCTTTCCAGTCTGGATCTGTCTATTCACCGTCAATTCTTTTTATTTAAAAGCAAACTAACTTAAACAATCACTTGTTGAGAAAAAAGAGCGAAGAAGATCCCAAATTATGTACTCCATGTCAGGGTGAAAACCACTATATCTCCAACTACAATGCTTGTTGGTAGTTTAAATAATCTTATCGATGACGTTTTTGGTGCCAGTTCCAGGCATCTTTGATAATTTTACTCAGGTCAGAATACTGAGGTGACCAGCCTAATACTTTTCGAGCTTTGTCACTACTACCAACTAAACTAGAGGCATCACCCGGGCGGCGATCGCACTCTAAAGTTTTAATTTCCCTGCCTGTAACTTGTTGTGCTGTTTCAATCACCTCTCTGACTGAGAAGCCATTGCCATTGCCCAGATTGAAAACTTCACTCTTGCCACCATCTAGTAAATACTCTAGTCCCAATACATGGGCATCTGCTAGGTCGCTGACGTGAATGTAGTCTCGAACGCAAGTACCATCAGGTGTAGGGTAATCAGTGCCAAAGATAGAAATTGACTCACGCTTGCCTAAAGCGGTTAGGAGAACTAAGGGAATTAAGTGAGTTTCTGGATTATGATCTTCTCCTAACAATCCATCTGGATTGGCACCAGAGGCGTTGAAGTAGCGAAACACTACTGAGCGTAAATCATGGGCAGTAGCAAAATCTGCTAGTATCTGCTCTACCATCAACTTGCTAGAGGCATAAGGATTGAGAGGGTTCTTGGGGTGGTCTTCTTTCATCGGCATCTGTTTGGGCATGCCGTAGATAGCACAGGTGGAAGAAAATACCAGTGTTTTGACCTCTGATGCTACCATGGCTTCTAGAAGCGTCAGAGTTCCGTTAACGTTGTTATGGTAGTACTTCGCTGGCTTAGCTACTGACTCACCTACGGCTATGTAAGCAGCAAAATGCATCACAGCCGCGATTTGGTGGTTGGCAAACAACTCATCCAGGAAAGGGCGATCGCTAATGTCCCCAACTACCAACTTGACTTGTAAGATCTCTTCGATTAGCTCCCGGTGTCCATACTCTAGGTTATCTAGTACAACTATTTCGTAGCCTGCTTTTTGCAGGGCTAACACGGCATGGGTGCCAATGTAACCAGCCCCGCCAGTCACCAAGATGTTTGGTTTGCTCTGCGACACTCTTAACACACTTCCAACACTTCGTCTTATAGCCTAACTCTCTAAGATGATTTCATCTTGCCCTCTCAAAGGTAGTTTAGCCTTCCTTGCTCTTGATGGATAGTTGAATCAGGCTTGTCTAAGTAGGAAGACTAGTGCAATCTAGAACAATATCTTGTCGTTAAGTATCGTTAACTTAAGTAATTGGTAATTTTACCAATCAACTGCACTTTTTAGGCAATGATGGCGACCAATGACGAGTATAATTCCCCTGTAATAGCCAATTTATACTGTGATTTAGGCAATTGAGGCTTCAATGAAACGACAGTACTATGAGGTTTTGGTTGTTAGTTATTGTTTTAAGTATTAATGCTAACAACCAACTACACAATAACCAACCACTCACCATTGCGAAACAATGTTTCAAACACTTACTCAGCTACTACTTTGGCTGCTAATCACATTTATTCTCTATAATGTGCTGCTCAAGCTAATTCCTAAGCAGTATTTTACCTTGCTTGGAGGTTTATTTCTGTTTGCCGTGGTCGTACTGGCGTTTTTCTTTCCTAGTAATTCACTAGTATCAGCCGCATGGGAAGTTCTCTCTTTTCCCCTCAAGCCAGTGGGGGCCTGTATCTTTTTACTAGCGATTGCGATACGCAAAGGACTCGGCGACTCGAAAAATTTAGTGACAGCTGCACTACTGATTTTGCTGATTTCAAGTACGCCATTTGTAGCTAACTTCTTAGCTCAACGTGCTGAAATAGACGCAATTAACTCTGAGTTACGCCGTCAAGAAGTAATCCAACGTGACAGCCCTGGTGGAGTCGTCTCACCATCAGCCCAAACAGCTGGGGCAATCGTAATCTTAGGACAGGGAACTACCCAAGCAAACCTCCCCTACCGAACCCAAATTCAGCTCAACGATACAGGCGATCGCATCCTCTATGCTGCTGAACTGTATCGACAACAAAGAGCTCGTGGTAACAATCCCTTAATGATTATCAGCGCAGGTCCAAGAGTTGATTTGCAGGGAACTCCAGAGCAGACTACTGAAGCCAACGATATTGCTCAGTTACTCACCCAGTTAGGTGTACCCCAAGACCGTATTGTTCGGGAGACTAGGGGTGTTGATTTGCGCAGTTCGGCTGAGGAGATAGATCGAATCTTAAGGGCACGGGGATTGGGTAACGCCAAAATTTTCTTGGTCACCTCTGGCTTAAATAGCCGCCGCGCTAGGCTCACTTTTTCTAAGCTCAATCTCAATGTTGTTTCCCAACCCACGGATTTTTATGGGTTCCAAACTGGTGCAGCACCAAGACTACGCATTCGAGTAGAGTCTTTTATCCCTAGTGTCGAAGCACTGGGCATTACTACCCAAGTTTGGAAAGAGGCTCTCGGCTCAGTTTATTATTACTTGCGAGGTTGGCTAGGCTCGGTGCCTTTATAGATTATTAGGCTTTTTGCATAATTGACTCTCCCACAACATTCAGTCGCACGATTCAGGGGAAAGAGTAATGAGTAGTGGTTAAAACCAAATCCTTTCCCTCTTTTCCTTCAATACGACATCTTTTGTAAAAGATAATTTTGCAAGAGAGCTATTAGTGGAGTTTACTGCAATTTACCAAAAATAAGGATGAAAAGTGTTAAAAAACTTTTCATCCTTGCCTAATTTCTATTACTAACAGGCTTATTATGCTGTCTTCTTTTCAGTGGTCAAATTTATTTTTGCAGGGCTACATCAGGTAAAGATTGATTTCCAGAGCTGTCAGATTTTCTGCTAATTAACTCTGCTTCTGGCTGCTGGCAAGCTGTCATGGTTTTAACATGTTCCATTTCGTCGTCTCTAATTGCCACAAATACATCGTATAGACTTTCAATTTGAGGACGGCGTATGTCTTCCTGTTTTGCTGTCTGGAAGGCATCGAACATGTATAGTTCGCCTTCACCGTAGTAGGTGAGAGCAGCTTGAGGAGCAGGTTGAGTTTTTAACTCTTCGGCGTGCTTGGTCAGGAATTTATCGTAGGTGTGGAAAGCATGAGCTTCTACTTCTTCCATAAATCGGTAAGCAGAGGCTGGTGAAAGGGCATAAACCCAGACTAGAATCCAGTAGTAAATTGAGCCACAAATTTGGGCAAAGACACGGTCAATTAAGTATTGATTACCACCGAGGGACTCCATAATTAGTAGGTGGTGCAATTCGTTCCAGGATTCAGCGAAGTGTACCTTGATCCAATTACTCTTACGCCACCAACCCAATGTCTCATAAAAATGAAGCACTGATGTATAGGCAAAGTAGGGAACACGAGCTACCGTTTCCAAAACGTAAAACCGTGGATACGGACGACCGCGATAAAGCTTGTCTAAAACAAAAACTAAGATGTTGACGAGGAGATTGATCATTTCCTTGAGGATTTAGGCGGGGTAATTTGGCTGTTTTAACTCAATTACAATTAATTTTTTTGAGTTAATTGACTGGTTAGATTTTAAGGATTAAACACAATTCTTTCACCAGAAACTTGAGGTTTAATTTTTCACTAACCTGCTTTTGATTCTCACACGC
>JBAUJE010000347.1:0-23045 GCA_049683475.1 Coleofasciculaceae cyanobacterium | reverse complement strand
GCTACTAGTAAATGTACTGTGTAACGGAGTTGAATCTTCTCTAGTTGCTTACTAATGACAATCGGCAAAGCGGTAGCAGCACTCACTAAACCAATCAGAGGGGGAACAACGGGAATCCACCAACCCTGTAGAAAAACCAGGTAAGAGCTTCCGATTAGTCCCCCTCCCACTATAGCTACAGTAATGGCAACTAGTCCAGGGGACTTGACCTGCCAACCTAGAAATGCTCCTACCCCAGACCACAGCAAGATCCATAGGTACTCGATTGGCTCAGACCAAGTCTGCAACATTTTACGACCTTCTAAGGCCCCACTCAAAATCTGGCTGGTGATGTTAGCATGAAGCGTTACTCCTGCCATTTGTTGGGGGGAACCTAATAGCCGACTGCTGTAAGGTGTTTGAAATAAGTCACTCATACTACCAGAGGCTGAGCCAATTAGGACAATGCGATCGCGTATGATTTCTGGCGGTATCTGATTAGCCAATAAATCTGTAATGGAAAAGGTGGGAAACTGTTGCTTGGTTCCTCGAAAATTAAGCAAAATTTGATAGCCCCCAGCATCAGCACGGACATATCCCCCCTGGTTAGCTTGAAAAGGAACCAGTATGGTTTTTCCTAGCTGCATCTGATAGTTTGTCAAGGAACGAGGGAAAATGCCTTCAAGTGCTAGGTAACGCAGTGCTAATTGCAAGCCAATGTTCAAGTGTAAATCACCTTGACTTGTAGAAGGACGAACTGAAAGCAATGCTCGCCGAACCCTACCATCTCCATCCAATACTTGATCGGCAAAACCGACTTGATCTAGTTGGGCTAAAACGGGAGGTGGTGCAATTTTAATACCTACTACCTTCTTAATACCAATCAGATTAGGTGTATTTTTAAACAGTTCTACTAATTCTTGATAACCTGGTTCTACTGGCAAATCTCGATAAATATCTAGCCCCATTAATCTAGGCTGATAACGCTTTAAGGTTTGGAGTGCTTGAACCAATACTCGATCTGGTAGAGGAAATTGACCAAATTGCTGAATATCTGACTCGTCAATGGTAATAATGGTCAGACGAGGGTCAATTGCTTCTAGGGGACGTGCCAGAAAAAAGCGATCTAGTGTTGCCCATTCCATTCCTTGTAGTAGTCCTGTCAAACGTAAAACAATAACTAAGCTAGCAATTGCTCCTGCGACGAGAGTAATCCAACCTTTTCCCAGACGTAGTTTTTGGGCGTTGCGTTGAGCGCTTCTGCGTGCATTTGTCAGTAGTTGATGGGCTTGTTTAGCAGCTTGGAGAGCAAATTGAGCTTTTTCTCTCTCAATTTGCCTTGCCTGTTTTTCTGCAACTAAATTGCTGGTAATTTCTTGTTTTGCCAATTCCTGACTAGCAGCGAGAAAGCGGTAATCTAGGTTAGAAAGCTGTTTATTTTCTGACCAAGCTAGGGATTCTTGCAAGGCGATACCCCTTAACAACTGGGACTTATCTTGCTGTTGGGATTTAGCCCAAGCCTGGAATTGTTGTGCATAGGGACGTAGATTCTCTAGTTGTTTAGCCACCCATTCGGCGTTAAAGACGGTTTGATATATTAAGTTTTTTACTTTGAGTTGTCCCTGCTCGTTAACAACTAAACCCGATAGAAGTAGTTCAATTTGTTCAGGAGAGTCATTAACAGTTATCTTCTGTCCTGCCAGAATTTGTTGATAGATTCCCAGTAAACGGCCAGCAATTTGCTCATTACTGAGGATGCCATTGCGCCAAGTGCACCGGCAAAGCCGATCACGAATTGTCCGCAAATGCTCTGGCTGATCTTGAAATTCCCACTGGTTAATGATACGTGCTCTAACAATGCTTTCTACCCAAAATGCTGCTACATCAGGCAAAATAGTCAGATTTCCATTTGCCATCTCTTGCTTTGAGTCAATTACTAACTGACATAGTTTTTGGGTAAGAAAAGGTTGTCCTCCTGTCCAGACTAAAATTTCTTTAAGAATTGTTTGCGCTTTGACTTCTCTAATTGCTAATCCTTGGGCTAAAGGCTGAATTTGTTCTAAGCTAAAGCCACGCAACTCTATTTTTTTACCAATATTAAAGGGAGTACGCTTTTTATCTTGAATTAAATCTGAGGGCGTTGCTACCCCAAAGAGGGCAAAAGTAAGGCGATGGTATTCTGGATTGATAGCCCTCTGGTTACAACAAAAGCGAATCAGGGCAAAAAAATCATCGACGGGAAATTTGAGACTAAGAATACAATCGATTTCGTCAATAAAAATAACTATTCGTTCCCTAGGAAACTGGACAAGCAATACCTCAGCAATAAACCAACTCAGTCGCTGGAGCAAAGAGATATCTTCTTGTTCGCGCCACCAGTCTTTTAGCTGAATTTTTTCTAGTAGTTTGAATCCTGACCACAGCTCAGCAGTTACTCCCTTGTACCATTGAGTGGGGGTAATATTTTCGCTGCCAATGTTGGTCATATCGACAGTTGTACATTTAAACTTCTCTTGTTGTAGGCGATGTCTGGTTCTAGCTAGGAGCGAAGACTTGCCCATTTGTCGAGAGTTGAAAACGTAACAAAATTCACCGGCTTTGAGAGCTTCATAAATTTCTGTATCAGCTTGTCGCTCCACATAGCAAGGAGCGTTATTACCTAGACTACCTCCAACTTGGTATTTGTAAGTAATCATCGCCTAACTAGTCAAAAGTTGAGTAATTTTCATGATAATCTTGTAATACACTGCGTTACCGATTAGCTTTTTGTATTACATAGACATTTTTACAAATTTCGGTAGAAATTAACCAACTCTTCACTGGCTTAAGGTAAAAAACTAAGTAAAAATAAGCCTAACAAGTCCGTTCGCATTTTTTATGATTACTGTTCCTAGATACCAGTTACTCAGCCAAATCTACGAAAGTGCCAATTCTCTAGTCTATCGAGGCATTCAGGAGCAAGATGAGCGATCCGTTATCCTGAAGATACTCAAAGAAGATTATCCAACACCCAACGAACTGAATAGATATAAGCAGGAATATGAAATTATCCGTTCTCTAAGGGTAGAAGGCATTATCAAAGCTTACAGCTTAGAAAAATATCAAAATACCTTAGTCATGTCCCTTGAGGACTTTGGGGGAGAATCTTTAAGAATATTAATGAACCGTAGAAAATTTGCCCTGGCAGAAATTCTCCAAATTTCCCTAAAAATTGCTGATAGCTTGGGTTTTCTTCATAGAGATAATATTATTCACAAAGATATTAATCCTTCCAACATTGTTATTAACCCAGATCAGGAACTGGTTAAAATCATTGATTTTGGTATTTCTAGCGTTTTAAGGCGGGAAAATACTTCGCTCAAGAGTCCCAAGGTCTTGGAGGGTACTCTCGCCTATATGTCGCCAGAGCAAACTGGCAGAATGAATCGCTCTTTAGACTACCGCACAGACTTTTACTCCCTTGGCATTACCTTATACGAGTTGCTAACCCATCAACTACCCTTTACCAGCAAAGACCCTCTAGAGTTACTCCATGCTCATATTGCTATAGAGCCAGTATCACCAACTCAGCTAAATCCAGAAATTCCTTTAATGGTATCAGACATTGTTATGAAGTTGCTGGCTAAAAATGCTGAAGATCGGTATCAAAGTGCTGGGGGAATTAAAAGTGATTTAGCGTTTTGTTTAAATCAACTAGAAACTAAGGGGAAGATTACTAATTTTAACCTAGGAGCTTATGATTTTTCTGGCAAGTTTCTGATTCCTCAAAAACTCTATGGTAGAGAGAAAGAAATTACTAGTTTAATGAAAGCCTTTGAACGGGTAAGTAGGGGGCAGACTGAGTTGATACTGGTATCAGGCTATTCAGGTGTGGGAAAATCTGCACTAATACGAGAAATTTATAGACCAATTACTAAGCAAAAAAGTTATTTTATCTCTGGTAAATTTGACCAGTATCAGCGCAACATTCCTTATTCTGCGATTATTCAAGCTTTTCAGGAATTAGTCAAACAACTTTTAACAGAAAGTGAAGAAGACTTAAAGCAATGGTCAGCCAAATTATTAGCTGCACTAGGTAGTAATATTCAGGTAATTATTGATGTCATTCCGGAAGTAGAACTAATTGTAGGTGAACAACCAGCAGTGACAGAGTTAGGAGCGGCTGAGTCAGAAAATCGCTTCCACTTAGTCTTTCAAGAATTTCTGCAATTTTTTTGCCAACGGCATCATCCCTTTGTCATTTTTTTAGACGATTTACAATGGGCAGATGCTGCAACTCTCAAACTACTACAGCTAATTCTCAATAATAAAAATACTCGTTCCCTATTTTTGATTGGGGCTTATCGAGATAATGAGGTCAGTGCAGTTCACCCCTTAGTCTTAACTATAGATGAGCTAAGAAAATCTGAAATAACTGTTCGCCAGATTCAGCTTTTGCCTTTAGCTCAGCCAGATGTCAATCAACTAATCTCTGACACTTTACAAAGTAATTCAGAAGAATCACAAACTTTAACTAAATTAGTTTTTGCCAAAACCCAAGGTAATCCTTTTTTCTTAAGAGAGTTTTTACACGCTCTTTATAGAGAACAGCTTCTAAATTTCATTCCTCTTGACTTTAACGACAGACAAGATTTAAAAGATGGGAATTCTGCTAAATCTCAGCCAAGCGGATTAGAGGAATTTAGTCAGGTTAGCCCATTTCCAGAGAAGAAACTCAACAATAGTGAAAAAATAAGCTCTCTTGCTAATTATCCGCAGATAACTCAGGGAGGATGGTACTGGAATATTAAGCAGATTCAAGGTCGTGAGATAACTGATAACGTTATTGAGCTGATGGCAAACAAAATTAGACAGTTACCAATAATGACGCAACAGGAACTTCAGTTTGCAGCAGCAATAGGTAATCAGTTTAATCTAGAAACGTTAGCAATCGTTCAAGAAAAGTCCCTAGCCGAAACAGCTGTAGGACTTCGAGATGCCGTGACAGAAGGTCTTGTTTTACCTCTAGGTAATATCTATGTAGGAGTAGGTCTTACACCTAACTTAGCGGTAAATTTACCCTACTTACAAGATGGTATGACAGTAGAGTACAAATTTGCCCACGACCGAATTCAACAAGCAGCATATTCTCTAATTCCTGAACAAGATAAGCCAGCTGTACACCGGCGAGTAGGGCAGTTACTAAAGGCAAGTATCACAAAAATTGAAGGCGAGCAAAAAATATTTGATATTGTTAACCAATTAAACTTAGGCAGAGAACTAATCAAGCACCAGTCTCAAAGAAACGAACTAGCAGAGTTAAATTTATTGGCTGGCAAGAAAGCTAAAGCGGCTGCTGCCTATAAACCTGCTCTCAAGTATTTTCAGACTGGTTTAGAGCTTTTAGATAGTGAGAGTTGGCTTCAAACCTATGACTTAAGTTTATCACTTTTTGTGGCTGCGGCAGAAGCCGCTTACCTTAGTGCTGATTTTAGACAACAGGATGAACTAGTTAAGGTAGTACTGCAAAAAGCGAATTCTTTATTAGACAAAGTAAAAGTATACGAGATTATAATTCAGGCTAATATAGCTCACAATCAACTCCAAGAAGCCGTGAAAACCGCCCTAACTGTCCTCAGTTTGCTAGGAGTTAATTTTCCTAAACAGCCCAATAAAGTAGGTATTTGGATCAGTTTTATAGAAACCAAACTAGCTTTAGTCGGCAAAAAAACAGAAGACCTAATTAATCTGCCAATCATGACCGATCCGGATAAACTGGCGGCAATGCGTATTCTTTCTAGTGTAGCTTCTGCCGCCTATTTTACCGTGCCTGAATTGATGCCACTGATTGTTTTTGAACAGGTGAAATTATCAGTAAAATATGGCAATGCTCCTGTTTCTGCTTCTGCTTACGCCAGTTATGGGTTAATTCTCTACGATTTTTTACTTGATATTGAAACAGGCTATTACTTTGGTCAACTAGCTTTAGGTCTATTATCTCAACTCAACATTAAAGGTCGTCTGGGTGCTAATAATAGAACTAAGGCGAAAACCCTTGCTAATGTTAACTTTTTTGCCAAACCTTGGAAAGAGCATTTAAATACTACTTTGCAACCTCTGCTTGAAGCTTACTCTAGCGGCTTAGAAACGGGAGATTTTGAATCAGCTGCTTATGCTGCTCATAATTACTGCTTACATTCCTATTTTAGTGGTAAGCAACTAAGTCAGCTACAAGAGGAAATGGTTACCTATAGTGAGGCAATAAGTCAACTTAAACAAGAAAGAACTCTACAAGTCAATAAGTTATATCGGCAGGTAATTTATAACCTAAGAGGTTCAGGGGAGCTCAATGAGCAAAACCTCAAGCTAGAGTCCAAAAACTTTTATCCCCAAAACCCCTGTTGTTTGAACGGTGATTTGTATGACGAATCAAAAATGCTACCGCAGCATCAAGCAGCCAACGACCTTACGGCTATTTGTGTTCTACACTTCAATAAGCTGATCCTCTGTTATTTATTTGGTGCATATTCTCAAGCTAGGGAAAATGCAGCCCTAGCTGAAAAAAGTTTAGATAGTTTAAGAGGCACAATAATTGTTCCTCTTTTCCATTTCTATTACTCTCTAACCCTACTGGCACTTTACCCTCAAACAGACCAACCCAAGTCACTGCTCCGACAGGTAAGAGTTAATCAGAAAAAAATGAAGAAATGGGCAAATCATGCTCCCATGAACCATTTGCATAAATTTTATCTAGTAGAAGCTGAGCAATACCGGGTTCTTCGCCAAGATAATCAAGCAGCAGAATTTTACGATTTGGCAATCGAGAAAGCCAGAGAAAATGAATATCTCCAGGAAGAAGCAATTTCCCAAGAACTAGCAGCAAAATTCTATTTGGCTAAAGGTAAGACTACTATTGCTAGAGCCTATATGCTAGATGCCCGTTACTGCTATTTGCAATGGGGAGCTACAGCTAAAATTGATGCTCTAGATAAGCAATATCCTCAGTTATTAGCTATCAATAAACAAGGAATAAAAAATACGAAAACCATTACTGACACAACGACTACAACCAGTAGAAGTTGGGTTGAGTCCCTCGATTTGGCCACTGTAATGAAATCATCGCAAGCTATTTCAGGAGAGATTTTCTTAGAAAATTTACTGACTAACTTGATGCAAATGCTAATCGAGAACGCCGGAGCCCAAAAAGGCTTTCTCATTTTACCCAACAAAGGAAAATTACTAATTGAAGCAGAAAGTTCTGTTAATTCTTCTATCAAGGTTTTACAATCACAGCCTATTGATAACAACCTCCCCTCATCAATTATTAATTACGTTGCCCGCAGCAAAAAAACTGTGGTCTTAAACAATGCAACTTGTGAAGGTGATTTTATTAACGATGCTTATATTAAAACCAATCAGCCTCAGTCAATCCTTTGTTATGCCCTCCTCACTCAATCTAAACTCAGTGGCATTGTTTACTTAGAAAATAATCTGACTACAGGAGCTTTTACTTCTGACAGGTTAGAAATACTCAAAATGTTATCTTCTCCGGCTTCTATCTCAATTGAAAATGCCAAACTCTATGGAAAGTTGCGGGAAAGAGAAAGTCAACTAAGCCAATTTCTAGAAGCTATGCCTGTAGGAGTCGCAGTACTCGATGAATCTGGTCAACCTTACTACACTAATTACCGAGCTAAGCAGTTACTAGAGAAAGAAATTTTACCCTCAGCAGCAGTCCTAGCAGGGAAAAAGACTTATTCAGCTTACTTTGCGGGAACTCAACAATTGTACCCAGCAGAGCAGTTAGCTGGTGTACGTGCCTTACAAGGTTTTTGTACAAGTACTGACAGTATAGAAATTCGGCAAGGAGACAAGGTAATCCCTGTTGAAGTTTTGGGAACACCAATTCATGATGAACAAGGTAATATTGCCTATGCACTGGTTGTTTTTAATGACATCACGGAACGCAAACAGATAGAAGCAGAGCGAACGGCTTTTTTAGAAGAGGTGGAAAGTAAAAATGTTGCTTTGCAAGAGGTGAATCAACTCAAGGATGAATTCTTCAAAAATACTTCCCATGAACTTCGTACTCCCCTCAATGGTATTATTGGTTCCCTCAGACTTATCTTAGATAACTTGTGTGATGATCGAAAAGAGGAAATAGAACTGCTTAAGCAGGCAGATCAATGTGCCATAAACTTGCTCAAGATTATTAATCAGATCCTAGAAATATCTAAGCTTAAAACTGGTAAAATCTCCGTTGACATGAAGCCCGTTAAATTGCAACAAGTATTATCGGAAGCTCTTGATTT
This sequence comes from Coleofasciculaceae cyanobacterium, assembly GCA_049683475.1. Classification (GTDB taxonomy): domain Bacteria; phylum Cyanobacteriota; class Cyanobacteriia; order Cyanobacteriales; family Coleofasciculaceae; genus JBAUJE01. Next base: position 14,775 of record JBAUJE010000347.1, on the reverse strand, counting down.
AGAGCAGACAAAAATTAAAGATAAAAATCTTAAAATTTATAGAAATGATTTTCCTCAAGTAATTTTAGTCACCGCTGACGATGACAAACTTAAGCAGGTTTTTCTCAACACGATAGAAAATGCCATTAAATTTACAGATAGTGGCAGCATCACTATTACTACTAGCGTCAAAGCCGTGCCGGTTGAGGGAAAAATTCAGGAAAAACCTCTGGTATTTATCACTATTCAAGATACGGGGATTGGTATCGAACCCAGTCAGCAGTATAAACTATTTCAGCCCTTTGTGATGGTTGATGGTTCTACCACTCGCAGCCAGGGTGGTATTGGTTTAGGATTATTACTCTCACGCACTTTTCTTGAATTAATGGGGGGAAGTATTAACCTTACCAGTCCTGGGAAAAATCAAGGAACTACTGTAGAAATTGCCTTACCCCTCAACCAAGTCACTTTGGAGCAGGGTTAAGGATAACTTCCCTCAATAATAAAAGATACAAGACCCTCAATTTATCTATGAAATACATGCATACCCTTGTCCGCACTTTAAACAACATTAGTCAGAAGATATAACACTTTCAATAAAGAAAGAAAATTTTATTTTAACCAAGTTACGAACAGTGCAATGAAATTTCGCCGCTTATTACCTTATCTTGCTGCTGCCTTAACCATAGCCAGTTTTCTCTCTATCGTTGCAGTTTTAGACCGCTCAGAACAACAAAGATTTCGAGAAGAAAAGCGTGCTAGTGTACTCGATCGACTGAGTACGGTCAGAGCTCGCCTTGAAGGTTCCTTAAACCAACGCATCTTTCTGACAAGAGGTTTGGTTTCTTACATCTCCACCCTTAATCCTGATATTAGCCAAGAGGAATTTGAGAGCTTAGCCAGAGTTATGGTGGCCCAGCAACCAGGTATCCCTAGCGCCGCACTTTATGAAGACAACATTTGTACCCATCTCTATCCTCTCAAGGGACAAGAAAAGGCTCTTGGTTTTGAGCCAATGAAGGTAGCAAAAGAGCGGGAGGCTTTCCAGAGAGCGATTGAGACGAAAAGCACCGTCTTAGCCGGACCAGTTGAGTTAGTTAAAGGAGGTAGGGCTTTCATCACCCGTACTCCCATTTTTCTTACCCCTCCTGGTACAAAGCCAGAAGCTGGCCCATACTGGGGTATGGTCAGTATTGGTATTGACCAAGATACTTTGTTCCGGGAGGCTGGACTGCTCAATAAGCAGAGTGAGCTAATCTATACCGTCAGTGGTCAAGATGGCCTAGGGACTAAAGGAAAGGTCTTTTTTGGGGATGCGACCATTTTTCAGCAACAGCCTGTACTTTTGCAAGTAACCTTACCTAACGGTTCCTGGCAGTTGGCTGCTGTGCCCGTCGGTGGCTGGCCAGCTAGGGCACCCAATTCTAAGTGGTTGTGGCTGGGGGGTGGGTTAATCGCCCTTTTCGCTGGGGTTTTAATGTTTGTTTTGGTCAGTACCCCAACCAAGTTGCGTCTAGCTGTCCAACGAGCAACACTAAAACTGCGTAAAAATGAAGAAGCTTTAGAAAGACGGGTAGCTCAACGTACAGCAGAATTAGCGATCGCCAAAGAAAAAGCAGAAGTTGCCAACCAGACTAAAAGTGCTTTCCTCGCTAACATGAGTCATGAGTTGCGATCGCCTCTTAACGCTGTGATTGGCTTTGCCCAACTAATGATTCGTAGTCGCAACCTGCCTACAGAACACCAAGAGAATGTTAGTATCATCAACCGTAGTGGGGAACATTTACTTACTCTTATTAATAATGTTTTAGATTTATCAAAAATTGAGGCAGGACGCATCACCCTCAACGCCCAAAACTTTGACCTTCATCGTCTACTAGATGATCTCGAAGATATGTTTAAACTTAAGGCTGAGGAAAAAGGCTTGCAGTTGGTTTTTGAGCGTGATTCCTATCTTCCCCGCTACCTCCGCACCGATGAGATTAAATTACGGCAAGTTTTAATTAATTTGCTCAGTAATGCCCTTAAGTTTACCGAGTTCGGAGGTGTGTCAGTAAGGAGTTTTGCCGGGGAGATGGGGGGATGGGGAGATGGGGGAGATGGGGGAGATAGGGGAGATAGGGGAGATGGGGGAGATGGGGGAGATGGGGGAGATGGGGGAGATGGGGGAGAACGTTCTTTCTCACTACCTCACCTCATTACCTCATCACCACCTCATCACCTCACCACCTCACCACCTCACCACCTCACCACCTCACCACCTCACCTCATCACTTTCGAGATAGAAGACACTGGCCCGGGAATTGCACCAGAAGAGTTAGATAGTCTGTTTGAAGCTTTTGTGCAAACGGGAACTGGTATTCAAGCGCAGGAGGGAACAGGTTTAGGATTGCCTATTAGCCGGAAATTTGTGCAAATGATGGGGGGTGAGATTAAGGTTAGTTCTGAAGTTGGCTGTGGTAGTACTTTCAAGTTTGATATTTGTGCAGACTTGGTTGATGCAGCTGAAATGGAAAACAAACAACTGGCGCACCGAGTAATTGCCCTAGAACCGAATCAAGTTCGCTACCGCATTCTGATTGTTGATGATAAGCAGATTAATCGTCAACTACTTATTAAGCTACTCACACCCCTTGGTTTTGAACTTAGGGAAGCTAGCAATGGTCGAGAGGCAATTGCCGTCTGGGACGATTGGGAACCGCACCTGATTTGGATGGACATGCGTATGCCAGTCATGGATGGCTATGAGGCGACCAAACAGATTAAAGGGCATATTAAAGGCCAAGCTACGGCCATTATAGCCTTAACTGCTAGTGTTTTAGAAGAAGAACGAGCAGTAATTCTCTCTGCTGGTTGTGATGACTTTCTGCGTAAGCCTTTCCGAGAGGAAGACATTTTTGCAGCAATGGGCAAACATATGGGAGTGCGCTATATCTACGAAGACCAAGTCGCAGTTGATTCGTCTAAAATTAAGGCCATTGAGCAAAAAGTTCTTACAGCAGAGGCTTTAGCTAACCTGCCTAAGGAGTGGTTAGTTTCTCTGAAACAGGCAATACTTAACCTAGACTTGGACTTAATTACCAACCTAATTGAGCAAATCCGGCAAGATAATGCAGCACTAGCAAATGCTCTCAATAACTGTATTAATGATTTTGAGTACGATAAAATTTTGACTTTAATTCCGGAAAACTACAATGACAAATACTCCTCTACATAGTTCTAAAGGAAATCTCCTTATTGTTGATGACACACCCGCCAATTTACGCCTGTTAGTGGGGATTTTAAAAGAACGGGGATATCAGGTTAGACCAGCACCCAATGGTGAGTTAGCCCTTTCCGCTGCCCAGGGTATTCCTCCTGACTTGATTTTACTTGATATTATGATGCCTAAAATGGACGGCTATGAAGTCTGTCAAAGGCTGAAAGCAGATAAACGAACTAGTGAGATTCCAGTTATTTTTATCAGTGCTATTAACGAAGTGCTAGATAAGGTAAAAGCCTTTGCTGTTGGCGGAGTAGATTATATTACGAAGCCTTTTCAAGTAGAAGAGGTTCTAGCACGGGTAGAAACCCATTTAGCACTACGCCATCTGCAAAAAAACCTCCAAGCTAAAAATGAATACTTAGCTAAAACCTTACAACAACTGAAAGCAACCCAAGACCAATTAATTGAGTCAGAAAAAATGGCGGCCTTGGGACAACTTATTGCCGGTATTGCTCACGAAGTAAATACTCCTTTGGGTGCAATTCGCTCTTCAGTGGAGAACATGATTAGTTTCTTGAGCAATAATTTAGAGGATTTACCAGAGTTTTTTCGCCAACTTTCCCCAGAAATGGAGCGAGACTTTTTGAAGTTAATTCATACTTCAATTCATCAAAAAGCTAATCTTTCCAGTAGAGAAAAGCGTCAAAAAAAGAAACACTTGATTAGTCAGTTGACAGAAAAAGATATTGAGAATGCTGAGCTTGTCGCTGATTATTTAGTAGATATGAATATTTACGAAGAGATAGAAAATTTTTGGCTTTTCTTACAAACTTCAGAAAGTTTGGATATTTTAAATGTTGCCTATCAATTGACCAGCTTGCTAAAAAGTGCAGAAAATATTAAAACAGCTACTGATCGTGCTGCTAAATTAGTATTTTCTTTGAAAAGCTATGCTCACTACGACAAAACAGGCAAAAAACTAACGGCTGATGTGATTGAAGGAATTGAAACAGTTTTAACTCTTTATCAAAATCATTTTAAACAGGGTGTAGAAGTAATTAGAAAATTTAAAAAGCTACCTAGGGTAGAGTGCTATCCTGATGAACTAAATCAGGTTTGGACAAATCTTATTCACAATGCTTTACAAGCAATGAACTATCGGGGAACCTTGAATATTGAGGCTAAGCAGCAAGACGAATATATTTCGGTAAGTATCACTGATAGTGGTCAGGGTATTCCCCTAGAAATTCAACCAAAAATATTTGAACCATTTTTTACGACTAAATTACCAGGAGAGGGAAGTGGTCTAGGCTTAGATATCGTCAAAAAGATTATTGATAAACATCAAGGTAAAATAAAGGTAGAGTCTTTACCAGGGCAAACCACATTCACTATGTTAATTCCCCTTAATAACAGCTAGGAAATTTACCATGAATAAAGCCGTCATTTTATGTGTTGATGATGAAGTAATGATACTAGATAGCCTCAAAAGACAATTAAGAAAGAGCTTTAAAAATACCTACATCTATGAAATTGCTGAAAGTGGCGAAGAAGCAATAGAAATTATTGACGAATTAGTAGAGGAAGGAAAAAAGATCGTTGTAATTGTTTCAGATTGGTTAATGCCTGGTATACGAGGTGATGAGTTTCTTATTCGTGTTCATCAACAATATCCAAATATTATAAAAATTATCTTGACAGGTCAAGCCGATAAAACAGCACTAGAACGTGCCAAGCAACAAGCTAATCTTCATTGTTACTTAGATAAACCTTGGCAAGAGGATGAATTAATTCAAGCGATTCAGTCTGGTTTAGAAAAATTATGATAAAATCTGTGATTGTCTGCGTTGATGATGAGCAGACAATACTCGAAAGTTTGAAAGTAGAACTAAAAAGCTCATTAAATAATAAATATTTAATTGAAACTGCTGAGGATGGAGAAGAGGCTTTAGAGTTATTTGCAGAACTGCAAGCAGAAAATTATGAAATAGCTTTAGTCATTTCAGATTATATTATGCCCGGTATAAAAGGAGATGAATTATTAAAACAACTTCATGAAGTTTCACCAAAAACTATTAAAATAATGCTGACAGGACAGTCAGATATAGAAGCAGTCGTGAAGGCTATTAACCAGGCAAAATTATATCGCTATATTGCTAAACCTTGGCACTCTGAAGATTTAAAATTAACAATTATAGAAGCGCTAAACAGTTATCAACAAAACAAACAGTTGGAGGAACAGAATGCTCAACTTCAGCAAATGAATCAAGATTTAGAAAAACTAAACCGTGAACAATTAACACTAATTGCCCAATTACAGGAAAATGAGAGTCACTTAAAACAGTTGCTAGAAGCAATGCCTGTAGGGGTAGGAGTAATTAACACCAATGGCAGAATATATTACGCTAACCAAAAAGCGCAACAGTTACACGGTAAAGGCATAATTCCTTCCGCTACAGCCGAACAACTCACAGAAATTTATCAAGTCTATCTGGCGGGTACTAATCAGCCTTACCCAACTGAGAGACTACCACTTTTACGAGCATTACAAGGCGAAACTGTCACCGCTGACGATATAGAAATACATCAAGGGGACAAAATTATTCCCTTAGAGGTTTGGGCAACGCCTATTTATGACCAGAAAGGTAACATTACCTCTGCGATCGCCGCTTTTCAAGATATCACAGAACGCCAAAAATCTGAGCTAGAGAGAGAAAAGTTTACAGAGGAACTCTATCAACTTAATCAGGCTTTCTCGCGCTTTGTTCCCCGTCAATTTCTTAACTTTCTGGATAAGAAAAGCATTTTAGATGTCAAATTAGGTGACAACGTACAACGGGAGATGTCGGTGTTATTTGCCGATATTCGTAACTTTTCTACCTTGTCTGAAAATATGACACCTCAAGAAAATTTTCAGTTCATCAACGCTTTTCTTTCCCGCATGAGTCCTGCAATCAGTTCTCACCAAGGCTTTATTGATAAATATATTGGTGATGCCATCATGGCAATCTTTGGTGGTGAGGCGGATAATGCCCTCAAAGCAGGCATTAATATGCTACAGCGACTAGCTGAATATAACCAAACTCTTACTAGTTCTGGTTGTACGCCAGTTCGGATTGGCATTGGCATCAATACAGGTTCTTTGATGCTAGGAACAGTCGGCGAACAAAACCGGATGGATAGCACCGTAATTAGCGATGCTGTCAATTTAGCAGCCCGCCTGGAAAACTTAACTAAATATTATGGGGCATCATTATTAATCTCTCACCATACTTTGGGTCGTTTGCAAGAACCAACTCACTATGATATCCGTCTAATTGACAGAGTGAAAGTCAAGGGAAAGTCTAAAGCCGTGTCAATTTTTGAAGTCTTTGATGCTGATCCATCGGCAATTCGGGAGACTAAATTAGCAAACAAGGTAGTTTTTGAAGAAGCCATACTACTTTACTATCACCATTCCTTTCAGAGAGCAGCAGAGATTTTTCAAAACTATCTGCGTCAAAATCCTCGAGACAAGGCAGCAATAATTTATTTGAAAAAATGTTTAAAAAACCTAAGTTGAAGGCAATAAAAAAGATGAGATGCTTTAATTATTATCTTCAACTCGCTTGCTGCTACTAACTTGGGTAATCAGTCTATCAAGCTAATAGTTACTCTCGCCTCAGACTTGCCACTCTTACCATCACTTATTTGGTAGATGAAGCTATCCTGCGATGCTCCCTGATACCCCTCTTGAAACAGTTGATAAATTACTTTTCCACCTTCGACAGACGCTGAACCAAAGGATGGCTGTTGAATAACATTAAGATTGAGCTGATCGCCATCAGGGTCATGATCATTGGCTAGTACCGAAATCACAAATTTCTGGCCTGGGTTGTTGATAACTAATTTCGATACATCATCTTTAGCTACAGGGGGACGATTAAGACCAGTCCCAGTTAATTTAATAGACATTGCCTCATTAAGAGTATCGCTAATGATGTTTAACTGAGTACTACGTTTTCCCTCACTTTTAGGAATGAAATTGACTCTAACACTACAACTACTACCAGGAGGCAGAACATCATTAGGACATTCATGTTCAAAACTGAAGTCATTAGAGTGATTACCAGCTAAGCTAATATTTATTTGTCTTAAAGGTTCCTCACCTTGATTGCTAAGGGTAATAGTTTGATATTGGCTCGATGTATCGACTTCTTGATATTTAAAAGAAAGCACTGTAGAACTAAGATTAATTTCAGGGGCAATTCCAGTTCCGCTCAAAGCAACTAGGCTCGGTTCTCCACCAAAGGCATTGCTAGTAATTTTTAAATTAGCACTACGATCTCTAAGTAATTGAGGTGCAAAGCGGACACCAATTTCACAACTATCCTTGGGAGCAATAGGAGCAGTCCTAGAGCAACTATCACTGACCAATGCAAAGTCCTCTTTGTCAGAACCACTAAAGGTAACTCCATAAATCTGGAAAGGTGCTAAGCCGATGTTCGTCAGAGTGACTTTCTTAACTGAACTATTAGTCTTTATCTTCTGTTTGCCAAAGTCGAGAATGTCATTGCTAAAACTGATATCTGGTAACGGCTGCTCAGTTCCAACCCCACTCAGCTGAATTCTTTGGGGGCTATCGGCAGTATTATGGGATATTAGTAATATAGCGGTGTTCCGTCCAGTATTTTTGGGTAAAAAGCGGATACCCATAATACATTCATCACCTGGATTAATGGGGGCGTTCTTAGCGCAGCTATTTGTCGCGATCTTAAAACTAGCCAAGTTAGTACCATCTAGACTAGGCTCAATTTTTAGGGAGGATGAGTAGTTGTTCGTAACAACAACAGTTTGTGCAGGGCTAAGGCTTCCTACTTCCCATTCTTGAAAGTCTAGGCTTTCAAGACTAAAGCTAAGGCTAGCAACCGCAGGAGAAGAAACAGGACGATTCCGGAAATACCAAACTCCTCCTATTCCTGCTATTAGTAGGCATAGCGTAGCCATGTTAACGAGTATTGGCAAGCTTGAACGGGCTGCATTAGCTAAAGGCATAGTGGATAAAGTTGCACCGTTAAGATTAAAAACTAATTAACCCTACCTGAATTAACAAGAGGGCTGCTGCGTAATCAATATTTGTTGTTAATTGTAATCTTATATCAAATTTCGAGAAAATTTATTACTAATCTATAATGTCAAACCTCAAACGGTTTAATTGGTAAGTAGTGACTTAATTACAGGGAGGGCGATTGCTCTTACCGGGATTGGCACTTTTTTTTAAGTTGTTCTGGAGGTAATCACCAAGCCAGTTACAACTTCGCTTGAGTAGATCCTTGAGATCATTTGGCTCTAAATCCCAATTCCAGAGAATCACCGTATGGTCGTCACTGGCGGATGCTAGGGTTTTACCATCGGGACTGAAACTGACACTAAAAACTGGCCCTGTGTAGGATTCCTTGGTATAAAGTAAAGTTCCCTTCGGCTTCGAGAGTTTGACGGTGTTGTCTCCACTAGCTGAGGCAATCATCTGACCATCTGGGCTAAAATTCACGCTCCAGACTTTATCACTGTGTTCGGTAAAAGTATTAATTTCAGTACCATCACGACTCCAGAGTTTAACTGTACTATCGTTACTGGCAGTAGCAATTGTCTTACCATCTGGGCTAAAACTAACCCAATTGACGGACTGAGTATGTCCCTTCAAAGTCATCAATTCCTGGCCATCTCTGCTCCAAAGTTTGACCGTCTTGTCAGCACTAGCGCTGGCAATAGCCTCACCAACTGGGCTAAAAGCCACACCCCAGACTGTATCACTGTGACCCTTTAAAGTCATCAATTCCTGGCCATCAGTACTCCAAAGTTTGACCGTCTGATCAGCACTGGCGCTAGCAAGAGTCTCACCATCTGGGCTAAAAGTCACACCCCAGACTGTATCACTGTGACTCTCTAAGGTTTTTAGTAACGTACCATCCCTTTGCCACAGTTTGACCGTTTTGTCAGCACTAGCCGAGGCAATCATCTCTTTCTTTGGGTTGAAACTAACATTAGTGACTTGCTGCTCATGACCTCTCAGGGTATTTTGAAGAGCGCTCTCACTCTTCCAAAGCTTAACTGTTCCGTCAGTGCTAGCTGAGGCAATGGTTTCACCAGCGGGACTGAAACTAACGCTATATACTAAATTTCTGTGTCCCTTGAGAGTTTTGAGTTCTCTACCTTGGTAATTCCAAATTTTGACCGTCTTGTCAGCACTAGCTGAGGCAATCATCTCATCCCCTGGTTTGGGACTAAAGCTGACGCTATAAACTGGCCGACTGTGACCTGTTAGGGTGCTTTTTAAACTGCCATCTTTCTGCCACAATTTGACTGTCTTGTCTTCACTAGCAGTGGCAATGAACTGACCATATGGGCTGAAACTAGCATCATACACTTTTTCTGTATGTCCCCTCAAGGTTTTAAGTTCCCTGCCATCTCTGCTCCAAAGCTTGACCGTCTGGTCCCAACTGGCCGAAGCAATTATCTGACTATCTGGGCTAAAACTGACACTCCAGACTTGATCTTGATGACCAATTAAGGTTTTCAGTAAGGTGCCACCAAGACTCCACAATTTGACGGTATTATCTTCACTAGCGGTAGCAATTATCTCGCCATCCGGGCTAAAGCTAACGCTATTAACATTACCCTTGTGTCCTTTTAAAGTGAGCAGTTCTTCACCCTGACGACTCCAGAGTTTGACCGTCTTGTCATCACTTGCAGTGGCAATCATCTCACCATCTCGGCTAAAGCTAACGCTATTAACACGCTCCTTATGTCCAGTGAGAGTAAGTAATTTCTTACCCTCACGACTCCAGAGTTTGACCGTCTTGTCATCACTAGCGGTGGCAATCATCTCAGCATTAGGACTAAAACTGACATCAAGGGCACCATCACTATGACCTTCTAAGCGGTTGTACTCCTGGACTCTTGAAAGTGTTTGTTGTAAATTATCTGCCGTCAAAATTTCTAGCTCAGTTTTATCTAGCTGTTGAGGGAAATTTTCTTGAGTCTCCTGGAATTTTTTACCGGCACGAATACTCGCAATTAATGCCCCAAGTTGATCATTACGAAGAAAGAGAGCCTCAGATTTAGATTTGAGTTCTGTAATTTCTGCTCGCTGTTTTTGAAACTCTGTCAGTTTCCTTTGATAACTAGCTCTCCAGGCAAAGCCGAGGGCCATAGTCGCTAAGATACTCGTGGTGCCAGCTAAAGCCACTGTTCGCCGTCGCCATTTCCGAACACGTTCTAGTTGAGCTTCCGTTCTTTTCAGTTTTTTGCCAAATTCAGCTCCCTTTTCTCTTTGAATAAAGGATACTAAATAATCATGGACTAATTGATAGCATTCAGTGGGAAACGACCAGAAAAGCAACAAGCCAGAACGGACAAGAATTTCTAAAACAAAATCTAATTGTTCAGCTTCGATTTTTAAATCTTGGTTAGATAAACTATTAGCTAATTCAGCGCGGGTTTTCAGGGGACGAGTATTTTTTTCATCAATTAGCATATACAAAACTAAGCGGGCAACTCGCTCATTTTGAGGCCCGCAGTCTTTGATAACTTCTTGCAAAAATCCCTCAATCAATTTAGCTTGGCTGCCCAACTGATGATATTGTGCTAGGGTTGTGATTTTCTCTGTTTGCAGTTGATTACCAACAATCTGCAACTCAATTGGTCGAACTTCGTCGGCTTCACCGGCTAAATCTTGCAGCAGTAACTCTACCAAAGCTGCTTCCAAGTGAAATTGGGAACGCTCGGTCAAGCTTGAAATCACTGATTTAGTATTTTCTAGGGAAAAATTATTCAGAGGATAAATAATATTTTTGTCCAAAATATTATTGTTGATTGCCTCTAGGCTTGTAAAACGATTACATTCCAATAAATAAGAGAGATGATCCTCTCTGATGGAAATAATAACTTTAACAAAGGAAATATCTAGACAATCTCGTAAAAAAACATAAAACTTTTTTCTTTGAGTCTGATTAAAAGCATTAAAATGAAAAAATTCTTCAAACTGATCAAAAATCAAAATAGTAATAAGATTACGCCCTTGATTCTTTTTGAGTTGTTCAATAATACTTTCTGCCGAATCTACAGAGATTGCTGGATTAAAACCTCTTGTTTCTGCAAAAGCCTCCGTCAATCTTCTTCTCAACTCCCCTAACCAATCACCGTAAACTCGCACTACTACAGGCAAAATATCACGAGCACTGATGGTTTTTTGTTGAAGTGCTGGTATTAGACCTGCGGTAATCAGTGAGCTTTTACCTACTCCTGACTGACCATAGAGTACAGTTAGTTTGTAATCATTACGAGCAATTCTACCGAGTAGATTGTCTACATCTTGTTGTCGTCCAGAAGCAATAATTTCTGGAGCGATATTTGCTTGTTGTAACTTTTGGCTTAAAGCGGGGTTAGCGGTTCGGAGTTGGGGTCGTAGACGACCAGCACCAATGAAGGCCCTAAAACCATATTGGTGTTCAACAGAAAACTGCTCTCGCTTAATTTCAAAGGCTTCTCGATACTGACCTCGCTCAAAGTAAAGCGATCGCAAATCTGCCAAAATATCAATATGAAGTTGGGGATCGTAGAGGGGATTACCCACAGCTCGCGCCCTTTCCAAGTTCAAGATAGCCGCTTGTGGTTGTCCAAGAGCTTTTTGGGATTGAGCTAATAACCAAAGATATAAAATTCGATGCTGTGGTTGGGTTTGAGAGGCTTTCTCCAGGGTCTTGAGAGCAATATTGGCTAATCTATTGGCTTTCTTGGCCGAGTTGAATTGCCACATGTCCCCTCGCAAAGCTACTTCTGCTAGAAAGCCGTAGTTTTGCGCCAGTTGAACTTGATTACCAGTAGCTTTCTGTAGATTTAGGGACTTCTTCGCCAGTACCTTTAACTCTTCCCAAGCTTCTAAACGGCGTAGCACCTCACCGAGTTTGCCAATAAACCTCGCCACCCAGTCCGGACGTTGCGCCTCTTCAAACACATCCAAGCATTGCTCAAAGACCTCTTTAGCTCGCAGTAAATAGCGGTGGCTTTCTAAGCGATTAAAGTCAGCTTGACGGAAGTAACATAATCCCATGTGAAATAGCACCACCCCCTGACGTTTGAGGATGTGACCTTCTTGCCAAAAAGTTAAGCTTTGCTGATAATGTTCTAAAGCCTCTTCGATGCAATCTTGGGCATAGTTGTCTCGACCGAATACGAACTGTCTACAGGCTTCTAGCACTGGCTCTAAATGAGCTTCACGACTTTGCAAATCTTGCAGCGCAGCATCTAACTCTGAGCGATAACGAAAGCCAAAAACTTGGTCATTGGACAAAAATTGATTGGAACCAGCATCAAAAACGTTATCAAATAATTGATCGGCTTTCTGCCGTAATTCATTAATGAGAGTACTGGTGGCGATCGCAAATTGAATAGGAACCCCTGCCCAACTGTTAAAATCAGGTGCCAGCCTGACCAGCTTTTGGAGCACTTGATCATTAACCCATAAGACTAGAGGAAAGGGAAAACTTTTGCGAAACTCATCTCGCACCTGGTTAGTAGCAGTGAGCAGGTGTTCAAGATTGTCTACCCTCTCTAAGTCAGAAACCATTAGAGCAAAGGGATCGGAGTCTGAGGTGAGCAGATTTTGTTTTTCAATGGTTTCTTTGATGGCTTGATAGAGGGTTTTCGTAGACTCAGATAGCAAGAGTTCTCGAATTTCTACCACTGACTGGGCTTGCAACTTCTCTAATACATCCCTTTGCACCCCACCATAGTTGCAGCGTGCCAAAATCAGGGAAAACCGCCCCTGAGAAAGAGCGATCGCTCGCGATAAGGTTCTTAAGGAGCGTTCGTTATATGCAGCCACATCTTCTGCTAGGTTCGGGTCAGCCATAAATTAAATTGCTTCCCTGATGCTCAAATTGAAAATTTATCCGTTTCCCTTAAAGCTGGGTTGAGGCCAAACCAGCGTCCTTGCTCGTCTTGATATTCAAACACCAGCATACTTTGCAGTAAAGCTTGCTGTCTTATCTCTCCATTAATGCTTTTGAGTTGGAATACTCGACGTAGCAATTCCCACTCATCATCTCTAATGGCTGGAACTAGACTATTTTTATACTCTTGAATCACTCTTTCAAGACAAGTTCGCGACAAAGGCGGATCTTCCTCCTGAAGACAGCGATAAAGTAATCCGAGTAAGCAACGCACATGACCACCACTAATACGGCAAAATCTATCTAAGGTATCACGATGATCGAAGACTTCGGTAATCAGGTCAAGACGTTGTGACCAATCGACATCGGGGAAAGCTCTAGCTTGCACCATCTCTCGCAGTAGCTTCAGACCCTCCTCAAAATCCCTACCATCCCGCCGCAGCACTGGCACCATGGGTAAGACCATTGGCACCACACCCCCTCCCAAACCATTGGTCAGTGCTTGAGACTGATTGGAGAACATCAAGGTAATGGGGATAGTGTAGACTATATGGCAATTTAGTTGCCGTAATTGCTCACCTCGATCAATAAATAAGTACTCTGGTAATGGCTTACCTGCCACTTTGGGCTGACTATCTACTCTATCTAGGTTATCAACAATTACCACCAAGCCTCTTTTGCCTTGTAGTCTTAGTTTTTCGATAGCCAGTTCGAGAAACTCTTGATTAATTGAGTTTAAAATGCCGTTAGTACGAGGTTCGAGATATTGCCTAATCTGAGAACGTAATTTGGTACTACGTTTAGTTTGGTTGGTAATTTGGGCAATGGCAACAGGTAAGCTAACTTCGGAATAACCAATCTTCAAGGGGTAGATTTGTTGCAGCTCACTCAACAGATTGATAAAGTAGCTAGGTCTAATCCAAATTCCTGTTTCTTCCAAGCTTTGACTCACCTGCTGAGTAATCGCCAGCAAAATATCAGTGATGTCTAAGTCCACCATATCCAAAGCTTGGGTAGACTCAAAATAAACAACGTGAAAATTATACTGCTCTAATTCATTCTTGAGTCGTAAGAGTTCAGTGGATTTGCCGCAGCCAATATGTCCTGTAAATAGTTGGCAAGTACACCTATCAGGTGCCAGCTGAGTAATAGTTCGTCTCAGTATCCCAGTCATTTTACTGCCTCTTACTGAAGAAAAATCGGTATAGTAACGACGATCCTCAGCCTTCTCCATGACCAATGTTCTCGTTGGGTCACAGGCATCAAAAAATCTCTGCAAGTCCAGTTTCATGACAGTTAATATTCTGCTTTAAGAGTAAATCTTGATAGTTCAAGACTTACTATCCTGGGCTGCTCAAATTCGCTCAGCGTAATTCAGGATTGTTTGAGAGCAACCATTTCAACGACTCTACAGGCTATTTCTATATGAGGGATTATTTCCATCATTGTTCCCGGATAGAGAAACGCTATATAGTTGAGTGCCGACATCTAGGAGGATTTAACAAGCTGACGCGGGGATACCCAGAGAGGATCGATTAAATTATCTCAACCCTACAGCTGGCTGATATTTCTGCTAAATTGAAACTTACCTCACACTGATTGCTGTTCGATTACTTCAGCAGTTAGAGGAGACTTTCCGGAAAATAGGTGAAACCTTTT
>JBAUJE010000346.1:0-59814 GCA_049683475.1 Coleofasciculaceae cyanobacterium | reverse complement strand
TGAAATTTTAGAGACTTACGAAGCAGGACTTGAGCTAAAGGGCACGGAGGTTAAGTCGATTAGAGAAGGTAGGGCAAACTTACGCGATGGCTATGCTTTAATTCGCAATGGTGAGGCTTGGCTACTTAATGTACACATCTCACCTTATGAAAGCAGCAGCCTTTATTTTAACCACGAGCCTCGGCGCACCCGTAAACTACTATTACATAAACGAGAAATCCGTAAGCTGATTGGCAAGGTAGAGCAAGAAGGCTTAACCCTTATACCCTTAAAAATGTATTTGAAGCGGGGTTTAGTCAAGGTGACAATTGCCCTGGGTAAGGGTAAAAAGCTTCACGATAAGCGGGAAACCATCAAGCGGCGTCAGGATAATAGAGAGATGGCGCGAGCGCTTAAGCGTTATTAATAATGAGGATATGGGGGGATGAGGTGATAACACCTCCCGAATTAGGTTTTTCACCCTAAGCATCGTCGTAACAGGACAGATAATTCGAGTTTACCCATCCTTCCAATCCATTAACCCTTGCGTTGGGACCATCTACAACACGCACGTAAACCCAAGGATTATTACCATCCATGAGCCATTTAATAGTATTACCATTAGACCTCTTGCAAAATAGTTTTTATGGTATCTTAAAGAGTTTTATCTTCTCTCCTGCCTAAGTTATGAACTACGTAACTGCTCAATCTCTAAGTGCCAGACACTTCCTTTCCGGAAAGACTCTAGAACCGATGGAATGCTGAAACAGATGGCTGAAAACAAAATTAATTTAAATCGGTATTTCGTCTATGGTACTAAATAGCTAAGTCCTAAAATCCTTCGTCATAAAAAATGTCTGAAATCAAAGATTTAGTCAGCCGCTCTTCACTAATGACGGCGGCTGTTCGAGCTATAGAAACACAACGACCTGATGCTTTGTTTAAAGACCCTCTCGCCGTTAAACTAGCCGGAGACAATCTTATTGCCGAAATAACACCAAACGCTCAAGAATACGAAGACAATGGAACGCCTATCATTATTGTGCGAACACGCTTTTTTGATGACTTTTTGATGAAGGAAGCTGCTTCAATACGACAAGTTGTTATTCTTGGAGCTGGGATGGATACCAGAGCTTTTCGCCTCCCTTGGCAAAGCGATATTCATCTTTATGAATTGGATCGCCCTGAGGTCTTGCAATATAAAGCGTCTGTTTTAGGAAACCGACAAACTCAATGCCATCGCCACTCAATTGAAGTAGATATTAGAGAACCTTGGGTTGACAAACTTCTAGATGCTGGCTACCAAGTAGAAATTCCTTCAGTCTGGTTAATGGAAGGATTTGTGTACTATTTAAGCGAAAACGAAGTCCACCGCTCCTCAAAGTTGGTTGGGGGCTGACCTGATTAACTCTTACTTTGTCTCCAAAAACACGGGAGAATTGTCTAAGCATTGGAAATATGGGTGCGACGAACCTGAAAATTTATTATCTACCTATAACTGGGAAGCATCGGTCCTTCAAGCTGGAGATGAAGGAGCTAACTATGGTCGCTTTATCCATAAGCTTCAACCTCGCCATATTCTAGATTCACCTCATTACTTTTTTGTCAAGGCTGTATTTGTTTAGTTTCTTTCAGCTCCTCGAAGAGAGCATTGATAGGTTTATAGAAGTCAGAGAACTAGGATTTTGATTGATAATCAGTGCTGATTATTCACTGGCAATAATCAGCGCTAATTGACTCAGCCAATTTTCAATAAGCAGCTGAGCTTTTCTCAACAAGCAGCAGAATGTGACACTTCCTTAGAAGCGTGTGACAGTCCAGGGCTAGCGGTGTGACTAACGGAAATTGATAACCTTGCCTGATGCTTGGATGGAAGCAAAATGCGGGTCTGTATGGGTTAGCGAAGCCTTAGCCGAGGTGGCTGTAACCATTGTTTAGTCATAACAGCAGTACAATACTAGACCTCTTGCATAATTAAATTCGTGCTATATTAATAGGCTTTCGAGCTGGTAACGGAAGCTCGTAATTATAGATAGCTGCAATCAAGTTACAACGTATTTATTTTAGGCATTAGATAGTTCATACCTAAACCTTAGAAGCTTTAACTTTCAAAGAAAATCGTGAAATTACTGAAAATTTATTTGTGCAACTTCAGACTCTACAAGAAACTACGGAATTTTCCTAAACATCTGTAAGAAGACAAAAATAAGGAAGGTTGAATCAGTCTACAACCTTCCAGCAGGAAATCTTCAAAAAAGACAGTTAAGGAAACCCCCTACTCCATCACTCCCTCACTCCCCCTAACCCTAACAGCACCATAGTAACTAGCAATGATCGCCACCATCAACCACCAGAGAGTACTAACTTGAGGACGATACCAAACTGTGTCTACAATACCGTGGGAAAGCATCCCGGCGATTGCAGCAATTGCTGCAATCAGCCAAAGCCCCTCCGGCTTAGCTAACTCCCGCAGACGCTTTAATTGCTGCATTCCTCGACTAAAGGTAACTACCATTAGCCACAAGAAACAGGACAAGCCAATGATGCCAGTTTCTACCAGAATTTCTAGAAAGATAGAATAGGCACTCAAGGCTGTATAACGAGGGTTTTGGTACAAAGGATAAATTTTATTAAAAGCATCATTACCAGGCCCAATACCAATCAAGGGACGAGCTTTAATCATCTTTATAACTGCTGACCAAACGTTGAGGCGAAAGTTATTACTGCTGTCCTTGCTACCGGCAAAAATACTAGCAACTCGACTTCGCACTGGTTCAACAAACAGCATTGCCAAAAGTACCACACCCGCAGCACCACCTAGTAATACTGGCATTGCTAAAGGTCGCCACGCGACAGGTAGACGGTTGGTGTACCAGTAAACTAGCAGTACTAAGAAGATAAAAATACAAATTACAAAGCCAATCCAGCCGCCGCGACTGTAGGTTAAGATTAGGCAAAGAGAATTGACAACAAACATGGTTACTGCCAAGGCTTTAGGTAACCAACGCCGCCAAGCAAAGATAGCCGCTAAACTCAAGGCAACTGCGGGGATGAGATAGCCTGCTAATAAGTTGGGGTTGCCTAGATAGCTATAAACCCGCGTCACTCCCGCAGCAGCTGAGGTGGGGTCAGTCCAAGTGGCTAAAGCATCTGCACCAAAGAAATGTTGCCGCAGTCCGTAGATGCTGACAATTAAAGAGATATGTAGGAAGCAGGTAATAATCCAATTGCGCAGATGTGGCGATCGCAAGACCCTTGCCATTAAGGCAAATAGTAATAGATAAAGTGTCAGCTTAACCAAACCCTCCCGCGCTGCTGCCGTTACGGGAGAGAGAGCTGTGGCTATAACGGCAATGCTCCAGTAGAGTAACACTAACAGATGAATAGGTGTTACCTGACTCTGCTCTCTTTGATCCGAGAGGGTTATTAACAGCCAAAAGCCAGCACAGGCAATTAATAATATGCCGATAAGTGAGTTTGAGACAAAGGGAGCAAGGGTCAAGACAATAGCCACCAATAAAGCAGCTATTGGTTCTGACCACTGGAGAAGCCAACTACCCTGACGCCAAGCTTGTAGCAATCCCACTAACCGATATAAATAGCTAGCGCCCAGCCACTGATGCAGGCGTACATTAGATAGAGTAAACTGTCGCCAAACTGAATTCATAGAATATCTTGACTAGGAATTTAATTAAAGATTACAGGAAGCTTTGCAGGGGTGAGGATCAACATTATATGGGTAAGAGAGGCGTTGACTTTAACCCAGAGAGTTCGCTTTTATCAATCTCTGTTCCCTGCTAAGGGTTGCCAACTTCTGTAAGAAGTCTTAGCACAATGGTCTGAAATGTAATATTTTTGATCCCAACTTGGTATAGAGGCGAAACAAATGAATTCTGCACCCTGGCGAATTCAGTTAAGCTGGGAAGACCCAGCAACAAAAGACCAGCTAAGACCTTTGCTGAACCTGCCAATTGCTTTGGGACGGGACTTTAATGGCATGCCTAGTGACATTCAAGGTCGTTTTGTCTCACGCATGGTTCTTGATAGCTTGGAGGTTTCTCGCTTCCATGCCTTAATTGACGCTGAAAATGCTGGCTTAGTCTTAATTGACCAAAATAGCAGTAATGGCACATTTATCAACGGTGTCTTGCAAAAAAAGAGTGTCCTGGCTAATGGCGACACCATCCAAATTGGTCCCTATGCTATCAGTGTTAATTTTATTCCCAGCAGTCAATTGCCACCCCCTTCGGGTCATTCAGAAATTTTCTTTAATCCTAATACGCAACTACCAGATCCTAACCAGCCCCAACCGCCGCCAGTCACACCTCAAGCTAAAGTCTTCCCTGCAAGTTCACCTTTATTTCCTCCAGCAATATTTAAGGCAGGAGAGGTGGTTGTACAAGACCTCCATGCTACAGGTCTATCGGTAGATCAAGTGGATTATGTCACCGTTGGGGGAGGATTAGGTAGCTTTATCTGGGCAGATTTTTTAAGAATTTATGGGGTTAAAAGTTCTAATATTGCTGCTATTGGCATTGCTTCTTCACCTTATAGTCGTTATAAACAATTGTGTCTGAGTTCACAAATTCCCCTGCACGAAAGGCTACGTTCTAATTCTGATTCATGCCCTGATAACATTTGGGGTTTGCCTAGCTATGCTCTGCGGGAGGCATGGCATGATCTTCAAAAGGGCTATTTAGGAGCATGCTTAGGCTATTTGTGGCAGGTATTTGCTGAACCAACTTTTGCCCAAACTTATACACCTCGCGCCGACAATGTTTTTGCTTCTATAGACCGGGAGACTAAGCGGATTGGTTGGGATAGAATATTTCGTTATGGTAGTGTGCGCTCAATTCGCAAAACTGCTGATGGACGTTATGCGATCGCTTATTCCCTCACCACAGGTAATCGCCGCGAACATGCTTTTCTCGTTGCTCGCTATGTTCATTTAGCAACAGGTTACCCAGCCATTAAGTTTCTACCAGATTTACAAGCCTATCGGGAAAGAGCCCATGATTTTCGGTCGGTGGTTAATGCCTATGAACCCCACAACCATGTTTATGAACATTTAGAAAAGTATGGCGGTACAGTATTAATTCGCGGTCGTGGAATTGTCGCCTCTCGCCTTGTCCAGCGCGTTTACGAAGCACGACAACGTAATCAACAGATTCGATTAGTACATTTAATGCGATCGCCTAAATCACAGGGTAACAAATTTGGCTATGCTCACAGGCAAGTAGAGCATCATTATGAATTTCAACCTTTCAACTGGCCCAAGGCTTGCTGGGGTGGGGAATTACGGGTAATGCTAGAAAAAGCTGACCCTCACCAGCGACAACGCTTACTAGCTGATTGGGGTGGCACAACAACCGCCAATCGTCGCGACTGGCAAGAAATGGTGAAGGAAGGACTCAATCAAGGTTGGTACAAAATTGAATTCGGTCAAGTGGAGAGGGTTGAGAAGGAAGCCGCCGGAATTGTTACCTATATTCAGGAGAAAAATTTCCGGGGGCAAATGCGTCTAGAAGCTGACTTTATTATTGATGCTACAGGTCTTGAAGCTGATGTTACGAATTCTCCTCTTCTTGATGATTTAGTTACTCATTACAAATTACCCCTTAATCCTCTAGGTCGCCTGAGTGTAAGTAATGATTTTGAATTGGTAGAAATGCGTGGTTCACGGGGACGAATCTATGCTGCTGGTGCAATTACCTTGGGGGGGCCCTATGCCGCAGTTGATAGTTTTTTAGGTTTACAATATGCTGCCCTTTGCTCGGTCGATGCTATTACAACTGTCAAGTCATCAGTAGTACAACCCTTAAATAGCTTGTTTTCTACTTGGCAATGGTTGAAGTGGGTGTTTAATCTTTCACCTTGATAGGAGTAATGAGTAATGAGTAGGGGGGTGAGCGAAAAAAGGTGTGGGGAAAATAAGCAGACGGGGAGACGCACAGATGCACAGATGCACAGAATTAAAATCCCACGCCTGCATTTCGTTCACCCTGAGTAGGGAGGAAAATAACACAAGACTATCCCTGTCGATAACCTAAATTCTAAATTCTAAATTCTAAATTCTAAATTCCTATGACTCCCACTTTATTTGGTCGTTGGCAAACTAGATTATTTCTTTTAGCAACTGTAGGCATTTTTACCACCTTGCCATTTTATCTAGGCATAATTTTACCTAATTTAGGTGCTGTTTCTTTCTGGATTTTGGCTTATGTGGCACTGTTTGGTTTAGTCTGGGATGTCCTTTATATTTATCTTCAGAGGTTTCGCTGGGATCGAGATTGGCCAGGAATTTTACAATTATTAACGGGAGTTTGGGAAGGATTATTTTTAGCTTGCTTGCTTAAATTTGTCGGTCTACCGGGAGTTCCAAAAGCTGATCTGTCACTTTTCTGGTTTACTATTCACTACAGTTTCGTTTGGCTAGTCGTTTATCTAGCATCCCAATCTTTCATGCGAATTTTATTTCCCCGTTGGCGTTTTCGAGGTGGTAGATTGTTGTAGACAGGTGATAACACATAGACCAATACCTGCTCAATTTCCCTATCTCAGCTAACTTATGACCAGCTAAGCTAGAATCACCTCTGGTAAAATAGTTTCAATTCTTTTAATTAAAATGCGTTGGACTATTTTTATTAATAAGTAAACTTAAGACACCGGATTACTCAGTTGCGGCCCCCTAAGACTTCACCAATTTTTTGCTGAATCGCAACTTTCTGTTTGGTAGTAGGGTTCTTCAAAAAAGTTAATTAGGATAATTGT
The DNA here is from genome assembly GCA_049683475.1 of Coleofasciculaceae cyanobacterium. Classification (GTDB taxonomy): domain Bacteria; phylum Cyanobacteriota; class Cyanobacteriia; order Cyanobacteriales; family Coleofasciculaceae; genus JBAUJE01. The sequence goes on along the minus strand of JBAUJE010000346.1, from coordinate 53,064 downwards.
ATGGATATTAACGAGCTTAAGCGACGCTATCTAGCAGGGGAAAGAGATTTTCACGAAGTTAATCTCCGTGGGGCAGATTTGCGGAAAGCTTATTTACCAGAAATTAATTTAAGTAGAGCTAATCTGCACAAAGCTGACCTAACTGAAGCTAACCTGACAGGAGCTAATTTTTATCAAGCTAATCTAGCCAAAGCTAATTTACATCAAGCTGTTCTTAACGAAGCTATTTTGCATGGAACTGACCTCAAGGGAGCAAATCTGCACAGAGCTAGTCTAATTAAAGCAGACCTCCATAAAGCTGATTTGAAAGGAGCAATCCTTAAGCACACTTTCCTGAGTGAGGCAAATTTGCAAGGGGCAAATTTAGATCGCGCTCAGTTAAGTTGGGCAAATCTGCGTAAAGCAGACTTAGATCAAGCCCACTTGAATAGAGCAAATGTTAGCGGTGCTAAATTCTGTAGAACCAAAATGCCCGATGGTAGTGTTAGAGATGAAGACTGTTAGAGGTACTAATTACACTTCTAGCAAAAATAAAAATCCCCCTTAGCATCCCTAGCAAAAGGAGAAAGCTAGCAGATGCTGTACCCTTGTCTTAAATGAGGGGTTGAGGGGAGCGTATTTACTTTATAAAATAAAACCTCTTAGGAACCAACAGGTACAAAATCAACCTCTTCCGTACCATCAGTTTCCCCTTCACCAGATGTAATTTGTTCGCCATTCACCTCAATAGCAAAAGGCGTGCTATCTAGATTTAGATTGTAGTCAGTTTGATCTGGGGTATAGCCAACACTAGCAATCATTTTACGACCCTCATCTGTGTAGAGGAAAGCCAACATTTGATTCTTATCTTTTTCATTATCGTAAGCCCAAATTACCATGTATTGCTTCCCCTGGTACTCAAAAACCTTGGGTGCACGAGTGGGTTTATAACGACCAGGAGCACCAAAACTTGCATCTAGGAAATTTTGAACAGAACTGGTTTCTACCGCTGTGTAGGCTACTTGAGATGCTGATATTGGCGCAGCTTCTTCTTCTTCTGATTCCTCTATTGCTTCACTTTCGTCTACTGCTTCCTCTTCACCTTTGTTACGGAAATAATCTACAGCTAACTTAGTACCAACTGCTCCAGCAGCAGCTAGTCCAGTGCCTAGTAGTATGTTACGCAATCTATTGTTCTTAGCCATTTTATCTCCTCAGCCGTAGCTAATGATACCATTTAGCTAAATACTATCATCCCCCGTGCTTGTTGTTAACTTGGGTTTAATTTTTAACATTTTTCAAAATAAATTATAGTTATCGCTTCAGCAATAGAAAATATAATGTTATTTAAATTACCATACTACTTAGTCATCAGACCTTAGATTTTCTTAGTCAACGACTGATGACTAATAGCCAATCACTAAAATTAACTATAGTTGGAAAGATTCTCCAAAACTCTCACCATAGAATACTTGCTCAATCCCAAAGCGTCCGCCGTACTGTTTAAACGGTTCTGCGGCATAACCCATTGCTAACAGACAGCATACATCTACCTCTGCGGGAATATTAAATGCCTCTTTGACTTGAGAAGCAACAAATCCTTCCATGGGACAGGTATCTACACCAAAACTTTTGGCTATTATCATTAAATGGGCAACAGCTAACATGGTATGGCGATTTGTCCAAGCTTCCATCGACTCAAAGCAAGGCTTATTTTCAAATAATTGGGGAATTGCTTTACGCATAACATCGGCATAATTATCATTGACTGCACCTTCGTTTTTACCTAGCTCAATCACCGACTCGATATAATCTTTTTCAGCTACTCTGCGATCGCCACAACAAATAAATACCACAGGTGCTTCACTTACCTGGCGTTGACCAAAGGCACAGTCTTTTAACTTATCTTTATTCGCTTGTTCCCTCACCACAATAAATCGCCAAGGCTGCAAATTATAACCAGAAGGTGATTGCAAAGCTAGACGCAAAACTTCTTCTAAAATAGCTTCAGGAATTGGAGCTGGTCGAAAAGATCTTGCCGCACGGCGCTGTTCAATCGCCGCTTTCAAGTTAAAGGAAGGTTGCATTTCAGTCATAATTTTTTCTATTCACTCCAACAATAATTATCCAGCTAGTAGGTGCTAAGTTTGAGGCATTAGGAGGTAAAGCTGGAATTACCCAACCAACTTACAACCAAAATATTATCTGCCAAAAATTAGCACCTATTACCTACTCAGACAAGATCGAACAGCAGAATCTCAGTGTCCGTAGTCGCTTCAATCACGATATCAGTTTCCTCACTCATGGCTGCTCCGTCGCCAATGTTAAGTGACACGCCGTTGAGAGTTACTTTTCCCCGTGCCACCTGTAGCCAACCATAACGCTGAGGCTCTAAGCTGTGGGTAATGCGATCGCCCTTTTGCAAAAGGGCAGCATACAACTCTACATTCTGACCAACTGATAAAGCACCGTTTTTGCCATCTTTAGAGGCAACTAAGCGCAGTTTACCAGGCTCTTTCGCCAAACTAAAGTTATGTTGCTCATAGCTAGGTGAGTTTCCTTTCCCCTCCGGTAAGAGCCAAATTTGCAGAAAGTGAACTGGTTCGTTCTGAGAATGATTATATTCACTGTGCGTAATACCAGTACCAGCACTCATACGCTGTACATCGCCAGGTCGAATCACTGAACCGTTACCAATGCTATCTTTATGCTCTAGAGCTCCTGACAACACATAGGTAATAATTTCCATGTCTCGATGTCCGTGGGTGCCAAAACCAGCACCAGGACTAACCCGATCTTCATTAATCACTCGTAAAGAGCGAAAGCCCATTTGCTTAGGGTCATAATAGTTGGCAAAGGAAAATGTGTGGTAGCTATCTAGCCAACCGTGATTAGCATGTCCTCTTTCTTGAGCTTTACGAACTGTAATCATTGTTATCCTCCTTGTTGGATTTATTCCTCCTCTTTGATGAAACTGACTTTCTTGAGTATATTTTCCTCAAGGCACCCTGAAGTTACTAATTAAATTTTGCTGTGAGCACCATCACAATAGGGAGGATTACCTGTTTTCTTGCACTGACAAAGTGCTACCTTTGATGCCTCTTTTAGTTCAAAAGCCAGGGGAGTAAATTCAGTGCCTTGATGAGAGCCATCACAAAAGGGCTGATTCTGAGATTGACCGCAACTACACCAGTAATAACTACCAGCTTCTAGTTGAAGGACAGCCGGTTTTTGATCTGCGATAACAGGCTCACTCATTAATTTTTTATTCTCCAATTGATACAAAGTTTTAGAACCTTGTTTTGTATATTTAAACTTTATTCTTAGTACAGATATTATGTAAAGTATGTACTTTAAAGTAAGGTAGTACCCAAAAAGATACTATGGAAGCCCAAGCAGCAGGTAGCAAGAAGGCAAGTTGTGCAGTAGAAACTACCCTCAAGGTGATTGGCGGACGCTGGAAAGTTTTAATTTTAAGAGAGTTATTTCAAGGCGTCAGGCGATTTGGTCAGCTACACCGAGCTTTACACGGCATTACCCAGAAGATGCTCACCCAACAACTGCGGGAAATGGAAGCTGATGGCATTGTTTATCGGGAAGTCTACTTGCAAGTTCCTCCGAAAGTAGAATACTCCCTAACTCCTTTAGGAGAAAGTCTCAGAACAATTATTGAAGCAATGCATGAATGGGGTGTCAAGCATCTAAACGAACAACATACCGACTACTAAAAAATTAAGAGTATTTTGTGAATTGAAAATTGAAAATTGATTTTTGATCTTGAACAGGTTCTACTGCGCTAACAGCCTTGATTGAACAGGAATAGGCTTGCTCACTGCTACTCTGTAGTTAAGTTATTTACATAAATTTACATTAAACTTCAGAGTTAGTCATTTCGTTCACCCCTAATCAGCGAAGAGATGTAAAGTTAGTAACGTTAGTTTGATAATATAGACTTTAAATAAGGAAAAAAAATCTTATATGTCATCGTCTCCCAGGCTAATTGTTGTAGCTAATGGCAAAGGTGGTGTGGGAAAAACTACAACAGCCATGGCATTATCTGGGATTCTCTCAGAGCAATACAAAGTTTTAGCTGTAGATTCAGATAGACAAGGGAGTTTATCCTGGTGGGTTCAGCGTGGTGGTGAAAATATAAGTTTTGACCTTACTCAAGAAACGAATCCAGCTCTTTTGAGTAAACTGCGTAAAATAGAGGGCTACGATTGGATAGTAGTGGATACACCTCCAGCACTGCGATCTGAAGCCCTGAGTGCGGTAGTGGCGCTTGCTGATTATGTAATTTTGCCCACGCCACCTGCACCGATGGACTTAGCAGCACTGATCGAAACAGTGCGCTTAGCGATCGCGCCACTGAATAAAGCTCATCGAGTACTGCTGACACGGGTAGATTCCCGTAGTCTCAAGGAAGCAAAAGCCGCTCAAAATACGCTAAGGGAAGTAGGAGTTCCTGCTTTTCAGGCTTTTATCAGGACTTACAAAGCTCACCAACGAGCAGCACTCGAAGGCATACCAATTAATCAATGCTTTGGTGATAATGTCCGGGAAGCCAAAGCGGACTACTGCCGTATAGCTGATGAATTAGAGAGTTATTGGAGGAACTAATGGTCAAGAAGAGTTTAACTGAACTATTGCAAGAAGAGGCGGAAAAATCTGCACAGCCACCAGTTGAAATACTGCCAGAAAGCAGCGATGATGAAGGTTTAGATACAGAACTAGCAATGAACAAACCAGCAAGCTCTAGCACCAAACGATCAAATCCTACCAAGGCAGACTTAGAAGCAACAATCAGAGATTTAAGAAAAGCTTTGGAAGAAGCTCAACAAAGGGAAGACACTATTGTTGATTTAAAAACTTCTTTAGAAGAAGCTCAAACAAACGAAGATACCATTGCCAAGTTAAAAGATACCTTAAAAGATTCCCTAGAGGAAGCCCAACAAAAGGAAGACACTATTACCAAGTTAAAAGATTCCCTAGAAGAAGCTCAGAAAAAAGAAAGCAATTTACAGCAAAAAAACGAAAACTTGCTAGCAGATTTACAGCAGCAGCAAAAATATATCAAGCAACTCGAAGAAGATATCGAAAAAACAGCTCAGCTAAAGATTGAATTGGATCAAGCCAAAAAGGATGCTCTAAAACTTGCAGAAGTTAATGAGAAGCTTACTCAAGAACTTAATAGCTCAAAGAAAGGAAGTTCTACTCTCAAAGTGCAAAAACAAACTGTGCAAAGACGAACTGTGCAACACCAGCCGACAACAAGACCAATTACAAAAGAAGGCGATAAGCCTGCTGATTTTGCTAAAAAGACTTGGTTACTGTAATTTTTAGGGCTGTTAGCTAAGTTTAATCTAAAATTCTAATTTCAGAAGCCAACTTATGTCATTGCAAAAAGAGGGCTGCTATAGTCGTATGATTGCCTAAACAAAACTCCCCCGGACACTTAAAGACTTCTTGAGCCGAGGGAGATTTGATTACAAGCTAAGAGTAATTATTGTTTAAGCAAGCTTAGCTTGCGCTCTCTTTTCGAGTAGTTGGATGATCGCAGCTTTTTCCAGAAGCCCTACCAAAACACCGTTGTCACGAACTACAGGCAATTGGGTTAATTTCTCTTGCTCTAGCAGCGTAACAACATCTAGTAAAGATTGATCTGGCTGAACTGTCGTGACAGAATCAACAGCTTGCATTAGTTCTCTGACTTGGGTAGTTGGCCAGTCAGAGGTAGCGACACCTCTCATGTCATCAACTTTAATCGTTCCTAGCAGCTGAGCATCTTCATTGGTTACTAAAAACTTTTGCCACTGAGATTTACCAATAATGTATTGGTTAGCAAACTCTCTTAAAGACAAATCAGCAGAGACAATTGGACTGTTAGGAACTACTGCATCTTCTGCCGTTAGACCCATTAATTTATCTTGGATAGTAGCAGATTGAGCAGAATAGCCAGCATTTCTCAACAAGAACCAACCAATTAGTAAAGTCCAGAAACTACCAAAATTAATAACTCCCAAGCTTCCTAGTATACCAACTCCAATACCAGTCCAGCCCAAAAATTGACCCACACGGCTAGCAAATACAACCCCTTTGTAAGGATTACCAGTAATTTTCCAAACCACAGACTTGAGAATGTTACCCCCATCTAAGGGTAAGCCAGGAATGAGGTTGAACAGGGCTAACATTAAGTTAATGTAAGCCACCATGGCTAGCATGGTTGCCAAAGGTCCGGAAATACCAGTGGCAACACCGATAGCTGTCAACAGAGCAAAAATGACGATACTCACCGCAGGGCCAGCAATTGCCACCCAGAATGCCTCAGCTGGAGTCTTAGACTCTTTCTCCAGGCTAGCTAAGCCACCAAAAAGAAATAAGCTAATTGACTTCACTTCTATTCCTTGCCAAATCGCCACAAAGCTGTGTCCTAGTTCGTGGGCTAAAACTGAGGCAAATAGCAAAAGTGCAGCAACGAATCCCAATAGCCAGGGTAATCCACCAGCCAATCCCGGAAATAGCTCTGTTAGGTAACCTCCATAAGAGAAAGTCATTAAGCCCAAAACTAAAAACCAGGAAGGGTGTACATAAAAAGGAATTCCCAATAAATTTCCGATACGAATACTACCGTTCATAAGGTAATGACCTCAAAATCTTTATATCGAAGACGCTTTATTATTTTCGTCTTTTAACTTATGCTCACATCGTAACAAAATGTAAAGAAAACTTTCATCTATCCTATGTCGTAAGAACCGTCCACTAAAGTTCGGTTTTGGGTATTAAATTAAGTTTGCCGCGGCCCTCATAACATCGGCATAATAAAATAAGCACTACTTTTTGTGTCTTGAAGCTCATTGTTTTTCTAGGCACGAAAAGCGTTATCAACACAATTTAATGAATAGCTCATGTCTGCCCTTGAAAATAAAAACTCCCAACCTTATCATCAAGAGGATATCCAGCAAATCCTTAATCTGGCGATCGCTCGTCAGACAAATAGCGGAGAATTTTCCCGCGACCAGTTAGTGGAAATTGCCTTAGAATTAGGGATTTCAGGCGAAACGCTGCTCACGGCAGAACGAGAGTGGCTACTTCAGCAAGAAGCTCGGCAAAAGCGAACACAATTTAATATTTACCGAGATAGTAAGTTTAAAAAAAGTTTTGGCAAATACTTAATTGTTAACACTTTTTTAGTCTGTCTGAATCTACTTGTTGCTGGTCAGCTTTCTTGGTCTTTATATATCCTCCTCTTTTGGGGTTTGGGTCTTGCCCTGAAAGCTTGGAGTACCTATCAAGTAGACGGTGAAGAATATGAACAAGCTTTTCAAAAGTGGTATCGCCAGCAGCAGCTAGCTCAGGTGGCTAGTTCCATCTATACTCGCCTTAATAATTGGCTTAAGGCGGTAAGTTAGCTAGCAAACGCCTTGAGTGAGTCTTACTGCTAAAATAGCAATTAGCAATGCTTGAAGACCGTAATCAAAAGTTGCTTTCCTAGGCAGGTATCTACCATGAATAAGTAATTATTAATAAGGAACATACTCATCTTAGAGCTAGGTTACCACATCGATAATCTAGCTAAAGTTGCTTGCAAAAAATTGTGCTTTTTGGTAGAGACATGATGAGTTTACTACGGTGTAACCTAGGAGTGAATCTGCTCACTCTGACTGGAATAAATCTCTTATGCCCCAACCTTTTTTGCTCAGTCGTGTTCTACTTAGTTTTGATGGTAAATCTGATGACTTGCTCCGTGAGATATCAAGTGCTGCTTTTACGCCAGACGGGAGTCTATGGTTAGGCTCAGACGAACTGTTAACTCTTGAGCGACTATCTCCCCTAAAGCCATGTGTCTTCGGCAAACATCAGCCCTTTTTTATTGGGGATTTCATAGATTTATTTAATCACGAAGACGAAATTGATATTGAAGGTCTTGATTACCACAGTAATTATCTTTGGTTGACAGGTTCCCATAGCACGAAGCGGAAGAAAGCGAAAGGGAAAAAGCCAGAGAAAGATATTGAGCGGCTAGCAAAAATTAAAACCGACATTAATCGCTACTTAGTTGCTCGTATTCCTGTTATAGAAGGCGAATTACTTAAATCATGCTCTCATCCAGATAATCCCTCACAAAAACTAACCGCTGCTTGTTTAGAAAAGTCAGAAACTCATAACTTACTGATCGATATCCTCCGAGAAGATCCCCATCTAAGTCCCTTTATCTCAGCAGCTATTCCCTCTAAGGACAACGGGTTAGATATCGAAGGGTTAGCTGTCCATAAAGATCGAGTTTTCCTAGGCTTGCGTGGTCCAGTGCTGCGAGGTTGGGCAATTATTTTAGAAATAGAAGTAGAAGAAAAAGAGCCAGGAGTTTTAACCCTTAAAACAATCGGCAAAGATGAGAGGCGCTACCGCAAGCATTTTATTGATTTAGATGGCTTAGGTGTACGAGAACTTTGTTTCAAAGGGAAGGACTTAATTATCCTCGCCGGTGCCACTATGACTCTAGAAGCTTCGATGAAAGTATTCAGACTGAAAAAGTTTCTCGATATTTCCGAAGACAGTATATCTAGTCAAGAGTCTGGAGATTTAACAGTTTTATTTAACCTAAAGTGTGGTTTAGACACAGATCAAGCTGAAGGATTAGCTTTGTATCCTTGTCTAGGAGAGTCAGATTCCCTTCTAGTGGTTTACGATTCTCCGGAGGAAGCGAGAATACCAGCGCCCCATCAAATTTACGCAGATGTATTTCGGTTAGATTGAACCGTAGTGGTCTGTCAATTTTGAAGTTAGGGATAGGACAATTCTCCAAAATCCAAAATCTAAAATCTAAAATTATCCTAACCAGTCCCTCAAAACTATCTTGACAGACCTGTAGGGGGGATGGGGTGTGGTGGAACAAGGGTGACAAGGAAGACTTTTGAGTAATCACTCCTCATTGTTAATTGTTAATTGTTAATGCCAGCGTTGACCTTGTCTTTAATAGAAAATAGACTGGGTATCCTGGAAATGCAATCTGAACTATTATCGCCCTTATGTCCCCTGAGCAGTCACCCCAAGAACCGCAAGATCACTCAAGCCTAGAAGCAATTCGCGCCACACGTTTAGAGAAAGTCGAACAGCTCAAAGCGTTAGGACTCAATCCTTATACTTATCGTTGGGAGTCTACCCATAGCGCCGCAGAACTCCAGGAAAAATTTGCCGACTTACCTGCTGGCGAAGAGGCAGATTTGCAAGTGGCGATCGCTGGTCGTATTTTGGCACGTCGCGTTTTCGGTAAACTAGCCTTTTTCAATCTCCAGGACGAAACTGGTACGATTCAGCTTTACCTCGATAAGAAGAAAATTACTGCTGAAATGGCAGATGTAGCTAATGCCTTTAACCACCTCAAACAGCTAACTGACATTGGGGATATTCTTGGTGCTAAGGGAACCATCAAGCGCACAGAAAAAGGCGAATTATCTATATACGTCAGCCGTTACGCCATACTCACTAAGTCCCTTCTGCCTTTACCTGATAAATGGCATGGTCTTACTGATACCGAAAAGCGCTATCGTCAGCGTTATGTCGATTTAATCGTTAACCCCACAGTTCGGGAAACCTTCCGCCGTCGTGCTCAAATCACCGCAGCAATTCGCCGCTATTTAGATCAGCAAGGCTTTATTGAAATCGAGACACCAGTTTTTAGTACCCAAGCTGGTGGTGCCGATGCTCGCCCCTTTGTCACCTACCACAATGCCTTAGAGATGGAGCTATACCTACGTATTGCCACAGAACTTCACCTCAAGCGGCTAATTGTAGGTGGGTTTGAAAAGGTATTTGAGTTGGGTAGAATTTTCCGCAACGAGGGTGTCTCCACTCGCCACAATCCAGAATTTACTTCCATTGAGGTCTACCAAGCCTACGCCGACTACAACGACATGATGCAACTGACGGAGAATATAATCACCACCGTCATGCAAACTGTCTTAGGTACGCTGAAAGTTACTTATCAAGGGGAAGAAATTGACCTAACACCACCCTGGCGTAGAGTTACCATGCATGAGTTGGTGCAGGAAAAAACTGGTTTATATTTTGCTCAGTTCAACACCCTAGAGGAAGCAAAAACCGCAGCCGAAAAGGTTGGTATTGATGGCTTAGAGGAATCTCAATCCATTGGCAAAGTTCTCAACGAAGCCTTTGAGCAAAAGTGTGAGGAAACTCTAATTCAACCTACCTTTGTACTAGATTATCCTGTGGAAATTTCCCCCTTAGCTAAGCCCCATCGAGATAAAGCAGGTTTAGTAGAGCGTTTTGAACTGTTCATTACCGGACGAGAAACAGCCAACAGCTTTTCCGAGTTAACTGATCCCATTGAACAAAGAAAACGCCTAGAAGCACAGGCTGCAAGGAAAGCCGCCGGAGACTTGGAAGCCCACGGCGTAGATGAAGACTTTCTGACAGCCTTAGAATACGGCATGCCACCCACAGGCGGTATGGGCATGGGTATTGATCGTTTAGTCATGCTTCTAACAGACTCTCCCAGTATTCGAGATGTGATTGCTTTCCCTCTACTCAAAAGTGCTAGTGCGGTTAAGTCCTCTGATACAGATCAAGAAACCTAACTATTCCAAATAATCCATAAGTAGGATGTTTTGGATTAATATTCGAGAGATTGTCAATTAACAGTTCTGAAATTAATTATAGGAAGCTTATCTTTATGTCTCGGATATTAAAAGAAGGTAGGAGTGGCGAAGATGTCAAGGAGCTGCAAGAGTTCTTAATTAAAAATGGCTACTTAGAAGGAAGTGCCGACGGTGATTTTGGTCCCAAGACTAAAGCTGCGGTGATTAAGTTTCAAAAAGAAAAAGGACTGAGTCCTGACGGTGAAGCTGGCCCGAAAACCTGGGCAGAAATCGACAAGGTTCGTGAGAGTGAAGAAGGTAATGATAAGAGTGAGGAAAAGGATGAAGAGAAGGAAGATAAAGGTGAAGACAAAACTCCACGTAGGCTAGTAAAAGAGGGCAGAAGTGGAGAAGATGTCAAGGAACTGCAAGAGTTCTTAGTCAAGGAGGGCTACTTAAAAGGAAGCATTGACGGTAAGTTCGGACCTAATACTAAAGCCGCTGTGATTAAGTTTCAAAAAGAAAAAGGGCTTACCCCTGACGGTGAATGTGGGCCGACAACCTGGGCAGAAATCGATAAAGTTCTCTCTGTTTGAGTAAGGGGAATGGGGAAGATGGGGGAGATAGCGAAGCTGGGGAGGCTAGGGGAGACAGATAAAGTGATGTTAGCGTAGCCCTACGAAGTCCGGTGATGAGGTGAGGAAGATGAGGAATTTAATAGCTCTCCCCTTGCTCCCTGCTCCCTGCTCCCTACTCACCAGACTATACACCCCTAGTTAGAAACTTCTGCTAGTTCAATCACCTGACCTTCTAAATCCTTAACCAAAAAATTCAATGGTTTCGTTCTGCGAACCTTATACTTAAGTCGTCGCATTTGCACCCGCATCAATACTTGTTCTAAACACTCATGGTCAAAACAGACATGGCGTTGTTGGTTTCTCTTGCCTAAACTTGCCCCTGAAATAACATGTAACTGAGTATTCTTTTTAAGTTGATACCACAGTCCCTCAGAACCTTTGAGTTGATTGGCACTCGCTGTTTCCATCGCCCCCATGCTAGTTGACATGTAGAGGGGATCAATACCTGTAGTTCCTAGGGTTTGTTCGTAGTTGTAGTAGTAGTGAAGAGGAACTTCGGCAGCTGATAAATCCAGCAAACCTTCATAAAAATCGCGGGCAACTTCCAAGTCCGACACCATGACAGTATGGACTTTCGGGGCACTAGTGAGGAACATCCACATGGCAACCCCATAAGCTGCCAACAGCATCACCATAATACCCTGAGTGGAAAACAGGCTATCTAGGGGCAAAGAAGGCAAGAAAGATGCAGGGTGGATGTAGTCAAGTAGTAATGAAGTAACATCTACTGATAGAATCATGAACTGACAAAGCGTGATGAACTGATTTGGCTAAGGATGAATCTGTTGTCCTGTTGCAGGTAAGATTATTACCATCGGAGATGTTCTAATTTTAGCTAAGTTAAACTATCACCTTGTTGGAAGAGGATCGGTAAGAGCCGGTTATCACTCACCCCATCTCCTGATTCGTGGATGCCAAAGAAAAGCTTGGTAGCCCTTGTCTCCGGTCATCTGGGGTAGATACAGGGGTTTCGTCTACTCTCTCGTTTTCCTGATTCAAGTAGGAAATTGTTTAGTTGTGCAAATTCCCCATTTTCCTGAATCTAATCATCCGATTGTTAAATCACTGTTTCATCACAGTGATCAAGAATTACTGACTCTGTTCCAGCGCCACCGGGAGCAGGGAAAGTATTTCACCGCAATTTTCTGTCGTTATTCCCCCATTGTCTATACTTTAATTCGACATTCGGCGCGATCGCCCGTGCAGGCAGAGTACCTGTTTTCCCTAACTTGGCGTCATATCTACTACGAACTAGGTGGACTGGATTTACGTGATGGAAATATGCTGGGAGCAAATTCCTTCCAAGGCTGGTTAATCAACATGACAGCTATCTGCATTAACTCGGCATCTTTGCCGCCGATTGAGTCAATTCACTACGAGCTCAAGGCAGCGTCACCACCTTTATGGTGTTACCTAGAACAGTCACTAGGGGAGCTACCACCAGTGTTACGGCTGATGGTAGTTATGGAACAAACTTTCAACTGGAGTGAAACCCGAATTTCTGCTTATTTACAGGCAGAGGGAGAATCGATTGCGCCAGCACAAGTGAGAAGTAAGCTTCAGGAAGGCTATCGGCTTCTGCAAGCAGGTTTACCCAAAGATATTCGCGTGATTTATCTTGAAGAAGAAATGAATACTTCAGTGCCGAGAGGTGAAGTTGGTCAAAATCAGTTTCAAACCTCGCACTCATAAAGCGACTATCAAGCCATGAAAGTGCGTTATCCCTATCGAATCTACCTTCGCCTAATCCTAATCAGTTGGCTGCCATTGCTAGTAATGCTGGTTAGCAAAGTAAGTTTAGCCCAATTATTACCTTCGGCTTCACCAACGAGCGATCTGCAACGACAACTTGAGAACAGTTCAGATCGAGGCCTTATTAAAGAGATTAGGGAACAGGCTGACCTATTATTGGAGTCTGGGCAACGGGCTGAGCAGAGTGGCAACTTCGAGGTAGCAATTGCCGACTGGTTACAAGCACTCGAAATTTATGAACAAATAGAGGATTTTGAAGGACTAGAGCTTACCTACGATTATCTAGGTCAAACCTATGCTCAATTGGGGCGCTACTCTTTGGCAGAAGATGCATTGCGGCGAAGATTGGGAATTGCCCGTTACAAAAAGGATCTTTTGGGACAGATTTATGGGTTAAATAACCTGGGTACAGTACTTTTACAAACTGGTAATCTTCAAGCAGCAGAAGAAACCTTCAGAGAAGGTTTAATAATTGCCCGTCAGTTAGGGAGTAAGGAGGGTGAAGGACTAAGTCTTAGTAACCTTGGTTTAGTCGCTGCTAGAAGAGGAAACTATTTTGAAGCAATTAAGCACTACCAACAAGCCTTAAAATTGCGGCGTAGTTCTGGCAAGGCTAATACTCAAAATAATTTAGGGGATGCTTATCTAGCTGTTGAACGTCCCAGCGATGCTCTCAACGCTTACCGCATTGGCCTGTTCCTAGCGACTGATAACAACAACGACGTTCCCAACCATTTCCGTGCCCTAAGAGGAATGGTAAGCTCTCACAGCGCTCTTAAACAGTATTCCCCAGCTTTGAAAAGACTTAATCAACACCTGACTCTAGCAGCAAACCAGGAAAACCGTTACGAACAACTAAGGGGGCTGCGTTTGGGAGCACAAGTGTACCAAGGGGCTGGTAATTTAGCATTGGCAAAAAATTTATATGAACAAGCGATCGCCCTAGCTAGGGTTTTGGGTGAAGCCAGGGAAGAAGCATTTTTGCGTAATGATTTAGCTCAAATCATCTATCAGCGAGGATCAAATTAGAGTAAAGATAATTAAGTATTTCTCTAATTAACTCCCTTTCTTGGAAAAGAGAGGTCATAATGTTGAGGGGGCTGTGGGATATCGACAGCCTGACAAGCACAGATGCTAATTGAGGGAGGTCCTAGTGATAGCAACTTCGAGAATTTCCCCGCGCAATATTTCTGCTCTCACTGCAGAGGACGTTGCCGAGCTAGCTGCCCGTCTAGAACGGGATGATTACGCCAACGCCTTTGAAGGGCTAGATGATTGGCATCTACTGCGTACACTGGCCTTCCAGCGTCCAGAGTTAGCGGAGCCCTACATTTATTTACTGGACATAGAAGCCTATGATGAAGCGTAAGGTTGGCAGATTGAGAAGTTGAGAAATATACTCCGTCTTTTTTCAGTAACCAGTAAGCAGTGGCAGAAGGTCAATTCAACGACCAACTATTCCCTGATAACTGGTTACTTTTTAATTTAGAGTTAAATGAACTAACGGCGAGTGTAGGAGCGCTCAAAGTGAGTTTGTAATTTGCCCAGTCCAACTGCCAATGCCACTGATCCTAAAGCAATTGAAACTCCTATAATTTCACCCACAGAACTATAGACAGTAATGGCAAAAGCTGCCAGTGCGATCGCCACAACCACTAAAGATTGTTTAATTTTTTTTCGCTCCTGTCAGCTTTCTGGCAGCGTCTCTTATTGTTGATTTTAACTTTTCGTCTAACATTGCTTACAGCCTAGATTATCTAGTACTCCATTTCTACGCAAGTCCCTAACCGAGTATGCTGACGGGGATTGTCAAAGTAGTGATTGGCGATCGCCGCTCAAATAAAATCTAGTAGGAGGGGTAAATATCCTTTGGATAAATCAAAAAGTCTCTTTTTCATTGCACTTCTGCCACCGCAGGAAGTTCAGGACTACGCTAATGAGGTTAAGCAGTACTTTGCTGATACCTACCAAAGCCAACATGCCCAGACATCACCGCCCCATATTACCTTACAACCTCCTTTTGAATGGCAAGTAGACCAAGTGCCGCTTCTGAAAAAATCCCTTTTGGACTTTGCCCAAACTAGAACAGCAGTGCCAATTACCCTGAAAGGTTTTGGCACTTTCCCTCCTCGCGTGATTTACATTAATGTTCTGAAAACGCCAGACCTACTAGCTATTCAAAAAGATTTGATGAATTACTTAGAAAATTCCTTTTCTATTACCGTTAACCAACTCACGAAAAATCGTCCTTTTAATCCCCATGTAACTGTTGCTTACAAAGACTTAACTAAACAAAACTTCTACAAGTCTTGGCCAGAGTTTGAGCATCGAGAGTTAGATTTTGAGTTTATAGTTTCCAACTTGGCCTTGCTTAAACATGATGGTCAGCGCTGGAATGTTAGTTTGGAGTTGCCCTTTTCCAAGGAAACACCACCTCATCAAAACTAATGAGGACGTTGAATAATCTTTTCCATGACCCGTCGCTTCGCCTTAGGATCAGCAGCGATTAGACGAACATAATCTCCAAGATGTTTTGCTAAATGTTCTGCTAAAGTTTCAATCACCGCAGAAGCCTCATCTCCATGAAAGCTAGTACTACTTTTCCAAGCATTACTGCGGAATTGACGCTCATTGGCATATTCAATAGAAAGATAATAACCTCCAGCTAAAAGTTCGCGAATTTGCTCTTGGGTTTCTAAATCTAATGGTTGACTTGGTATGTCTCTTCTGCTGCTTAGAGAAGCGTTAAATTTATCTTCTTTTTTGTCAATTAGTGGTTGTTTTACCAACTTATCCTTAGGGGTAGAAGCATTAACTGACGGTTGGTAAGAAGTTCGCAAATCTGAATTGTACTCCCTGACAAGTCGCATCTTCTCTACCTGCTGGGGGCGCTGAATAATCTTTTCCATGACCCGTCGCTTAGTTTTAGGGTCAGCACCAATTAGACGAACATAATTTCCACCATGTTCTGCTAAATATTCTGCTAAAGTTCCAATAACTGTAGAAGATTCATCTCCATGGAAGCTAGTACTGCTTTTCCAGGCATTACTACGGAATTGACGCTCATTGGCATGTTCAATAGAAAGATAACAACCTCTAGCTAAAAGTTCGCGAATTTGCTCTTGGGTTTCTAAATCTAATGGTTGACTTGGTATTTCTTTTCTGTGGGTTGGAGAATCCTCAAAGCTATTTTTTACACTATTAATTACTGGTTGTTGTGCCAACTCATTCTTAGTAACAGTAGTGTCAACTGAGCTTTGGTCAGACAGTCGTAAATCTTGATTGTATTCCCTGGCAAGTCGCATGTTATCTACCTGCTTCTGTTCCATGCTCATTTGTTTCCCAAATTTGATTAAGCCAGAGATGTTCAAATTTGGCATTTTAAATTGAGGTGATCCTTCAATACTATTAACTACCCGTGCAGAAACCTTTTCAATCCCTACCTTGTCAATGAACTGAAGAATTTGCTCATCATAAAGTCTTGCTCTCAAAGCACTAAAGAAATCAATTGGTTGATTGGGGAAAGCATCAATTAACTGTTCAATTTCTTGTTTAGAAAGCCCATCTTCCGAGAAAATACCACCGACGATACCAAGGCGATCTTCTTTGTCGGGTTCCCAGTAAAATTTTTCCATACGTCCATCCCGAATTAATGGCTCATAGAGGGTAGAAAAGTCATTACCAGTGACAATAATTGGTACGCGGTGGATAGGGTTGGAGTCGTAACTTCCGGGGAGTTGCACATTGGTAGGATTATCTGCCATATTCATCAATGTGCCTTGCACCAGCTGAGTATTGACCGTGTATTGGGTATTGCGATCAAACCTACCTGCGCCAGCATCAAAGTCATTGAGCATGAGTACACACATCTTGCCTTTGACTCGGATCATTTCAGCTGTTTCTCGATAGCGCAAGCGAATTAAACGCGCTGGATCACCGGCATCTGGACTTTCTAGTTCCCCAGCCGACATGTGGACGGCTTCTACACCCATGCGCTCAAATACTAACTCACACTGAAAAGTTTTTCCTTCACCCTTGCGACCATGGATGCCAAGAATCAAGGGAACGCGAACGTCAGGAAGATCCAGGAAGTTTTTAGTGATGTGAACCGAGAGTTTGTTGAGAAAGCGGGGAGAAATATAGTAGCTCATCGGTATATTTTGTAAGATTGCCAATCTTTAAATCATACGGTTTTATGAGGAGCAAAAGAGCGTTTTTATGGCAATTCCCATTTAATTAGGGTAAATTGCATTTGCTTACATGAGAAGACGGCAATTTAAACAAACTCCCATTTCCTAAGAAAAATTTCCAGAAATGGGAGTAATGTTTATTTTATTTACTCAGATTTAGGCAAACCCAATTAGTCGGCAGGTAAATTTTGTTGCAAAATTTCGTCCCAAGATGGAAAAGAGCCATCTTCTCCCCCAACGCCAATTCCTGTGTTGTGTATCTGGGCATCACTGATATTCATCTCATTCATTGATGCGCCGTTAACGTTAACGTCATAAAGCTTGGCGTTAGTAAAATTGACCTGGTCTAGATCAGTGTCACGCATATCAGCATTAGTGACAAGAGCTGAGGTCAAGTTAGCTCCTTCCAAGTCAGCACCAGCTAAATCTGCCCCTTCAAGGTTGGCATTTGTGAGGTTCGCCCCTTGCAGATTAGCGTCTCTCAAGTCAGCGCCCAATAATAGGGTATTACTTAAATCTTTACCACTGAGATCTGCTCCTTGCAAATCACACCCGGCACAAAGGCCAGTTAACAAGAGCTGTTGTACATCCTGCGGGTTTTCCGCTTTAACCGGACTAGCGAAAAATAGGGGAGTTAGTAAGGCGATAGTAGCTATAAGTTTGAATTTCATATTTTCCCCCTTTATAAATAAGGTTGGTTCCGTTCTATTCCTCACACTTCTATTATCTTACTAAGTCATGAGAAAGATATTAATTAACCCACAGATAGATTGTGATGGCAGACACAATATTTTTTAAAGAGACAATAAATATCATGTGATATAAATCACTGTAGTAATCCACCAAAAATGCTTAGGTAAAATTTTATCTGGGAGATATTTATGGGTCGTGCTGCCAAACTGAAACAACAGCGTCGTCATCAAGATCACGAAATTACTGATAGCCATCCCGCCAATGTTAAGTATGCACTTTTTGAACCAAAAAATAAAAATTACTTGGCATCTATAGAGGCATTAGGAGGTATGCAAAAATTGAATTGGTGTCCCCATCCAGGAGGAGCACATAGGTTTGCCACATCCTCTCAAGCACAAGCCAAAGCCAAGCGGATTAAGAAAGATAGAGGATATAGCCTAGAAGTGGTAGCTGTGACAGAGGAAGTCAGGGGATGAGGAGATAAACAATTTTCAATTTACCTAAAACAGCAAGAAGGCTCATGTCTCACCCTAAGGGAAGCGTGAGATGAATTGCGAGTGAGTTGACGACAGTCTCCCGACCAATGCAATAGCGAGGAAGAGAGACAAGGAAATGAACAACTTTACTATCATGAACAGGAGAAAGAGAGGAAAAGCTGATGCCGAAAATTCTCTTGGTCGAGGATAACGAGATGAACCGGGATATGCTGTCACGCCGCCTCAAGCGTAAGCAATATGAAGTGGTAATGGCAGTTGATGGCAGTGAAGGGGTAGAAATAACCAAATCAGAGCAACCGGATCTCGTTTTAATGGATATGAGTTTACCTGTGATCGACGGTTGGGAAGCTACCCGCCAATTGAAAGCTAACCCCCAAACCCAGAAAATTCCGATCATTGGTTTGAGTGCCCATGCTATGGCTGGCGATCGCGAAAAAGCCCTAGAATCTGGCTGTGATGACTATGACACCAAGCCCATTGAATTGACTCGCTTGTTAGGAAAGATAGAAGCACTTTTGGCAAAAGCTCAACTTTGAATTCTCTGAGTTGAATAGGTAATGATCAAAGAAGAATAATTCTCATTATTTACTGATACTAATGCTCAGTTAAAAGAGTACTGACTTATGGTTACCTTAAATCTTCCTCAAAATATCCCCCAACCACAGATATTTGCCTCAAAAGAAGAAGAACGCCTCCATCGCAAACAACGTTTAGCCGCAGCCTTCCGTCTTTTTGCCCGCTTCGGTTTTGATGAAGGTATAGCTGGTCATATCACAGCTCGTGATCCAGAACACCTAGATTACTTTTGGGTAAATCCCTTTGGAGTACATTTTAGTCTGATTCGAGTTAGGGACTTAATTTTAGTTAACCATAAAGGCGAAGTAGTTGAGGGTGATAAGCCTGTTAATGAGGCTGCTTTTGCTATCCATTCTCGCATTCATGCTGCCCGTCCGGATGTAGTTGCAGCCGCTCATTCTCATTCTACCTACGGTAAGAGCTGGTCAACTTTGGGTCGTCTCCTTGACTCTCTGACTCAAGATGCCTGTAGTTTTTATGAAGACCACAGTTTGTTCGATGACTATACGGGGGTGGTTTTTGCTCTTGAAGAAGGCGATCGCATTGCTACAGCTTTAGGTAATAAGAAAGCTGTTATCCTTCGCAATCATGGACTACTGACAGTCGGACACTCGGTTGATGAAGCTGCTTGGTGGTTTATTACGATGGATCGCTCCTGTCAGGCACAGTTGATGGCAGAAGCAGCAGGTCAGCCTATCCTTATTGAACCAGAAAATGCTCGTATAGCTCAAAAGCAGGTGGGTTCCCATCAGATGGGTTGGTTTAGCTTTCAACCTTTATATGAAATGATTGTGCATAAACAGCCAGACTTGCTTGATTAAAACTAGCAAAATCAAGTTGATATTGCCTTCAACTTAAATTTCTCGACTGACGATTTGTTTACGATAACTCATAATCCCTTTCCAAAGCAGGAATTGCCGTACCATTTAAATGATGTGCTTTCTGATTCAACACATAAGCTTTTGCTTCTTCGAGTTGTTTACTCCCTAGACTAAAAACACCATAACTGTATTGCCAGCTAAATCCAAAACAAATAAATGATGGGTGATTATTCAAATGATAAGCACTAGTTACTTGAATTTTCTGCACAAAATTAGCAATCGATAATTTTGGTGGAATAGAAGCAACGAGATGGATGTGATCATCCATTCCACCAATAGCGTGAATAATACAGCCCATTGCATCAGCTTTATCAGTAATGTAACGGTAAAGTTCTGGTTCTCGCTTGGCAGTAATCATAGGTTTGCGAGATTCAGTAGCCCAGGTGAGATGGTAGTAGGTACGCCAGAAGGACATGACTTTTGAAATCGAATTTAAAAGTTAAAAAGATTTAGAAACAAGACAACAGCTAGATAAAAAGGCTGCATCTCAATCCCATTTTAGTTTTAGGAACGGAAAGGAAAACCCGTAAAAGCTGGGTAGTCTGGCAAGAAGATGGTAAATATCCTAATCTAAATCTGTTCAACGTCACAATTTTTAATATTTTATATAATGACTGTAGAAGCTGTTCACTGAACGGATGTTGTCAAGTCAGGTTAGAACAATGACGAAACTACAGTTACTAAACGCAAACTTCCATAACTTAGATTCTCCTTTCTGCGAAAATAACGGTCTACTAGAATTTAAGCCGGGATACCGTAAACCTGAGTTTTTGGCAAATTGGTCTTTTCAAGCAAACTTATATAGTGAAAGAGTACGAGTAGATCACTTTCTGATCAGTTTTCCAGACCTAGGGAAGCTCAAAAATTACACCAAGGCTTTATACAATTTGGGTGGTCAGATTGTTGAAGGACCAGGACTGTTTCCTTTAGAGTTTTGCGGTGACACTTACCGTATTAATACCGATTTGTGGATATATTTAACAACCGTATTAATGCCATCAGGTGGACTAGTGGTGATGGATACGCCTCATACTTCTGGCGACCAAAAAAGCCGCTTCATGGAGGAAAGGGGATCAGCTGCTATTCACCATGTAGCTATTCGAGTTGAAGATATAACTGCTGCTGCTTGGTTGTGGCGAAAAAAAGGTTTTGAACCAATGTCAGAACATCCTTTTCAGGGTCAATCTCTGTGCCAATGGTTTTTGCAAAACTCAGCAGGGCAAATTATCGAATTAATTAACCGCCTACCTGACAATAATGCCACCTTTGAATGCCAAAATATTGGTGGTCTTCGCAGGTCGGAAGTTGCTTAATCTAACCTTTTGCAAAAGTAACCTAATCCCTGTCTTTAACTAGTGACGATTAACTTGCTCTAGTAACCACAGGGAAGCAATATTACCAACAAAGAGAGCCGCAATAGTATTAACATTTGCCACTGTTACTAAAACATCTAGCGCTCGAATTATTTTATTAGGATCGGTAATTGCTACACCCGGAGGCTGAGAAACAGCTTTTGCTATTTGCACTCCTAGGCTAGAACCAGCGCCGAAAATACAGAGCAAAATTCCCACCAAAGTAGTAATTAGTCCTAATCTTATCAGAGCAATGGTGTCTGTCTTTGAAGGACGCAGACTGGGGTTAGGATTCCTCAAACCTCTAGCAGTGCGGGTATAACGCCAAGCAAAGTAAGTACTAACTCCTAGGGCAACAACACCACAGACGGCGAAGAAAATACCAAAGCCAATTCCTTGATTGGTTTCCTCACTGAAGTTGCGTCCAGACCAAGCAAATAGTAAACACAGGCAGGAGACAACCGCAAGTCCCAATTGCATCCAAAAGCCGATCAAGCCTACTCTACGAAAATTAGCAGCAACATCTTCTAGGGTGGGGGTAAGGGAGTTAGAGTCTAATTCTGTTTGCATATTTATTCCTATTTAGGATAACTAATAGATATCTTTGACAAGAACAATAGCTCTCTCTGCTCTGAGATACCCCTATCTAAGGGGAGAATTTCAAAGTTTGCGCCAATTTTGCTAAATCACTCTCAATTTATAGCGGTAGGATATAAATTCAAGGGAATAGGGAATAGACAACAGGCAACAGGTAATGATAGATGAAGGCTATATTAAGTATCAATGCCATTGGATTAAGGCAGAACCCGTTAATTACCAGGAAGTTGCTAAATTAAATCAATGGAGAAATAAGTTATATAAACTTGGTTTAATTGGTGAATATGAAAATGGTATCGGTTTTGGCAATCTTAGTATTCGCCATACTCAGCCCAACCAGTTTATTATCTCTGGCACTCACACAGGTAGTCTTCCTAGTCTAAATGAAAGACATTACACAAGAGTGACTGAATTTGACATAGAACAAAACTGTCTAACTTGCCAAGGTCCAATCCAAGCCTCTTCTGAGTCTCTAACCCACGGGGCTATCTACCAAATAGAACCTACAGTTAATGCTATTATTCACGTCCATAACCTAGAACTTTGGCAAAAATTGTTAGGTAAAATTCCTACTACCTCTAAAGACTGTCCCTATGGCACACCAGAAATGGCAAAAGAAATCTTTCGGCTATTTAAGGAAGAGAATTTGAGAGAAGCAAAAATTTTAGTGATGGCTGGTCATGAAGAAGGAGTTATTGCTTTTGGACACAATTTAGATGAGGCAGGAAATATACTTTTAGGATTTGTTAATTATTAATCGTTAATAGAAAGACAAGCTTAGATTACCAATAATCTAGAAAAGTTTAATTGCTTTTCAATTTTCAACAGGCAAAGGCTGTATGCAGCAATCCTCTACTCACCCCTACCAATTTAACTGGTTCGATTGGTTTTGCCTTTGGTATCCACCTGGTTGGCTAATTTTATTCAATCGCCACTGGCAACATTATCATGCTGATCCAGATGGCTGGAATTGGGTCGAATATCTCTTGTTTCTGATTCCAGGAGGATTTTATCTAGCTTTGTTATTGCGCTGGTTGCGTTTGGGCTACCGTTTACCTCATCAACAGGATTACCAGTTTTGTCCGGAATATCAGCAGGCTTTCCGAGATGAAATACTTGCCCCGATTATTCAAAGTTATTTTCGCGCCGAACTACATCAAATTGAGAATTTACCGGACCACGAACCCTTAATTGTGGCAATGAATCACGCCGGGATGTCCTTTCCTTGGGATTTCCTGGGATTAGCTTATCTATTAGGTAAAACAAAAAGATGGACAGTACAGCCCCTAGCTGGAGTGTCCTTATTTGAGCATCCCTGGATGGTTTGGTGGTTGCCTCGTGGTTGGTCAAAAGCCTTGGGTGGTGTGCGTGCTGAGGTAGACGAGTTTGAAGCCGTAGTAGCAAAGAAAACAGTTTTATTGTACGCACCGGAAGGTTTGCGTGGTCCTTGTAAAGGTTGGCCACAACGCTACCAACTACAAACCTTTCATCCCAGTTTTATACGTCTAAGCGATCGCTACCAAATTCCTATTTTGCCAGTAGTTTGTCTTGGCAATGAATTTTTACATCCTTTGGCTTTTAATTCCCGTAAACTAGCAAAACTCCTCAGTATGCCCTTTTTCCCTTTTTCTCTGGGGATGTTTGCTTTTATTTTCTTCCCATCAATGGGTGTTTGGGCAATGAAAACTAAGCTGCGCTACTATATTCAACCTCTCCATCAACCTGGACAAGAGGAAAAGGCTGATTCAAGTAAGGTACGTTCATTAGCTTACCAAAAAGCACAGCAATTGCAAGAAAAACTGCAACACCAAATCAATCAATTACTGTTAACTTCCTAGCCAGCTATCCCACTCTTACCCCTTCCCACAAGCTAACTATCTAAACCTAGTACTAAGTTGCAGTCAAACTTAGTAGATAGGGGTGACAAGGAAGACAGGGGAGTCAAATTAACAATTTACCATTTTCAATTTTCCATGCCTCATTTTCAATTCCCCACTCCCCGATAAAAAGCTATCTCAAATAAATCCCTTGCTCCAGTCAGACCCTGGGCAACAAACAACAGTAAAGCAAAGCAGTTTAAAATAATATGGGCGTAGCGCCAGCGATTTGACCTATCTTTATAGATATCTTCGACAATTGCTAAGGAAAAGACCATTAATATTGCGGCGACTATACCAATATAATAGTGAGACCAATACCACTGGTCGGTACGCCGAAATACTCCTTCCTGAGAGCCAATAATGATTAACCCCATGCCAGTAAGGGTGGCAAAAATACCTCGCCAATTTGCTTGTCTAGCTCGATAAAGCAAGACCAAAGAGGCAATAGTAGCAGTAAACATTAGTAGAATAAAGATAACCTGGAAGGGACTTTTACTCCAGAGTTGTTTCTCAATAAAACTTTTAGTAATAATAGAGTAAGCAAGGGCTACCAGACTTATACCCACCACAGAACCAGTCAGCCAACGACCTAGCTGAACGTGTTCCCGTCCCACAACTGGCGGAATTTTGCTTTTACCTCCATCGGCAGTTTGTAAGCGTCTTTGGCGAGTTTGCCAAGCATAGTTAATAACTATACCAATTAGGGGAAAGACGAAGATTACTGCTAGTATGGGGTGGATTAAGGTAAAAAAGTCTTTAGTTTCCATGGTTTAAACCTTTCGATAGAAGCAAGCATCACTTCAACTCAACAAGTACCGTTTGCAGTAAAGTAAAGCTATTGCATAGTTAAGTTGCAACATTGTAATTGTTAGAAAACTCAAGAGTACGGAAATAAAGCATTAATCAGTTATTTTTAACTACTGTACTCTGAATTCTTCAGCTTTCCCATGATCCACTTTCCCTGCACTTCCTAGATATTGTCTTGTTACATAATCTGTCTTTTTGCCTTTTTTCCTATCTCCTGTTTCATCTACTACTACAGTAATCGCCTTCCCATTTAGTTCCTTCTTGATTTTATTTAATCTTCGCTAACTCAAATCAAAACAGCCATCAATATTATCGAAGACCTTCGCCGCAAAATTGGCAGCCAAGAACTCCGCGCTTCCTACTTCGCCTAAGTACAAAACAAAGGTTATTACCAGTTCTACAAATGAGTAAGAATGACAGAATATTAATAAAAACTTCTCCCCGTCACCCCGTCACCCCTGCTCCCCGTCACCCCGTCACCCAAGTTGCCGTCGCAAAAAGGGAAGAAGGACCTCACTAATTTTCCCTGACCAATGCTCCTGAGGATAATGACCAGCTTCTTCAAGTTTAACTAGCTCAACCTGTTTGAGAGTACCGGCAAGTTGCTGCGCCTGAGTAAAAGGTAGCCAGGGATCTTGCATACCCCAACAAATTAAAGTTGGTTTTTCCCAGCTGTGTAATCCTGATTCAATCTCTGCCATTGACTCCTTGATCTGGAGGTTTTTAATAGTTGCCAGCAAACTACGTCCTGTATCGGAAGTTTTTAGGAAAGGCTTACGATAAACATCTAAATATTTGTCTTCAATACGATAACCACTACCTTTTTCTAAGGTGCGGTCAACTAACAAAGGGTCTTGGGTGAGCATATCACCAACAAGGGGTATTCCCCACTGTTGCATCTGCCAGGGCAACTTAGCAGCGGGGGAAAGAGGTGTGTTGAGTATAACTAAGCGTTCAACTTGATCGGGGTTACGTAGAGCATATTGAAGCCCCACCGAGGCGAGGAATCCCTGAACAACCAAGTGAAATTGCTCAATCTCGAGATGTTTGAGCAAGTCTGCTAAAGCTGCAATGAAAGCATCAGGAGTGTAAGCAAAGTCTCGCTTGTCAGGTTTTGCCGATGAACCAGAACCAATCCAGTCAGGGGCGATCGCTTTAAATCCCTGTCCTCCTAAATCTGGCATCAGTGCTTCCCAGCACAAACTTTGGGAGGGTAAGCCGTGCAAAAGCAGAATTGGTAGTTGGTCACTATCATTAATGGGATTTGCTTCTCGATAAAACCATTGCAGCAAACCGACATCTACTGAGTTTTCACTGATTGACACTGTTTTCCTTGCACCTTTTACTGTGGTTTGAGCTTACATCATGTCCGGCAAATCAACCATAAAAAAATCACCCCGTCCCCCCGTCACCCCGTCACCCCGTCCCCCAGTCACCCAGTAATTGGTTAACTTGGAGCCTTACCAACTGAAGAGCAATGCTCAGAAAAGGCAAAGTAGAAATCTTGCCAAAGAATACAGCAAATTTGCCATAGTTGGTAATAAATAGTTAAACAGTCTTGATAACAACAGTTAACTATAGGAGATTTATGGTGAACGCAGCTGAAAAAGCAAGAAGTTGGGAAGTTACAACAAAAATTGCTGCTCTTGTTAATTTGTTCAAGTTAGAGTTTCCAGATGCTAAAGCGGATTTGAAGCCCTGGTGTAATGACCCAGAAACCTTAGAGTTGGTAGATCCTGATTCTATTGACGTTGGTTTTCACTTCCCTGGCTGGAGTAGGCGCTTTCAAAGCCGCAGCATTCTAGTACAAATCAGGTTTTATGAAGATCCTTTAGAAGACTCCCATAAACTAATTGGTCTGGAAATGGCAGGATTTAACCATCAAGGAGAAGCTTGGCGACTCTCAACCGTTGAAAACTGGCAACTTGTAGGTCAATGTCAGCCAGCTGTTGATGTAGGAGAAAAGCTCAAGCATTTTTGCCGACAGGTATTTGAGTTGTTTAATCCCTAGCTACGCCAAACTTCGGCAGTTGGGGCAGTGTGATCAACAACTTATTAAAACTCCCTCACCCAATAGTGAGGGAGCTTAATTGTTTAACTAATTTCCATCTAGCTCAATCAAATAAGTTATTCCTTTACATTTCCATCTCAATCAAGTAGAAAAATTGTATTTTTAAGGCTTTTTTAAGAAAACTTAACTCTGGTCATTTCTAGTCGCATTACAACCCACTGGATAAGCAGATTGATAGGTATTAGAGCGTCTACCAAACCAACTATAACGATTATCTCTTACCTGCTCATAGGTACGATCTCCTAACCATTTCATGCCTGGTAAAGACTGATAAGCAGTAATAAAGACATTTCCGGCTGGCAGCAAACGGGCAATTTCTTCTGCTGCATTACTACCTTGCCAGCGACGCTCTGGTGAGGAGGCATCGATTAAAATCATACCCATTTGGCAGTCTTGGGTGGTCACGCCAAAACTCTTTAGCATTTCTTCATTTTGCATGGGCGTGTAGTCAAATAGCTGTCCTTTATCTAAGTTTTCTAGCTGCTGTACCAGAGTGACACACAGGTTACAGTTACCGTCGTAAATGACATGGTATTTCATATAAGTCGTGATTAAACAAGCAAAAAATCTGTACACTCTCTCAGTTTTAACTCTGGTTTAACTATTGAGCAAGTCAAACATAAGTCAAACATAAGTCAAACATCTGGGGGATTAGGATAAACCAGATATTAGACATTAACCCTTCACAATTAATACAGAATTGAAGGAGTTTACTGGCTTAAGTAGTTACCTAACTGACTTGCTAAGGTTCAGGTTTTTTTGCAAAAGGTTGTAGATGATGCAGAAACGGCACGCCGCTAAACGGATAGTCAAATCAGAGAAAATCTGACTCTAGTTGCCCAATTGTAACTTTGCAGGCATCGCCAATTGTTAGTAAATCGTTTAGGTAAAGCAGAGAAAATACTTTGAAATCAATACCCATGCCTCTTGCTAACACTCACATCATAAGAATCGACAAACAAACTTGATGTTAAAGGATGGAAGTTCATGAAAGTCCAAGTTCAATGGAAGAAAGTACTAGTTAAAACCACAGTTTGGCTAGCAGCTGAAATTATCCTTAACTCGCTCGGACTTGATGAACTAGCGGACTATAGTGAGTTTATCTACGAGCAAGAGCTTCAGGCATTTGGTCATTATAATCGGCAAACAATTGTAACAAACTTTCCGTAAAACTTAAACTTATAAAGTTAAAGTTAATTTGCCAATAGAGAATTCTTTGTAGCAGTGGTGTCTTTAGCTACAATCTTTTGGCTTTATCTAAAAGAGAATAAGAGCTTGTAAGGTTAGAAGCTAGCAATCGCTTAACCGAAGCTTATTCATGAAACCTAGAATAATTGTTTGTGGCTTAGGTCGCACTGGATATAAAATTTTTAGCTTACTCAAGCAGGAAGGAGCTGCGGTTGTTGGAATCAGTGACCGACCACTTCCTGCAGAAGGCAGCGATATTGTAGTAGGAGATTTACGGGCACCTTGTACACTGCTAGCTGCCAGGATTCGGGATGCCGAAACTATTGTTCTTACTACCAACGATGATGCCCTGAATTTAGCAATTCTCACCAGGGCAAGAGTAATTAATCCCCGGATTCGCATCGTTAATCGGTTGTTTAATACCAACTTGGGTGAACGTCTAGATCAGACTCTCCCTCTTCACGTCAGTTTGAGTGTTTCAGCTTTGGCGGCACCCTTGTTTGCCTTCGCCGCCTTGGGAAATCGTGTGATTGGACAGCTACAACTGTTTGGTCAAACCTGGCCAATTCACGAAGAATATATCCACGAAACTCATCCCTGGATTGGTGAACCAATTAACGAACTATGGAACAATCGTTCGCAAATGTTGGTCTACTATCTGCCAGCGAATGGTTCAACTAATTTAGTTTCAGCGGTTGTTCAACAAAAAACTCTACAAATAGGCGATCGCTTACTTGTTGGCACTAAGCCCAAGATCCGCAGCCGTCGCCGTTCTCGATTACGCAAATTTTTCAAAGTCCTCAGCAATTTGGGACATTTCCAGCGGCATGCCCGTTCGATGATGATAGTACTGTTGGTTCTGCTCTTGACAATTTTGCTGGCGACTGTCACCTATGTATCTGTTAATTTAAATACCTCAATTATTGACGCTCTCTATTTTTCTGTGGGCATGATTACTGGTGCTGGCGGCCAAGAGCAAGTAGCAGAACAAGCACCTGCTGGCATTAAGATTTTCACAACAGTAATGATGATAGTTGGTGCGGCAGTAATTGGCATTTGCTATGCCCTACTAAATGATTTTATTTTAGGCACCCACTTCCACCAGTTTTGGGACTCGGCACGGGCTCCTAGTCGTCATCATTATATTGTCTGTGGACTAGGGGGTACTGGTTTTCAAATTGTTAATCAACTCCATAAGCACGGACATGAAGTAGTTGTTATTGAACAGAACCCCAATAACCGTTTTCTAAGTACCGTTCGTTCTTGGGGGGTGCCGGTAATTCTCGGAGATCCCAGTTTGTCCGACACCTTGCAAGCTGTTAACGTTCACTCCTGTGAAGCTCTCTTGGCAGTGACAAATGATGACATGGTTAATGTGGAAACTGGCTTGTGCGCTAAGGCCCTAGCTACCAGATTACCAGTTATTGTCCGCATTCACGATTCTCAGCTCGCCCGTACTGTCCAAGAGGTATTTAACTTTGAGGTAGTACTTTCCCCAACAGAATTAGCGACTGCTTCCTTTGCTGCTGCGGCCTTGGGTGGAAAAGTAGTTGGTCATGGCACAACGGGTGAAACTCTTTGGATCGCCCTAGCTACGTTGATTACACCGAATCATCCTTTCTGTGGACGACGAGTCAAAGATGCAGCTAGAACTGCTGACTTTGTGCCTCTCTATATTGAAACTAATAACCAAACTATTCATAGTTGGGATTTGCTAGATATTTCCCTCAGCGGTGGTGATATTTTGTATCTAATTATGCCAGCGAGTGGTTTGGAGTTACTGTGGCGTGCTGCACCTACTCAGTTGTTGATTAGTTGAGCTTTATCCCTATTGCCTGTTGCCGTCCCATTTGCGGAGCATGTGCTTAGGGCGTATGGGCTTGGTCAAAACTGCTATTCTTTACCTCTTAATCTCTGAAACCATCGCCAAACTTTGATAAATAGTTCTTCTATCCAAAGCATTACCCGGTCTAACCACCCCAGTACTTGCTCTAAGGGGTGCTTAACGTATCCTGTCGGCGTTGCCTGAGTTTCAATCCAATCTTCTCCTCGCTCAAAGAAATCATCTTGAGGGGGAAATTTGCTAATACCTTCTGCTTTGACATCATTGTTGTTATGTGAATTGAGACTAGTTCTCGAAGAAGGTTGCAAGTTACCAGTTATGCTCTCATCTTCCCTACTTTGAGTTTTTTCTTCCCTAGTTTCTGAAAGTGACTGGCTAGATTTAGATAGCTTACCTGGGGGTTGCTGACTACTTAAGGAACCCTTTATAAATTCCTGGGGAGAATTACCGGGTTGAGGAACTTTGCTATTGGCAGACTCCGGCAATTGAGCTGGGATTTGAGAATTACTAATATGAGACTGGGAATGGTTAGTAACTTCTGTTTTGTCCGGCTTGCCAAATAAATCACTCCACTTTAACCAGGGTTTAGAAGCGCTTTTATTTTTTGCTTTGGAATGATTGATTGCAGCAGAGGAAAAACTTTTTTTTGTAAGAACTTCTTCCTGGAGGTGAGAACTCCCAGATAACCGCTTAGCTGCAGTACTAGTATGATGGGAGCTAGAACCAATTGCTGAATGTTTCGGCGTAGCATCAGATTTAGCAAGATTAGCTGCTGTATCCAGCGATTGAGATAAGCTAGCAGATTTGTATTTTCTATTAGCTAGGTTATCAGGCTTTCTTCTGCCAAAAAAGTATCTAATTGCTGCGTAAATTATGGCTTGAATCCAAGATATATTATTCCGAGAAGTTTCAGGAGAGGTAGCCTCATACTTCAGCGTTAACCATTGTTTTTGTAGTTTTTGTAATAGCTCAACGGTGCGTTCACTGATAACAATAACTACTGTCGATCCGGCAGCTATTAGCGATGAGCCATCTTGGCTAACATTAGTAGCAGAGTTAAATAGTTGAACTTCGCCCTTTTCTGTAGCAGCAGTTCTAACCAGGCTCGATTCTTCAAAGAGATTAATTGTTATTGCCAAAGGACTTGTCTGTACCCATGCCATTAACTGCCAGAAAAGTTTTACTGGTGGAAAAACATGAGGTTTTGCCAGGTTAGCTAAGGAAAGGTGAGTTTCAGTAGAAGGCGATGAAGCGGCTAAACGTCTCCTACGCATCAGTTCAGCAACTTCCCAGCTAATTTGTGATGATAGTTTTTTTTGCTGCTCTGTTGTCAAAACATCCAAAATGCGGTTAGGGACAACGATGACAACTAAGCTACGTCCCGTCAGTAAATTGGCG
The DNA here is from genome assembly GCA_049683475.1 of Coleofasciculaceae cyanobacterium. GTDB lineage: Bacteria > Cyanobacteriota > Cyanobacteriia > Cyanobacteriales > Coleofasciculaceae > JBAUJE01. The sequence continues at coordinate 22,127 of JBAUJE010000346.1, read as the reverse complement.
ACTCCCTGAAGCATCCAACCTTGGTTGTTTTTGTTCTGAGCTTGTCGGAGTTGAGGAGTCTGATTATCTTCCTCTATCGAAGAAGTATTTTTTCTTAGCTCTTGTCGGTGTAAAGATTGATGAGCAGCTTCTATTTCCCCAGCACCAAAAGCTAACTTTTCAGAACCAGATAATTGTGGCAGTTGTAAGGTCTTGACCTGCTTGAGAATTCTGACAACCGCTTGGTCAGAAGCTGGGAGTTTCTTGCGGCGCTGAAATTGAGTTAGGGTTCTTAAGGGTGATTTTCCTGTTTTTTTTGCCCAGGACAGTTGCCGTCCTACCGATAAGCCTGTTTGCACCAACAGATAAACAGGATAGAGCAGAATCTGCGCTCCCCAGACAGCTGCTATCTTCAGATGCCTTAGCGCACGCCTACTTTGGTCAGCCAATTTTTGAGATTGCCGATTAATAAAATTGAATAATCTGCTTTGATAGCGACCAGGAGGAGGTGCAGAGGGCATGGTAAACGCTTACTAACTGGTGATTGTTGGAGCCATTAGTTCAATAAATCTTTTGCTGGCTCAAAAGTTAAATATAAAAAACTAGTGCCCTGATTGTATCGAAAAGTTGACCAAATCAGTTACCTCAAGTCGTCAAAAAATGCAGCAAATTCAGGAATTGATCGAAAAACTACGTAACCTAACTCAGGTTAATGTTCAGAACCAATGGTTAATTTGCTCAAAAGACTTACCAATTGAGGTGGCTACTCAGTCTAGAAGTTGGCAAGATTGGTCTAGGGGTGAACTTAACTCCAACGGATACATCGTTTGGCCTGCGGGGCATAAAGTACTCTGGCTTGGTCAAAATTTCCTGATTCCCCAAGCTTTACAAGGCTACCCTTTAGAGGGCTTAACTTTACGGTTAGCCCTGACTTGGTGGGCAGAATCTGCACAGATTTTCGTTAACAGCCAGTTAGTACAAGAGGGAGATTTATTTGATTCATCCGCTAGAGTCTTACTCAGTCAGGCTGTATTGCCAGGTCAAGTAATTACCGTGGCTTTACGACTAGTCAGTCCCGGTCATGATATCGGTGGCTTGATGCGATCGCAACTTTTGTACGAGTCAAGCAATGACATCTACCCAGGTTTTGTGGCTGATGAGTTAGCTGTTTGGCAAAAGTATTTAGAAGCCTTTGAGCCAGAAAAACTAGATACTCTAGCAACAGCCCTGACTCAGCTTAATTGGGATATCATCTCAGACCAGGCAAAATTTAATCAAGCACTCCTCAGTTTACGCCACCACCTTCAGTTCCTAGATGGCATTGAGCAACTTCCCTCACCTAAACAGCGCTCTATCCACCTACTAGGTCACGCTCACTTGGATATGGCTTGGTTGTGGACAACTAGTGAGACTTGGCAGGTTGCTGTGCGTACCTTTGAATCAGTATTAAAGCTACAGCAAGAATTTCCCAACCTAGTATTCTGTCATACTACCCCAGCACTTTATGCCTGGATAGAGCAGCATCACCCCAACTTGTTTGTCAAGATTAAACAGCAAATAGCCGATGGACATTGGGAAATTGTCGGCGGCATGTGGGTAGAGCCTGAATTGAACTTAATTGACACCGAATCAATTGTCCGTCAAATACTCTACGCTCAGCGTTACGTCCAAGAAAAATTTGGTCAGTTAACTAAAGTGGCATGGGTAACTGATAGCTTTGGCTTCTCCTGGCAACTACCGCAAATTCTCAAACAAGGAGGAATTGAATACTTTGTCACCCAAAAGCTGCATTGGAACGATACTACCAAATTTCCCTATGGTGCTTTTTGGTGGCGATCGCCAGACGGTACATCCATCTTCAGTTTAATGTCTCCCCCCAACCTCACGGGTGTCATGGACACCAACCCGGTGAAAATGGCATCTTATGCTGTTGATTGGGAAACTCAAACTAATCTCCAAGATACTTTTTGGCTTCCCGGTGTTGGGGATCACGGCGGCGGCCCCACTCGCGATATGTTAGAAGTTGCTTCCCGTTGGCAAGAATCCCCCTTCTTCCCCAACCTAGAATTTACCTCCGCCTTGGGCTATTTAGAGAAGATTAGACTTCTTGCAGAGGTAGGGAATAGGGAACAGGGAACAGGGAATAGGGGAGATGGGGAAGATCTTTTCATTTCCTCACCTCCCTCATCCTCCTCACCTCCTCATCCCCGGACTTCGTCCCGCTTCGCTAACACCTCCTCACCTCCTCACTCCCTCACCCCCGGACTTCGTCCCGCTTCGCTAACACCCCCTCACCCCATCTGGGATGACGAACTATACCTAGAACTCCATCGTGGTTGCTACACTACCCATGCTGACCAAAAACGCTGGAATCGTCTTTGTGAGAGTTTGTTGTATCAGGCTGAGCTTTTTGCTTCCTTAGCAACTCTCACTGCTGGCGTTAGTTATCCTAAAATTCAGTTAGAGCAAACCTGGAAAAAAGTACTTTTTAATCAATTCCACGACATTTTGCCTGGGACATCAATTCGAGAAGTATTTGCTGAAGCTAATCAGGCTTGGCAGGAAGTTGAGCAAGTTTCTTTAGAAATTTTAGAGAAATCTTTAGAGGTTCTCGCTGAGCAGATTATTCTACCAGCACCGCCACAAGCTAAGGCTCAACCAATAATCGTCTTTAACTCTCTTAACTGGTTACGCTCGGAAGTTGTTGCTGTTCCTGTGCCAATTGCGGCAACCTGTGGTGATGAGTCTCTAACTTGGGCTGTTTATAACCTGTCTGGAGAAAAAATACCATCCCAGTTAGTTGAGCAAGAGCTACTGTTTCTGGCAGAAGATATTCCTTCTGTTGGGTATCGTCTCTTCTGGTTATCTTCAACTAAGATAAAAGAGGATGATCAAAAGGTTAATTTCAAGCAAGATTTTGTTATAGAAAATGAGTTTTTGCGAGTAATAGTTAACCCTGAAACTGGAGAATTAAGCAGCGTCTTCGATAGAATCAATCAACGAGAAGTACTTGCTGGCTCAGGTAATCAACTGCAAGCTTTTCGAGATAGAGGTCAGTACTGGGATGCCTGGAATATTGACCCTAATTATGAACAACATCCCTTACCTCCAACTCAGCTTAAATCTATTGAGTGGATCGAGCAAGGAGTGTTGCGATCGCGTCTGCGGGTGGTACGTCAGTTGGGGCAATCTTTGTTTTCTCAAGATTATCTCCTTTGCACTCAATCCCCAGTATTCAAAATTGTCACAACCGTAGATTGGCAAGAGAGTCATGTAATCGTAAAAGCTGCTTTCCCTTTGAATTTGCAAGCAGACTATGCTACTTATGAGATTGCCGGTGGGGCTATCAAACGTTCCACCCAACCTCAGACCAAAGCAGAGCAAGCTAAATGGGAAGTCCACGCCTTACGTTGGGCGGATTTAACCGAATCAAGGGAACCAGAGTTTAGCTCACAATCATCCCCAGCCTCCCCAGCTCCCCCATCTTCCTCATCACCCCCATCCCAGTACGGCGTTAGTCTGCTCAACAACTGTAAATACGGCTATGATGCCAAATCCTCTCAACTGCGACTAACTTTGCTACGAAGCTCTACTTGGCCCGATCACGAGGCCGACTGTGGCCTTCATCAGTTTACCTACGCTCTCTATCCCCATAGTGGTAGCTGGCAATCAGCTAAGACAGTTTTCCGAGGATATGAGTTAAATCTACCGCTGCGGGTGCTGCCTTGTTCTTCCATCAAGATGGGCAAAGGAAGCCTAAAACCAATGGGTAAATTATTAGATTTGTCGGCACAAAATTTGATTTTGAAAGCGTTCAAACAATCAGAGGATGAACCCAAAGAATGGATTATACGGTGTTATGAATGTCTTGGAACTCCAGCTGATTTACTAATAGAGAATGAGCTGGAATTGAGTGTAACTCGACAAGTAGATTTGTTAGAAAGAACTATCAATCTCACTCCAGTTTCACCTGTTAACCCAGCCAGCCTTCAACAAAAGGGTAAAATTTGCCAAATAGCTCCTTGGCAAATAGCAAGTTTTGCTCTTGCTAGGGAGAATAAATCACCCAATCGGGGGATGTGAATCAGGATGAAAATTCTGTTAGTAGAAGATGATGAGTATCTGGCTCAAGGGCTGATGGAAGCTCTGACAGACCAACATTATACGGTTGACCTTGCTACGAACGGTCAACTGGGCTGGGAATTGGCAGGAGCCTTTCCCTATGACTTAATTGTTATGGATGTCATGCTTCCCAGAATGGATGGGATGAGTATTTGCCGTCATCTACGTGATAAAAATGATTCTACTCCTATTTTGCTGTTAACAGCACAGGACACCTATACCAGTAAGGTTCAAGGTCTAGATGCTGGAGCTGATGATTATCTGGTTAAGCCTTTTAATTTGTCTGAGCTATTCGCTCGGATTAGAGCTTTGCTACGTCGGGGTAGTACCAATACCTCACCTATTTTGGAGTGGGATCAATTGTGCCTCGATCCGAGTAGTTGTCAGGTAACCTACGCAGAGCAACTCTTACATTTGACTCCTAAAGAGTATGCACTGCTAGAGCTTTTCTTGCGTAATAGTAACCGTATATTCAGCAAAAGTGCTCTGCTCGATCACCTTTGGTCATCGGAGAAATCCCCCTTAGAGGGTACTGTGACAGCTCATATTAAAAGTTTAAGAAAAAAGCTCAGACAAGCTGGAGCAGAAGCTGATTTAATTGAAACTGTCTATAAGCTTGGCTATCGACTCAAGCCAAGGGAATCTAATACTCAAGACACAGCAGAGCAGACTGAGTTGAATTCGGGCTGTGAACAGTCTATTGCTCAAGCAGAAAACCTGTCTTTCCCAACCAGAGAAACCAATCATTCCTACGAGCAAAGTGAGGTGCTACAACTATCCAATGGTTATTCTGCTACTGAAGCTGTTGAGTCTAATACCCATATAAACTCAAAAGTAGCGGTGATGTGGGATAAATTTAAGGATAAATACCGCGATCGCTTATTAATCATAGAGCAAGCAGTAATGGCTCTAAAAGAAGGTACTTTCAATGAAAAACTAGGGCAAAAGGCATTAAGAGAAGCTCATACCCTCGCGGGATCACTAGGTAGTTTTGGCTTAGCTGAAGCCTCTCATCTCTGCTATGAGATTGAGCAAAAGTTCAAATCTGGAAGCGTACTCAGCACAACTTGGCTTCGTCATCTCTCTAAACTAGTTAGGGAACTCAAACAAGCGCTAGAGCAACCGCCGAAGTTTTCAGCTCCGCCAGCTATCCCAGAGGTTAGACGGCAGCAACCCAAACTGTTAATAGTTGATTATGATCTCGAATTTAGTCACTATCTAGTTAAAGAAGCTAGAGCTTGGGGAATGCAGGTCGAGATGGCGACAGACATCTCCCAAGCAAGGAAGATAATTACCCGTCTCGAACCAGACGTTGTATTACTAGAGACTGACTTTCCTGGCGCAGGGGAGAAGGGGTTTAAGCTTTTAGAAGAACTAGCCAATTACGTGCCGCCTTTACCAGTTCTAGTCTGTACCACTCAAGATAGTTTGACTCAAAGAGTGAAAGTAGCCCGTTTGGGTGGCAAAAGCTTTTTAAATAAGCAAATGTCTCCATCTCAGGTAATGGAGGCAATTGCCCTTGCCCTCAAAAAATCTAGCATGCCTGAGGCTAAGCTATTCATTGTCGATGATGATCCCCAACTGCTAACTCTGCTACACCGCTGGTTAGAACCTTGGGGATTTGAGCTAACTTTGCTCAATGATTCACAGCGATTTTGGGATCAGCTAGAGCTATCTACCCCTGACTTACTAATCCTGAATGTGGAAATGTCAGATTTTAGCGGCATTGAATTGTGTCAAGTTGTACGCAGCGATCCCCGCTGGAATGGGTTACCAATAATTTTTATTTCTGCTCACCAGGATACTGAAATAGTTAATCAAGTATTTAGGGCTGGCGCAGACGACTATGTGAGTAAGCCCATTGTCGAACAGGAACTCATTGGCCGTTTACTTAATCGACTTGAACGCGTGCAACTGCTTCGACAAGGCTCTAAGTTGAAAGAGCTAACTAGCTTGAGTGACATCCTCCCGCACCAAATCTAAGATTATGGTGTGGGCTATACCCTACGGCCATGCTAGCCTGCGGCAACGCCAAAGGCGAACGCAAACCCAATCTCACAATTGGGCATTCCTCCCCCACGCCACTTATCAATTGATAGTTGGTGGTAGCTTGGAAACGGATAGTCGGCCGCCATAATATACTCTGATTCCAAACTACATCTATCTATTTGGCACTTACGAGAGGCAATCCAGTCTTTGAGTTTTCTAAGAGCATAGTTATAGCTGATACGGCAAGTTTCAAGCCACTCGTTGAGCAGCTCAATTTGCTTAGCATCAGGATAAATTCGATAGACATAATTTAGAATCATGGGAGGATTCTACCACAGACATAAGCTAACGGTAAATGCTATTTTTAGGTACGTTGAGTACCATAAAAATAGCTCCCTCAAACTCCCTCGACAGTTAAAAAAAGATAATAACAAAATTCCCTATCACAATATTGTGGCAGCGGAAGGTTTCTCCGATTAGATAGAGAAAGAGTCGAAAGGGGAGTTTCCAACCTTCAAGCGATGAAAAGTTTATTTTTAATTATTTCCTCATCTCCCTTGACAAATGTCAATACCAGCCTGTTCTTAGCTATTATCTTGAGCCTAAGCTTGTTGCTTTTGTTTCTGTGCTATCTCTTGGCTGACCTAATTGGTAAACTAGCTCAAGCAAAAGCAAGATTTCAAAATTTCTACGATGATGCCCCCTGTGGCTACTTTAGCTTAGACCAAGCAGGAAATATTATTGCTATTAATAACACCGCACTAGACTGGTTAGGCCATGGCAGCGACCAACTAATCGGCAAGCAAAAGATTTTTGACTTACTTACCCCAGAAAGCGAAGCCCTATTGCGGGAAAATTTGCCCCAGGTCATCGAACAGGGTTGTATGAAAGAGCTAGAATGCCAAATGGTTCGGCAAGATGGCACAATTCTATCCTTGCTCTGGAGAGCAATTGCCATCAAAGACAACCAGGGAAATCTCCTGGCAATTCGCTCCGTCCTTTTGAACCTAGGTGAGTATAAGCTGGCAGAGGAGGTACTCAAACAGCAAAAGGAGATGTTGGAAACTATGTTTGACAACATCCCTGTTATGTTAGGTTTCGCCGATGCCACAGGTAGGCTTCAGTTTGCCAACCGGGAGTTGAAAAATGTTTTAGGTTGGTCTTTGGCTGAATTGAGAAACCATGAGCTGTGGTCCCAATGCTACCCAGACTCAGGATACCGCCAGTCAGTTTTGGACTTTATGCAAGCAGCAACGGGAGAATGGCGAGACTTTAAGACTAGAACGCGAGATGGACGAGTGCTAGATACCTGCTGGGCTAACATTAGGCTTTCAGATGGCTCAACGATTGGTATTGGACAGGACATCACCCAGCGCAAGCTTTCCGAAGAAACCATATATCGCTGTCAAGAGGAATTCAGAGCCTTAGTAGAAAATTCACCTGATATTGTGGCGCGCTTCGATAGGGAACTTCGCCATGTCTATGTTAATCCGGCTGTGGAAATAACGACCGGAATCCCAGCACAAACCTTCATCGGTAAAACCAATCATGATTTGGGCATGCCAGACACATGTATTTCTCTCTGGCAGGATACCTTACAGGAAGTATTTCAAACAGGGGAAGAGAGGATAATTGAATTCGATTTCCCCACTACAGATGGAGTTCAATTCTTTCAGTCTCGTGTTGTTCCTGAATTTGGCAAAGATGGAACAATCAACTCTATCTTAAGCGTGGCCCGCGAGATTACTGCTCTCAAGCAAACAGAGGAGGCACTACGGCATAGTGAAGAACGCTTCCGCACCATTTTTGAGAATGCTGGTATCGGTATTGCTGTGGCTAACAGGGAAGGAGAACTTATACAAGCGAACCCAGCTCTACAGAAAATGCTCGGCTACTCTGGTAAAGAACTTTTGCAAATGCACTATACCAACCTTACCTATCCAGAGGATCTCGAGAAAGAGCAACTACTCGTTCAAGACTGTCTCCAAGGCAAAATTGGTGGTTATAGTTTGGAGAAACGCTACCTACACAAAGATGACCGAGTTATTTGGGTAGAACTAACCCTCTCCTTGATTCGCGACAAAGCAGGACAGATTAAATTAGCGGTGGGGATGATTGAAGACATTACCCAGCGCAAGCTTTCCGAAGAGGAACTGCATCAAACTCACCTGAGCTTAGAGCAGAGGGCTACTCAATTGGCAGCAGCTAACCAACAACTACAGACTACCCTAGCAGAACTACGAACAACAGAAGCCAATTTGCGCGAATCAGAGCAACGCTGGCGCAGTCTACTAGAGAATGTGAATCTGGTAGTTGTTGGACTGAACTTTGAGGGTAAGGTTGAGTATGTCAATCCCTTCTTTCTAGCCTTGAGTGGGTACAGCCAAGCCGAAGTTCTTGGTAACGACTGGTGTGCAAATTTTATCGTGCCGCAGCAGCGACAGTTAGTTGGGAAAATCATCGAGGAGGAATTAGAGCAGGAATTACACAGCCACTATCAAAATTCTCTTCTCACTAAGTCTGGTCAAGAAAAAGTAATTGCCTGGAATAACACGGTGCTGCACAATTTGCAGGGTGATGTGATTGGCACAATGAGTATTGGAGAAGATATTACCGAACGTCAGGCCCTCGAACGAATTAAAGACGAATTCATTTCTGTGGTTAGCCATGAACTACGTACACCGCTCACTTCTATTAATGGTGCTCTGAAGTTGCTATCAAAAGGTTTAGTACCTCCCCAGTCTGAAAAAGGGCGGCGCGCCATTAATATTGCGGCTGATAGCTGTGAGGGTTTAGTTAGACTAGTGAACGATATTCTGGTCTTAGAGCGCTTGGAGTCAGGTCAGATTAGTTTATTGAAGCAGTGGGTTAATGCTGCTGACCTGGCAATCAAAGCTACAGGTATGATGCAGTTGGCAGCAGATCAGGCGGGAGTGAGCATCTCAGTTGTTTCTCCAACAATTCAATTAGATGTTGATGCTGATCGCATTATTCAGGTTCTGACTAATTTACTCAGTAACGCCATCAAATTTTCCCCCACCGGCTCTAAGATTTGCTTGACAGCGGAAGCGCTAGATGATTCAGAAGCAGGGAGTCAAAACCAGAGAGATCCTAATCTAGAAAATAACACCCATTCAACTGAAGCTAAAGGGGTATTATTTAAAGTTAAAGATCAGGGAAGGGGTATTCCCGCAGAAAAAACAGAGAGTATTTTTGAGAGGTTTAACCAGGTCGATGGTTCTGACTCTCGCCAAAAAGGTGGAACAGGTTTAGGGTTAGCTATCTGTCACAGTATTGTGCAGCAACACGGAGGAAAAATCTGGGTTGAGAGTACTGTAAATAAAGGCAGCACTTTCTACGTTATGCTGCCAGTTAAATCTATGTAGTAGACCCATGGCGACCAAGCAAGTCCTTGTCATCGATGACGAAGATGGTGTCCGTGAAATTATCAAATTATGTCTAGAGGCTGTAGCAGGATGGGAAGTATTAACAGCCACTTCTGGTTTAGAAGGGCTAGTCATGGCTGAAGCAGAACGACCCGACGCCATCCTACTAGATGTAATGATGCCTGGTCTTGATGGCTCAACTACCTTTAAGAAGCTAAGAGCTAACCCAGCTACTAAAGATATACCAGTAATTCTCCTGACAGCAAAGGTAAGGGCAAGTGAGCAAAAGCAGTTTGCCAATCTCGATGTTGCAGGTGTGATTACTAAGCCGTTTAATCCAGAAGAACTAGTTGGGCAAATACAAAGAATGCTCAGCTGGAGAAACTGAATTATGAGCTGACTTCTGGTGAAGATATATTAATCTTCATGATCTTCAAAAGGATCGCTCAGTTCAGCTGAGGGAGGTCCAAACGAAGTATAGATGGAGAATGCCGTAACGGCAATGAGGACAACGGCAATGCAAATGATAAGAACTGTTGCGCTTTCCATGTATATATATATTGTGAATGCTATTAATCTATAATATTACAGAACATTACAAAATAGTGATTGAAATTAATCATAGGTGATCTATGGCACAACGGACGTGGCTGGGAGATATTCTCAAACCCTTGAACTCTGAGTATGGTAAAGTTGCTCCCGGCTGGAGTACTACGCCATTGATGGCAGTTTTCATGCTCTTATTTTTCCTCTTCCTAGTGATTATCTTGCAGCTCTACAATTCATCACTATTGCTTAATGGTGTTGACGTAGACTGGAGAAGCCTAGGTCAATAGGGAATCAGCCTCAAATATAAAGCTATCTCTAACCTCCCGGCTTAGCCGGGTTTTTTGTCACTCTATACATATACTGGGAACTAGGATTAGCACTCGCTAAATTGCAGGAGGTCATCGCGTGAATGTTTTTGGTATTGGTCTGCCGGAGATGGCACTGATTCTAATTATCGCCTTGTTGGTATTCGGACCAAAGAAGTTACCTGAAATTGGTCAAAGCCTAGGTAAAGCAATTAGGGGCTTTCAAAATGCCTCCAAAGAGTTTGAAAACGAGTTTAAGCGAGAGGCTGAACAGCTAGAGCAAATTGCCAAGACACCGCTTCTTTCTGAATCTCAGGAAGAAGAAAGCAAGGAAGCAAAAGTATCCGATTCTAACCATAGCACCGCTACTTCGACCGAGCACAGTTAAAAATAGACAAGCTTCTGTCAAGTCCGCTGTTGAGCGGACTTTATTTTTTCAGACCCCACTCAAATTGTCTTGATTGTTTAGTGTGATTGCTTTGAGCAATTACGTCAGTTTTCAGGGTAAAAGAGATTAGATTTGACTCTAAGCACTATAGAAATTGATTACTTATTTACTTTTGCAATCTTGTCTAATCAATATGAAAGAAAAATTCAGGATTCGGGAGATAGAAGACATTAGACAAGAGTTAAGAGGAGAATCAAAAAAAATGAATGAGAATATACAGCTTCTGCCTAAGTTATGTCGAAAAGTCAATGATGCTCAGGAGATACAGCAATCGGGGCACCCTGTTCAACCCGACTGTTGCGATATACAACTTAAGCAGAAAATAAGCCAAGCACTTTATTCAGAAGTAGCAACTTTTAGTTAATACCAAGTTGGGCAAACTCAGGTATTTCATTCAGTATTCGTGTTTTCCATTCTTTTGCTCAGAGGGAGCCTCAAATTTATAACCAACGCCCCTAACAGTCTGAATTAGTGAAGGCTGACTTGTATCAACTTCAATTTTCCGACGAATTTGACCTATATGGACATCTACTACGCGCTGGTCTCCAACGTAATCGTATTCCCAAACTTCCTGAATTAGTTCAGAACGACGCATTACTCGACCGGGATGACAAGCGAGGTAATGTAATAGATCAAATTCTAGGGCAGTTAAAGGTATGATTTCTTGGTTGAGACTCACCTCCCGACGCTTAGGGTCAATAACCAAATCGTCAAAGACAAGGCGCTGCTCTTCGTTGGCAGTAACTAAGCGTCGGCGTTTTAAAATTGCTCCGACTCTATTTTCTAGTTCCTGTAAATCGAAGGGTTTGGTTAGGTAGTCATCGGCACCTTTTTCAAACCCTTCATGTTTATCAGCAGCGTCTCCCCTACTGGTTAGGAAAAGGACAAATACGTCGGTACGACTCTGCATTTCTTTACAGAGGTTGTAGCCAACAGCATCAGGCAAATTCACGTCCAGAATTACTAGGTCTGGACTAAATTGCTCAAACATCTCTAGGGCAGTCTTACCAGTATGAGCAGACTGTAGCTCATAGTTCTTTTGGCTTAAAAAACGTTGAATTAAATTGCGGATTGCCGGGTCGTCATCCACGACAAGAATCTTAGCAGAGGCCGTCATAGCTTTCCACAGATAACTGGAGCAGGAAGAATAAGACACAAAATCGTTTGACACCATTGGTGCCTCGAGCATTCTAGTCAATTATCGTCTCAGAATTGAGGTATGCCAATAGCGATTGACATCACACTGAGGTTAGATTAAGGAGCAATTTACCCGAAACACTAGTGCTTTTGGTCGTTGGAGTCTGTTTCGTTGACAGGAGAAATGAGAGTTGAAATTAGAGTGCATATCGCTGTCTTATCAATTATTAAACTACTAGCCAAGTCAAAGATCATCCGGATTTGATCCGAGATGTTTGATGATGCAGAGAGGCTCCCCTTGCAGATATTTCCAGCTTCTAGACAAGCTAGAGAGGCAAGCATAGCTGTACTTCCATAACTATATGTCTTAGGAAGATCGTAAGTGAGTAGAGAGGCAGGAGGGTAAATTAGAGAAAGTATTATTTCGGAAATCTGTTCCGCCGGCTTTCTCTATAAACTCCTCACCCCTGATCGAAACATCTATACGGTGAGAAATGCTAGTCTGCTGGTATATCTATTCTAGGCAGGAAAGATATATCCCCTAAAAATGTTGTTTTATGGCTCACTTGTATTCGGGGATCAGGCTAAACTAGCTTTCAGGGGGATTGGTATAATGCTCACTCATGACTGGCTTTTTACCTGTAGGTGACAAGGGCAGCATTGAGCGTCGCCAATACCCAACCTATAACTAGTTTAAGGTCGCTCTCATACTAGTGAAAAGAAGGGATGTCTCGGAGGTTTTGAATGACTGATCAAAATCCCTATGAACAACTTGGGGTAACAGAAGATGCTTCCTTTGATGAAATTCAGGATGCCAAAGGACGACTGATACAGCAGAACAGTGGTGACCAGAAGCTTGTAGAAAGTGTTGAGGCTGCCTACGATGCTGTAATTATGGATCGCCTGAGAATGCGCCAAGAAGGAAAAATTAAGGTTCCCGAACGCATTCGTTTCCCAGAGAAGGAGAGATTATCAGAAGCTCCAACCAATTTTCCCACAGCTTCTGTCAATCAATCTCCTCAATGGCTACAAAGGATGTTGGACACTCCTACAGCTGGAGAAATGCTTTGGCCAGGGGTTTGTTTACTCCTATTGAGCGGTATGACGATTTTCTCATCTGCTCAAGAGATTCAGTCCACTCTACCCTTAGTTTTAGCCTTGGGCTTTGGATGTAATATTTACTTCCTCAATCGCAAAGAGCAACAATTTGGACGTGCCTTTTTGTTGACCTTGGCAGGTTTGCTAGTGGGAATTGGATTGGGAACAATACTGGGTAATTTACTCGATGTCCAAACCAACTTGGGCTTGAGCCTTGACAGATTTGCCACAGTAGTGACCTTTTTCTTTTTCTGGTTAATTAGTAGCTTTCTGCGCTGAGACGGATGCTTATAGCTGTCTTAGGAAATTAATGGCTCGAGTTTGCTACCTTCTGGGTAAAAGTTCTTTGGGTTGAGGGTGGAAGTCTGTAGTAGGGGAAGAGAAGCCAGGAGATAATCTGATCGGGGACAGTAGTAATTTCCTGAAGCAGTCGTTACTGAATTGGTAACGTTGGTATTGTCTTGAGGAAAAATATCAGTTCTCAAGAAGTTCAACTGCCCAAGCTTCCCCGTTTCAGCTGCTCCCGCTCAATCGCTTCAAACAGGGCGCGAAAATTACCCTCTCCAAAGCCTTTCGCCTGTTTCCGACGCTCAATTACTTCAAAAAATAAAGTTGGCTCCTTAAAAATTGGTTGGGTAAAGGTCTGAAGTAATAAGGCTTGGGGAGATGTATCCTGCCAATCGACCAAAATTTGTTGAGCAGCAACTTCCTGCCATTCTGCTGCCAGTAAGTCAAGGGTATTAAACCTTTGCTGCAACTGGCTATAGTAGCTGGGAGGAACCTCAATAAAAGACAAACCTCGACTACGGAGTTGGGCGATCGCTGGTACAATTGCGCTGGTCGCCAAAGCGATATGTTGGATTCCCGATCCTCGGTTCACATTGAGAAATTCCTGAATTTGGGAGTTAGCTGAGGCAGGTTCGTTAATCGGTAACTGCACTTCACCCTGGCTATGAATCATTACCTGAGAACATAGACCGGACTGCTCAGTCTGAATCGCGAACATCTGCTGCGGTTGGAACCCCAAGATATTTTGATACCACCTTACTGCTTTCCCTAAATCGCCAGCAGCAACGTTAAGTACTACATGATCAATGTCTGTAAACAGGCTCGTAGAAGCGCTAGTACCCCTGCTCCTCGTCAAATTACACTGAGTAGACCTCCTAACCCATTCTCGCTCTATAGGTAGCCCAAAGCTCGTACCTCTACGCTCTAAGATGGTATGATTGAGGGTATCCCAAGCTGATATTTTTCCCCATTTCAATCGTCCCTGACTCAAGGAGTACTCCTGAAGTGGTTGCAGCACTTCAGCCCCCTGTTGCACAATCCTCTGCCAAAAACGGGCAATATCCTCAACGAAAAAAGCTACGTCTGCTACACCAGGGGGGTGCAGACGCAGAAACTGAGCAACAGGACTAGTTGAGTTGAGAGGGGAAGACAAAACAAAATAGATTGAGCCGCTTTTGACCACTTCTGTATAGGTGTGGCTGCTACTACCACCGCTAACTGGTTGAAAGCCCAGCATATTGACGAACCAGTCACGGAACTCCTTGGCATTTTCAAGGTAGAAGTGAATGTGATCAAATTTCATACATTTGCGAAAATTTAGTCTGAGAGCTTCTCTGCTTCTACAAAGAATAAGTTGCTTTCTGGCGAAAGGTTAATCTTCGCTAGCACCGAGAACAACCACAACCTTGTCTAGCTACCTGTTCTTTACATTTCTTTACTGTAAATACTTATAGTAATGGCAAAATAAGGCGATGGGAAAGTCTTCCTCTCGCTGGAATGCTCAGAAACTTATCCCGCCGCCATTGGTAATTAGTTATTAGTAGCTCAAAATTTAACCAAAACGACCTTCTACATATTCACGAGTGCGAGGATGGCTGGCATCTGTAAACATTTTCGGGGTAGCTCCAAATTCCACCAACTGACCAATACGACTCTCATCAGTACTAAAGAAAGCTGTATAGTCTGAGACACGGGAAGCCTGCTGCATATTGTGAGTAACAATAACGATTGTCAGTTCCTCTCGCAGGGTCTTAAGTAGTTCTTCTATCTTCATGGTGGCGATAGGATCCAGAGCTGAACAAGGCTCGTCCATCAGTAAAACTTTTGGTTTGACTGCTAAGGCTCTGGCGATGCACAATCGCTGTTGCTGACCGCCAGAGAGGCCGTAGGCTGATTGATTGAGTTTATCTTTTACCTCATCCCAGAGAGCAGCACCTCGTAGAGCTGATTCGACAATGCCATCTAGCTCTGAGCGCTTCTGCCCACCTGCCAACCTCACACCGTAGGCTACATTATCGTAAATGCTCATCACAAAGGGATTCGGTTTTTGGAAGACCATGCCAATTTGGCGGCGTAGTCGGTTGGGGTTGACGCGCTTACCGTAAATATTCTGACCAAAAAATTCCACCTGACCTTCAACACCAATCTTTCCTTCCAATTCTCCGATGCGATTGAGAACCTTGAGAAAGGTGGATTTACCACAACCAGAAGGACCAATAATAGCAGTAATTAATCCTTGGTACATTTGAAGAGACACTCCTTCAATTGCTTTTTGAGTGCCGTAGTAAACTCCTAAGTCTTTAACCCTTAGAGCCGGTGTTAGTTCCCCAGCAGATTCATCGGCTATTAATCCCCAATTAGTATTAGTAGGTTTGGCAAAGTTTTTTCTCAAATCATTTCTCGGTTGCATAATTTAGCGAATTTTTAGGCGTTTATTAGTAATTTGACGAGACAAAATACTGCTTAATAAAACTATCCCAATTAGGACAATAGAAGCAGTCCAAGCCATTTGATTTTGCTCTTTAAAAGGGGATTGAGCATAGTTGTAAATCAACACGGATAACGAAGGAGTGGGATTGAACAATCCTTCTGGCCAGAATTGACTAGATAGTGCTGTAAGAATTAAGGGGGCTGTCTCTCCCGCTGCACGAGCAACTGCGAGTAAGACACCTGTAGTAATTGCTGGTAAAGCTGAAACGATAACTATACGGAAGGTAGTTTGAAAGCGTCCTCCCCCCAAAGCAGCAGAGGCGAGACGATGGGACACGGGAACTAACTTGAGGGCTTCTTCTGTACTCAAAGCAACAATGGGCAACATAATTACCGCGAGAGCAAAGCCGCCAGCTACGGCAGAAAAGCCAAACTCAATAACCACAACGCTGTAGGCGAAGACACCGACAACGATGGAGGGAACACTGCTCAAAATCTTGATTATGAAGCGAACATAGTCAGAGATAGAAAAAGCTGCTCTAAATTCAGATAGAAAAATACCTGTCATTACACCAAAAGGAATGCTTAATAAACAAGCAATTCCTACCATTATTAGGGTGCCAATAATTGCATTGGCAAAACCGTTGGTAACATTTTCTTCTCCCATCGAAGCAGGTAGAGATACAAAAACTTCTGGGCTGAGTTGTGGTAATCCCTGACGCAGAATCTCAAACAAGATGGCAAACAATGGTAAAACAGCAACAGCCGTGAGGGTAAAAGCAATAACTGTCATACCTCTGCTAAATAAGGTTCTACCCAAAGGTAATGATTGGTGAATTTCTAGAGATAGGTCTTCTTCTAAGGAGTTTTGATCATTTGTCATCGGTAATCAGATATCGATAGTTATTATTTAAGTGTTAATTCTTATTTGCCTTAGAACTAATCAGTTGAACCATCAGTGTCGCAATGATATTCACTAACAGAGTCAAGAGGAAAAGAATCAGAGATAAATACATCAAGGCTCCGATGTGCAAATCCTCTAAAGCTTCCGGGAACTGATTAGCCAAAACTGCTGGAATTGTGTAACCAGGAGCCAGTAGAGAAGGGCTGATGCGGATTGAGTTACCAATTACCATGGTTACTGCCATAGTTTCCCCCAGAGCACGTCCTAAGGCGAGGATTACAGCTCCGACAATTCCCGAACTACCCGTCGGTAGTAGGACTTTCCAGATAGTTTCCCAACGGGTAGCTCCCAGAGACATAGATGCACTACGCAACTCTTGAGGAGTTACTAGTAGAATCTCTCGGCTAATTGCAGCAACTGTGGGCAAAATCATAATTGCTAGCACCATCCCAGCTGTCAACATCCCAGGTCCAAAGGGTTCGGTGCTAAACAAAGGAAACCAAGCAAAGTTGTCAAATAGCCATTGTTGAAAGGGAAGTATAAAGGGGATTAAAACAAATATGCCCCACAGACCAATGATGACACTGGGGATAGCGGCAATTAGTTCTACCAAAAATCCTAGAGGCGATCGCACCCAGACGGGCAAAAAGTCCTCGCTGGTTACAATGGCTACAGACAAACCTGTCGGAACTGCTATCAGAAGAGCTAAAGCTGAACTGACCAGAGTTCCGTAGATAAAAGGTAGAGCACCAAAAGTTTCTTGACCAACATTCCATTTCTGGCTGAAGAGAAATTGCCAGCCAAATTCTCCAATAGCTGACCTAGCATCTTTAAAAACTATCCAGCTGATCCAAAACAGCACCCCTGCTGTGGCTAGAGCAAAAAACCAAACTAACCCAGTAAAGGTGTAGTCAAGCCAGACTTCTCTTCCTTGAGTGCTAGTTATATCTGTGTTTGGATCTAGGGGCGGAGTAAAGTTGTGGGAGCGTGAAGAAAAATCTGTCATGTCGGTGTTGCTTCAATACCATTGCTCTAAGCTGTCACGCATTTAAATTGGATATAAGTAGCGACCAAGATGGTCGCACTACAAGGATTTCACAATTATTGACACTAAGGTTTAAATGACAAACAGCTTAGTTATCAGCCAAGAAGATTAGCAAAGGGCAAAGGTTTAAGATAAACCTGCACCCTTCCCCTTACTTAAGCTTTACCAGTCAAGTTTCTATCTATCGACCAGCAACGGTTACACCATTGTTGATAGAAGCGATCGCCTTTTGAGCTACGCTGTTAGGAATTTTGGTGTATTGAAGCTCACTGTTGATATCTTGACCGTCAGTGAGAATCCACTGAACCATGTTTTTGATGGCGGCTGCTGTTTCAGGATTATCGTATTCCTTTTTAATTAATAGCCAAGTCACACCAACAATGGGATAACCACTGTCTGGATCTTGGGCATTTTTTGTGGTGAAGTCTGAGTTAAACTCTACACCTTCTAATGCTTTATCAGCATTAGCCAAGGTCGGCGCAACAAAATCGCCTGCTTTGTTTTCAATATTGGCAGTTTTGAGATTGTTTTCTACAGCGTAGTCAGCTTGAACGTAACCGATCGCACCTTCATTTTGCTGCACGACAGCGGCTACACCAGCATTTTTAGCTCCACCAACTGTGTTACCTGGCCAACTAGGAGCTTTATTTGCACCCACTTTCTCTTTGAATTCTGGGCTAATGGCACTCAAGTGTTCAGTAAAAATATAAGTTGTACCACTACCATCGGAACGGACTGCTACTCTGATTGGTCTATTAGGCAAGTTAACGCCAGGGTTATCTTGGGCAATTTTGGCATCATTCCAACGGGTAATTTCACCCATGAAAATAGCTGGCAAGGTTTCCCGGGATAGCTTGAGGTTAGAAACGCCAGGGATGTTGTAAGTAACGGCCACAGCGCCACCTGCAGTGGGAACCATCAACAGACCCTTACCCATTTTTTCTATTTCGCTGTCTTTAGGAGGAGCATCACTACCAGCGAAGTCAACGGTGTCAGCAATAAATTGCTTGATGCCACCGCCGCTGCCAATGGCTTCATAGTTAACCTGAGTACCTGTTTTATCCTTGTATTCGGAAAAGTAGCGATCGTAAAGAGGCTTGGGGAAAGATGCTCCTGCGCCATTAAGAGTTAGGGCTTGAGCGATCGCTCCAAAAGAACTGAAAGAGAGTGCTGCTGTAGCCACAGAAACTGTGACAACACGGCGCAGGTTACCTGCAAATAAAGTCATTTTACCTTAGTCCTTGGGAAGCTTATATAGTTAACGACATCATAGATTCTCTCTGACTAAGATAAGCTGATTTTTATTATTGGAATTTATCAAAAGTTTATAGCAACAATATTTTTTAATTAAAACTAGATTAAGAATTGATTAATAGTATTTTCTTAAAAGAAATGCAACAAACTATGTTAGTATTACCTATGATTTGCAGTAGGTTATGTTATTAAAAATGCTTACAGTCAAATTAATTCTTGATATTTGATTAGATTATTAAATCTAGAAGCAGTCAATCAGCTTCGAGCTGTGAATTGCCGTGCTGAGATTTACAAAATAAACAGTTTCTTAAAAAGCTAGCTGCCAGCTAACCTTCAATCGGCAGTAGCCTAGCAGAAATCATATGTATAGGCTAAGCGTTTACGAGGATACTAGGACTTCCAATTATACCAAGAATCATAACCCTTCTTAGGCATAAACTTACTACTTAATTAAATTAAAAAAATGAATCTGCCCTACTTTCTAAAAAACTCACCTCCTGCCATACAAGTACTATTTCAACCCATGTTGTTAATTTCCTTGGGATTGCATGGCATGGTTTTAACGCTACCAGTACCATCTGAATCAGAAAAGCCAGAGCCAGTTAAAGAAGAAGAACAAATTAAAATTACTCAGTTAGCACCTTCTCCTAAAGAGAAGAAAAAAGAAGCTCCTAAACCCACGCCTCAAGCCACTTCCACTCCTACTCCTAAACCAACTCCTCAAGCAATTACACCAAGGGTTAGACCACAGTCAGCTGTACCAGCAATACCTCGGCAAAAACTGACACCTACGTCAACTCCAGTTATTGCACCGACTCCAACTCCTACGCCAACACCCACCCCTACTCCTACTCCTACGCCTGAACCAACACCAGAGACATCTGCATCTCCTACTCCTGAACCAACACAAACTCCTACGCTCACGCCCACACCGGAAGCGTCAGAATCTCCTACTCCTGTCGAACAAGACCCTTTTGCTAATTTTCCGATTTATCCGGGTGCTCAAAACGGTTCTCTAGGTATGCTCTCAGGAGAAGCTGATTCTGCGGCTTACAATACGGTAGATAAACTTGCTCAGGTGTCCAACTTTTACGTGACCAAGTTACCAGAAGAAGGTTTTGAGGTTCCTCAACCCATTAACCAAGGAGAGGACTTGAGTATCTACAAAGTTTCTAAAGGTGGTGAATCCCAAGTTCTACACTTAATTGGAAGAGAAGAAAATACAGTGATTTTGGTAGCTCCTGATGTAGTAGACTTAGCCTCCTTAAAGAGTATTGGGGTAGAGACAGCTGAAGCAAGAGCGTTTAGAGCGATTTTAGAAGGGGCTATAGACATAGATTTAACAGGACAACTTTCTGATGCAATTAGAAGTAAATTTGAGGGTGTATATCAAACTGATTTAGGTAAGCTTTCTGGTACAAATCCAGAAGAATTAGGAAGCACATTCCAAAGTGCTTTAGAAAGTAATGGCTTCGTGGTTACCCCAGCCGGTGAGTATGCTGGTGGCCCTGTTTACCAAGTAAGTCAAAACTCTTTTACTGGCTATCTTTCTCTTGTACCTGTTGAAGAAGGTACACCTGGAACAGCAATTTTAGTTTTGAAAGGTTCTCCTATCTAGTAAAGTTTTGACAAATTTAAGTAAGGTATAACTGGCGCAAAGAGTAGTGATTGAGATAATTTTGCCCAGCATCCGGACTAATTTTTCCATTAACTTTCTACTGCCAGAGAAACTCTTTCACCTCCCCAATCCTGCATTTTTCCTAGTAACTGGACAACCTTCTCGTAAGGTGCTTTAGGATCAGCTTTGAGTAGTATGACTCCTTGGGCATTCACATCTAAATAGACTTTCATTTCTCCTGCTAGTTGCTCTGGAGTTATGGGTTGATTGTTGAGTACAATTTGACCTTGGGGGTTTAAATCAACAATTAATGGTTCTGGTTGTTCTGGGGTGATAGAGCTTTCCTCTTCACCGCTGGGTAGCTGAATATCTACCCCTTGCTCTACTGTCATGGTGGTAGTAACAACGACAAAAAAGGCTAAAACTCCCATCATCACAGTCAGCATGGGAATTAAATCAACGGTAGGGATAGATGATTCCTGTTGCTGCTTTTTAAATCGCATATTTATTAGGGAGAGAGGACTAGGAGAAAACATTCATTTGCTACAAGCAAATAGCTAATTTTTTGTAATTGACAGAGAGACGCGATCGCCTCCAACATCTCCCATTTCTTTGAGAAGTTGCATCACATCTTGGTATACTAAGTCTCGATCTGCTTTTAAAACTACTGCTCCTTGAGGGTTTTCTTTGAGAAAAGAGCGCATTTTTATTGCCAGTTGGACTCTAGTAGTTGTTTTGTTATCTAATAAAATCTGACCCTGCTTATTAAGTCCTACCACCAATTGCTTCGGTGCTTTCTGCTCATTGACTCCAGCCTCAGCACCAGGTAAGCTTATATTTCCTAGTCTCTGGCTTGTCAAGGTCATAGATGTAATGATGAAAAATGTCAAAACTGACATCAGAACATCCATCATTGGCACCAGATTTACTTCTGGTACTGATGAACCTTTTTTATTAGTTTTAAATCGCATTTATTAACTTAAATATAGTAATTCTTTATCTAGTGTTGTGAAAATTTGAAGAGTTTTAGGGAGTATATAACAAGAGCATAAAATTGATGTGCTTAACCAAATTCAGAAAGATTATAATAATATCTTTATCAATTGCAAAAATTACTTTTAGCTTAACTGTGAAGAAGACAGAGAAGATGCTGAATCTTGCAAGGGTAGAGTTTGGTTATCAAAAGATGATTCGTACCAAACTTGGCGATAGATGAGTTCTAGTTCGTTACCAACTTCAGCAAAATAGTCGATTTGTCGAGACTGAAAAGTTACAAAAGTCCGAAAAATTAAAAGGGCGATAATTGCCACAATCATGCCAGCAGCAGTTGTTAGGAGGGCTTCACCAATACCAGCAGCTGCTTTAGAAGCATCAGCAGCAGAACCACTGCCACCAATGTTTAAATTGCCGAAGGTCGCAATTAGACCTGTTACCGTACCAAGTAGACCTAAAAGAGGAGCAACGGCAATAATTGTTTCTAGAAGTTTATCTCCTTTACGCATCTGAATAAACTCCTTATCTCCTGCTGCTTCCATCGCTAAACGAAAAGTTTCAGGAGTGGGTCGCTTCAGTTTG